>NZ_CP123990.1:5151891-5481283 GCF_029919115.1 Variovorax paradoxus
CCTCGTCGATCTCGACCTTTGCGTTCGCGCCGGGAATCATCACGATGCGGTTCTGGCCGCTGTCTTCCACCAGGATCAGCGCGGTGCCGGTGGGCTCCGCGCCGTCCGTGCGCAGCGCGGCGGTGTCGATGCCGTCTTGCGTGAGCGCTGTGCGCAGCGCCAGGCCGTGCGCGTCGTTGCCAACGCAGCCGATCATGCTGACCCTGCCCCCTTCGCGTGCGCAGCTCACGGCCTGGTTGGCACCCTTGCCGCCGGGAATGTGGGCGATCGAGCGGCCCAGCAGGGTTTCACCGGCGGACGGCGCCTGCGGCACGCGCAGCACGATGTCCATGTTCAGGCTGCCGAGCACCACGATGCGGGGCGGCTGCTGCGCAGCGCTGGAAGAAGAAGGCTGGGAACTCACGGGGCGCGGGACTTTCGGTTTTCCGTTGGAGAAGAAACAGGCGCGGAGGCAGGGGCAGGCGCGGCCGCCTCGCGGAAGCTCGCATGCCGCGCCGTCGAGGCGCGCACGCGCAGCTCGGGCTGCAGCACCACCTTGCGCGCATCGCGCCGCTTGCCGCCCACGCGCTCCAGCAGCATGTCCACCGCCAGTGCGCCGATGCGCTCCTTGGGCTGCGCCACGGTGGTGAGCGGCGGGCTGGTATAGGCCGAGAGTTCGATGTCGTCGAAGCCGACGATCGAAAGATCATCCGGCACATGCACGCCGCTTTCATGCGCCGCGCGCAGGGCGCCGATGGCCATCAGGTCGTTGCACACGAACACGGCCGAAGGCGCGTGCTCGGTGCGCAAGATGGCGTGCATCGCCTCGTAGCCGCCTTGGCTCGTGAAGCCGCCGCGCCACAGCAGCGCGTCCGCATTGGGGGCGGCGCCGGCTTCGGCCAGCGCCATGCGCCAGCCCTCGATGCGCTGCTCGCTCGGCATCACGCCCACCGGCCCGCCAATGCAGGCAATGCGCTTGTGGCCGAGCGAAAGCAGGTGCCGCACCGCGAGCAGGCCGCCCTGCATGTGGGCGGTTTCCACCAGGTCGCAGGCGGGGTCCGCAATTTCGCGGTCGACCAGCACGGTGGGAATGCGCAGGCCGTGCAGTTGTGTGACCAGCGAGTCGTCGTCGCCGGCGCCCGTCGACACCACGATCAGCCCATCGATGCGGCGCTCCGCCAGCACCTGCAGGTACACGCTCTGGCGCCGGGGCTCGTCGTCGGTGTTGCACAGCACCAGCGTGTAGCCGGCGCCGAAGCAGCGGTCTTCCACGATGCGCACGATCTCGGCAAAGTAAGGGTTCGAGCTGTTCGGAATCAGCATGCCGAGCGTCGACGTGGTGTTGCTCTTCAGGCTGCGCGCCATTGCGTTGGGCACGTAGCCCAGCTCGCGGATGGCCTCTTCCACGCGCTCGCGGCCCTTGGCGCTTACATGCCGCGTATCGTTGACCACATGCGAGACGGTGGTAACCGAAACTCCTGCCCTCAGCGCAACGTCCTTGATGGTGGCCATGGCGTGTTCCTTTTCTTGAAGCGTCAGGCCAGGCGGCGATCGGCCCGGCGCTGGCGCAAGGTGTCGATGATCACCGCAACCACGATCACCGCGCCGGTGATGATGCGTTTGCTCGGCTCGCTGGCGCCCACCTGTGCGAGCCCGGCTTCGAGCACCGCGATGATGAGCACGCCGAAGAAGGTGTTGACCACCGAGCCGCGTCCGCCCATGAGGCTGGTGCCGCCGATCACCACGGCCGCGATCACCTGCAGCTCGATGCCGACGCCGGCATTCGGGTCGGCCGCCTCGAGCCGTGCCGACTGCATCAGCCCCGCGAGCCCGGCCAGGAGGCCGGTGGCCGCAAACACGATGATGCGGATCGGCCGCGGATCGATGCCCGCAAGCCGCATCGCTTCTTCATTGGTGCCGATGCCCACTACATGCCGGCCGAACACCGTGCGTGTGAGAACCAGTTGGCCCACCGCCACCAGCACCACTGCCAGCACGAAAGCCGCGGAGATGCCGCCGACCCAGGGCGCAGCCAAGCCGGAGATCGCGTCGCCCACATACTGCGTGCGCGAATCGGTCACCAGGTACGCACCGCCGCGCACCGCTTCGAGCATGCCCAGCGAGACGATGAAGCTCGGAAGGCGCCACGCCACCGACACCGCGCCCGTGACCGTGCCGCACACCAGCCCGGTCGCCAAGCCCAGCGCGGCGGCCGCGGGAACCGGGAGCTGCCACTGCAGGATGGCCGCAGCCGTGACCGCGGCGCTGAGTGCCAGCACCGAACCCACCGAAAGATCGATGCCCGCGATGATCAGCACGAAGGTCATGCCAACGGCCATCACGGCGAGCGCAGGAATTTCGTTGGCTATGGAAATGAAGGTTTCGCGGGTAAAGAAATACTCGCTCAGCGACCCGAAGAGCACGACCATGCCCACGAGCACGACGGTAAGGCCAAGGTAGGTGCCCAACTGGCCCTTGAGAGCGGAGGGCTGGGCGGATGTGGCGGCGGCTGAGTTCATGGTGTCTCGGCTGGGGCTGGTTGGGCCGGGTTCGAATCGGAAACGACGGATGCGGCCGTCGGGCTCGTCGCAGTGGTGGCGCGTCCTGCCGCGTCGCTGAAAGCGGCGGCGAGCAGCGATTGTTCGCTCCATTGGCCGCGCTCGAATACCGCAACCAGCCGGCCGGCGCTCATCACGCCGATGCGGTCGCACATGGCCATCAGCTCGCGCAGGTCGCTCGACACCATCAGGAGCGCCTTGCCGGTCTCGGTCATGCGGTCGAGTTCGGCGTACAGGTCGGCACGTGCGCCCACGTCCACGCCGCGCGTGGGCTCGTCCAGCAGCAGCACCTTGCACTCGCGGTGCAGCCAGCGTGCGAACACCACCTTCTGCTGATTGCCGCCGCTCAAGGTGGCAACGGGTTGTTCGATGCTGCGCGAGCGAATGCGCAGCAGCTCGACGAGCCGCCTGGCAATGCCGCGCTCCTTGGCGCGTTGCAGCCAGCCGGCGTGCGAAATGGCGCCCAGATCGCTCAGCGTGGCGTTGACGCGAATCGGCTGGGTGAGCAGCAGACCTTGCGACTTGCGGTCCTCGGTCACCAGGCCGATGCCCGCGCGAATGGCCTGCATCGGCGAGCGCCAGCCTTTGGGCGCGCGCTGCACCGGCTGCGTGCTGGCAACGCCGTCGTAGAGAAGAATCTCGCCGCGGTCGGCGCGGTCCGCACCGAACAGCAGCCGCACGAGTTCGGTCCGGCCCGAGCCGACCAGGCCCGCCAGGCCCATGACTTCGCCCGCGTGCAGGTCGATGTCCACGTCCTTCACAACCTGGGCGCGGCCAATGCCTCTTGCACTCAGCAAAACCGGGCCCGCCATGCGGCGGTCGCGGCCTTCGTGCTCGTGCACTGCGCGGCCCACCATGCGTTGCACCAGTTCGGATTCACGCACGCCGACCATGGCGCGCACGTCGACCAGGCGGCCGTCGCGCAGCACCGCCACGCGGTCGGCGATGCGCTGCAGCTCTTCGAGGCGATGCGACACATAGACGATGGCCACGCCGTGCGCCTTCAGCAGTTCGATCTGCTCGAAGAGGTGCGAGGTTTCGCGTGGCGTGAGCATGGCGGTGGGCTCGTCGAGCACCAGCACGCGCGTGTCGTCCTGCAGGTTGCGCGCAATCTCGACCATCTGCTGCTGGCCGATGCCCAGCCGCGCCACGGGCGTGGCCGGGTCGATGTTCTGCATGCCGATTTTTGCGAGCTGCTGCGCGGCCAGCTCGTGCAGCTTGCCGCGGCGGATCCAGCCCGCCTGGTTGGGGAGCCGGTCGAGCAGCAGGTTCTCGGCCACCGACAGCGTGTTGACCAGTCCCAGCTCCTGCATGACCATGCGCACGCCCAGCCGCTCGGCGTCGCGGCGCGATGCGGGCTGGAACGGCACGCCGTCCAGCAGCATCTGGCCGCGCGTCGGCTGCACCAGGCCGCAGACGATTTTCGACAGCGTGCTCTTGCCGGCACCGTTCTCGCCCGTGAGCGCGAGTACCTCTCCGGCGTTCAACACAAGAGAAACGTCGTCGAGCACCGGCGCCGCGTAGTCCTTGCCAAGCGCGCTCATCGAGAGCACGGGCGGTGCAAGGCTTGCGTTCATGGCGGCGGCGGATGCGTTCAACGGCGACTCTTTTTCTTGTTGCTTACTTCGACGACTTGGTGACCAGCACCACGTCGGTCTTCACTTCGGCGGGCATGCTCGACTGCGGCTTCTTGTCGGCCAGCGCCTTGAGTGCGGTCTCGATGCCGAACACCGCTTGCTTGGCCGCGAACTGGTCGGCGGTGGCAAGCACGCGGCCGTCCTTCAGCATCGGCTTGATGGCGCCGATGTTGTCGTAGCCCACCACCAGCACCTTGCCGGTCTTGCCGGCGGCCTTGACCGCGGCCACGGCGCCAAGCGCCATGCTGTCGTTGCCCGCGAGCAGCGCCTTCAGGTCGGGGTGCTCACGCATCATGCCGGCGGCCACCGTGTTGCCCTTGTCGATTTCCCACTGGCCCGACTGCACGCCCACCACCGTCACGCCGGCGGCCTTCATGGCGTCCTGGTAGCCGAGGGTGCGCTGCTGCGCATTGAAGGTGGTCGACACGCCTTCGATGATGCCGACCTTGTCGCCGGCCTTCAGGCTCTTGGCCAGTTCATCGCCGACCAGCTTGGCGCCGGCGCGGTTGTCGGGGCCGACGAAGGGCACCTGAATGCCTTTTTCCTTCAGCGCGGCGGCGTCGAACTGGTTGTCGATGTTCACCACGAGGATGCCCCGGTCGATGGCCGCCTTGACCACCGGTACCAGCGCCTTCGAATCGGCCGGCGCAATGACCAGCGCATTGATCTTCTGCGCCATCATCTGCTCGACCATCTTGATCTGGGCGGCCGTGTCGGTCTCGTCCTTGATGCCGTTGGCCACCAGCGTGTATTGCGAGGCGTTGGCTTTCTGGTGCGCCTTGGCGCCGTCTTCCATGGTGCGGAAGAACTCATTGGCCAGCGACTTCATGACCAGCGCCACCTTGGGCTTCTCCTGGGCGAGGGCGGGCGTGGCGGCAAAGGCCCCCAGCAACGTCAGTGCGGCTGCGCTCTGCAGCGTACGGCGGGTGAACTTCATGATGGTGTGTCTCCTGAGGTGGTTGAGCGGTGCGCCGGTCTTGGCCGGGGCTCCAATATTAACCAACGAAAACGTTTGCGCAAACGTTTGCTTCTTGGGTTTAACCCTGAGCAATTTGAGCTGTCTCGCACACTCCGCAAACGGTGGCTGAGCCGGCTCGCCTAAAATCCTGGGTTACCCAGAGGACCCCCCATGAGTTTGCAATGCGGCATCGTCGGCCTGCCCAACGTCGGTAAATCCACCCTTTTCAATGCGTTGACCAAGGCCGGTATCGCAGCGGAAAACTATCCGTTCTGCACCATCGAGCCCAATGTGGGCGTGGTGGAAGTGCCCGATCCGCGGCTCGCGCAGCTCAGCGAGATCGTCAAGCCCGAGCGCGTGGTGCCCGCCATCGTCGAGTTCGTCGACATCGCCGGCCTGGTGGCCGGTGCCAGCACGGGCGAGGGCCTGGGCAACAAGTTTCTTGCGCACATCCGCGAAACCGACGCCACGGTGAATGTGGTGCGCTGCTTCGACGACGAGAACGTGATTCACGTGGCCGGCAAGGTCGACCCGATCTCCGACATCGAAGTGATCCAGACCGAACTCTGCCTGGCCGACCTGGCCACGGTAGAAAAGGCGCTGCACCGCCACACCAAGGTGGCCCGCTCGGGCGACAAGGATGCGCAGAAGCTCGTCGGCCTGCTGGAGCGCTGCCAGGCCGCGCTGAACGAGAACACGCCGGTGCGCGCGCTCGAGTTCACCAAGGAAGAGCAGCCGCTGGTCAAGAGCTTCACGCTCATCACCGCCAAGCCCGCGATGTTCGTCGGCAACGTGGCCGAAGACGGCTTCGAGAACAACCCGTACCTCGACCGCCTGCGCGAATACGCCGCCAAGCAGGGCGCACCCGTGGTCGCCATCTGCGCCAAGATCGAAGCCGACTTGGCCGAGATGGACGACGAAGACAAGAAGATGTTCCTCGCCGAAATCGGCCAGGAAGAGCCGGGCCTCAATCGCCTGATTCGTGCGGCCTTCAAGCTGCTGGGCCTGCAGACCTACTTCACCGCCGGCGTGAAGGAAGTGCGCGCCTGGACCATCCACATCGGCGACACCGGCCCGCAGGCGGCCGGCGTGATTCACGGCGACTTCGAAAAGGGCTACATCCGAGCCCAGACCATCGCGTTCGAAGACTACATCGCCTATAAGGGCGAGCAGGGCGCGAAGGACGCGGGCAAGATGCGTTCGGAAGGCAAGGAATACGTCGTCAAGGACGGCGACGTGATGAATTTCCTCTTCAGTTCCTAACTGGCTCACCCCCAGTCTTCGCGCACTTCGTGGCGCTACGCCAACCCCGTCGCCGGGGGCAACACCAGCGGCCCGGCGAAGCCGGTTCCGCGATGTTCCACGAAAAAGGCACGCCCTTCCTTCAAGCACCTGCCGACCTATGCTCACCGTCCATCACCTGAACAACTCGCGCTCGCAGCGCGTGCTGTGGCTTCTCGAAGAACTCGGGCTGCCCTACGAGATCGTTCACTACCAGCGCGATCCGCAAACCATGTTGGCGCCCGCTTCGCTGCGGGCCGTTCATCCGCTTGGCAAGTCGCCGGTGGTCACCACGGACGACGGGCTCACGCTTGCGGAATCGGGCGCGATCATCGAGACGGTGATCGAGCGCTATGGCAACGGCCGGTTGGCACCGGCTGCGGGCACACCCGAGGCGCTGCGCTATCGCTACTGGCTGCACTTTGCGGAAGGCACGGCCATGTCGCCGCTGCTGCTGAAACTGGTGTTCGACAAGATCGAGCGCAGCAAGATGCCTTTCTTCGTGAAGCCGATTGCAAAGATGATTTCGGGTAAGGCCAAGGCGGCCATCGTCATGCCCAACATCGAGAGCCATCTGAACTTCATGGAAGCCGAGCTCGGCAAGAGCGAATGGTTTGCCGGCAGTGAATTCACGGGGGCCGACATCCAGATGAGCTTTCCCGTCGAAGCTTCGCAGGCGCGCGGCGGCCTGAATGCAACGCGTCCCCGCCTCATGGCCTATCTCGAGCGCATCTACGCGCGCCCAGCCTACCGGCGTGCGCTGGAACGCGGCGGTCCCTACGATCTATTGAGCTGAGCCCGCCGGGAGCAGCGCGGGGCTACCCCGGAAAGATGTAGAGCAGCGCGACGGTCATGCACACATAGCGCAAGAATTTGCCGATGACCATGTAGCCGAGGCATGGCCAGAACGGCAGCTTGAGCCAACCCGCCACCGCGCAGAGCGGATCGCCGACGATCGGCAGCCAGCTCAAGAGGCATGCCTTCGGGCCGAGCCGCTCCAGCCAGCTCAATACGCGCACATGATGTTTCGAGTGCGAGTATTTGTCTGCCACCTTGTGTGCGCCGTAGCCAATCCACCAGTCGACGGCGCCGCCCAGCGTGTTGCCCACGGTTGCCACCAGAATGGCCGGCCAGAACATCTCGGGGTTGAGCTTGAGCAGGCCGAAAAGAATCGGCTCCGAACCCACGGGCAACAGCGTGGCCGACACAAAGGCCGCGATGAACAGCGTAGAGAGGCCGTATTGCGGAAGCGCAAGTAGCGCCAGGAGAGCGTCGAGCCAGGCTTGCATAAGGTGAAATGAGTCGACGCAGTATAGGTAGCCCGGCTGCTTGAACAGGTCGGAGAAAGCGCCGAGGAGCGCGGGTTTCATTCCCCTACCTCAAGCGCAAATCGTTTCATTCGCCGAAATCGCGCGTGGCTACAATCGTGCCTCATTTTTCAGCAGCCGGACTCGCGACGCTATCTCCTCCATGACCTTGCAGATCGGCACTCACACGCTGGAAAACCGCCTGTTCGCCGCGCCGATGGCCGGCGTGACGGACCGGCCTTTCCGCATGCTGTGCCGCCAGCTTGGCGCGGGTTATGCGGTCAGCGAGATGGTGACCTCGCGCAAAGACCTCTGGAACACGCTCAAGACGTCGCGCCGCGCCAACCACGACGGCGAGCCCGGCCCCATCGCGGTGCAGATCGCCGGCACCGATGCGGCCATGATGGCCGAGGCCACGGTCTACAACATCGAGCGCGGCGCGCAGATCATCGACATCAACATGGGCTGCCCGGCCAAGAAGGTCTGCAACAAGTGGGCCGGGTCGGCGTTGATGCGCGACGAGCCGCTGGCGCGCGAGATCGTGCAGGCGGTGGTGGATGCAGCCCAACCTTTCAATGTGCCGGTCACGCTCAAGATGCGTACCGGATGGAGCCAGGAGCACCGCAATGCGGTGCGGCTCGCGCGCGATTTCGAATCGGCCGGCGTGCAGATGCTCACCGTGCACGGCCGCACGCGAGAGCAAGGCTACAAGGGCAGCGCCGAGTACGACACCATTGCCGCCGTGAAGGCCGCGGTGCGCATTCCCGTGGTGGCCAACGGAGACATCAATTCACCGGAGAAGGCGCGCGATGTGCTCGCGGCCACCAGTGCCGATGCGGTGATGATCGGCCGCGCGGCGCAAGGCCGGCCGTGGATCTTTCGTGAGATTTCTCACTTTCTCGCAACGGGTACGCATCTTGCGCCGCCGCTGGTCATTGAAGTTCGTCGCTTGCTGCTCGATCATCTGGTGGAGCACTATGCGCTCTACGGCGAGTTCAGCGGCGTGCGCACGGCGCGCAAGCACATCGGCTGGTATGTGCGTACGCTCGCGGACGGCGAAGCCTTCCGCGCGCAGATGAACACCATCGAAGATTCCGCCGCGCAGCTGCGTGCGGTCGGCGATTATTTCGACGGGTTGGCGGACCGCATGGACCGCATGCCCGTGCATCAGGCGGCCGAAGAGCTGTCCGGTGAAGAGGAGGCGGCTTGCGCCGCTGATTGAGAGAGAAGAAGAGAAGAAAAGCATGAGCAAGAAACACATCGAGGACTGCGTTCGCACCAGTCTGGACAGCTACTTTCGCGATTTGCGCGGCACCGAACCCGACGGCATGTACGAGATGCTCGTGCGCGTGGTCGAGAAGCCCTTGCTCGATGTCGTGATGACGCGCGCCGAAGGCAACCAGTCGAAGGCTGCGCAATGGTTGGGCCTGAATCGCAACACGCTTCGCAAGAAGCTGGTTGAACACAAACTTTTGAAATAACTACACGGCATATTCCATGGCCCAGACCGCACTCATCTCCGTCTCCGACAAAACCGGCATCCTCGAATTCGCGCAAGCGCTGCATGGCCTTGGCATCAAGCTGCTGTCCACCGGCGGCACCGCCAAGCTGCTCGCCGATGCCGGCCTGCCGGTCACCGAAGTGGCCGACCACACCGGCTTTCCCGAAATGCTCGACGGCCGCGTGAAGACGCTGCATCCCAAGATCCACGGCGGCCTGTTGGCGCGCCGCGACCTGCCCGCGCACGTGGCGGCCATCAAGGAACACGGCATCGACACCATCGACCTGCTGGTGGTCAATCTCTATCCGTTCGAAGCCACGGTGGCCAAGGCCGGCTGCACGCTCGAAGACGCCATCGAGAACATCGACATCGGCGGACCGGCCATGGTGCGCAGCGCCGCCAAGAACTGGAAAGACGTCGGCGTGCTGACCGATGCCTCGCAGTATCCCGTGGCGCTGGCCGAGCTCCAGGCCGGCGGCAAGCTCAGCGACAAGACCAAGTTCGCGTTCTCGGTGGCCGCGTTCAACCGCATTGCCGACTATGACGGCGCCATCAGCGACTATCTCTCGGCCATCGACTTCGAGGCCAGCATCGGCCAGCCTGCGCCCACGCGCTCGCTGTTCCCGGCGCAAAGCAACGGCCGCTTCGTGAAGGTGCAAGACCTGCGCTATGGCGAGAACCCGCACCAGCAGGCCGCGTTCTACCGCGACCTGCATCCGGCGCCGGGCTCGCTCGTGTCTGCCAGGCAGCTGCAAGGCAAGGAGCTCAGCTACAACAACATTGCCGACGCAGACGCCGCATGGGAATGCGTCAAGAGCTTCGACGTGCCGGCCTGTGTGATCGTGAAGCATGCCAATCCTTGCGGTGTTGCGGTTGGCAAGGATGCGGCCGAAGCCTATGGCAAGGCTTTCAAGACCGATCCGACTTCCGCCTTCGGCGGCATCATTGCTTTCAATCGTCCGGTCGACGGCGAAACCGCGCAGGCTATTGCCAAGCAATTCGTCGAAGTGCTGATGGCGCCCGGCTACACGCCCGAGGCGCTCGAAGTGTTCCAGGCCACCAAGGCCAAGCTCAACGTGCGCGTGCTCGAGATCGCATTGCCCAAGGGTGGCGCCACCGACTGGGACAACGGCCGCAATGCAATGGACGTCAAGCGCGTCGGCTCGGGCCTCCTGATCCAGACCGCCGACAACCACGAGCTCGCGGTGAGCGACCTCAAGGTAGTGACCAAGAAACAACCCACGCCCGAACAGCTGCAAGACCTGCTGTTCGCATGGAAGGTCGCCAAGTACGTGAAGAGCAACGCCATTGTGTTCTGCGCCGGCGGCATGACCATGGGCGTGGGCGCCGGCCAGATGAGCCGCCTCGATTCGGCGCGCATCGCGAGCATCAAGGCCGAGCATGCAGGCCTGTCGCTCAAGGACACGGCCGTGGCAAGCGATGCGTTCTTCCCGTTCCGCGACGGCCTCGACGTGGTGGTCGACGCCGGTGCGAGCTGCGTCATTCAACCGGGCGGTTCGATGCGCGACCAGGAAGTGATCGATGCCGCCGACGAGCGCGGCGTGGTCATGGTGCTTTCGGGCGTGCGCCACTTCCGCCACTGAGCGCCAACCGCTCATGCGCCCGTCTGGGCGAAGGCCGGGTTGTCCGCCAGCGTTTCGCTGGTGGGCAGCCCGGCCTTTTTCTTGGCGGGACGGACGTTCGGCTTAACGGCGCTTGGACGCCTTGAAGATCTGCCTTGCCGCTTCGATCGTGACGGCAATGTCGTCGTCGCTGTGCGCGGCGCTCACAAAGCCCGCTTCGTAGAGCGCCGGTGCGATGTACACGCCGCGGTCGAGCAGGCCGTGGAACAGCGCGTTGAACTGCGCGTTGTCCGTGGTCATCACGGTCGCGTAGTTCTGCGGCAGTTCGTTCATGAGAAAGAAGCCGAACATGCCGCCTTCGCTGTCGGCATTGAAGGCTTGGCCTTCCGCCGCGGCAGCCGCCTTCAGGCCGGCGACCAGCGACTGCGTCTTCTTCGACAGCGCTTCATAGAAGCCGGGCTTGGCGATCTCCTTCAGCGTGGCCAAGCCGCAGGCCGTGGCCACGGGGTTGCCCGAGAGCGTGCCGGCCTGGTAGACCGGGCCGAGCGGTGCAAGCTGCTCCATGATGGCGCGCGGGCCGCCGAAAGCCGCCAGCGGCATGCCTCCGCCAATGACCTTGCCGAGCACCGTGAGATCGGGCGTGATGCCCAGCACGCCTTGCGCGCCGTGCAGGCCCACACGAAAGCCCGTCATCACTTCGTCGAACACCAGCAGCGCGCCGTGCTGCGTGCACAGGTCGCGGCAGCGCTTGGCGAATTCGGGCGTGGCGCGCACGAAGTTCATGTTGCCGGCGATCGCCTCGATCATCAGGCAGGCGATGTCGTTGCCGTGCAGCGCGAAGGCTTCTTCGAGTTGGGCGATGTTGTTGTACTCGAGCACCAGCGTGTGCTGCGTCACCTCGGGCGGCACGCCGGCCGACGTAGGGTGGCCGAAGGTGGCGAGGCCCGAGCCGGCCTTGACCAGCAGCGCGTCGGCGTGGCCGTGGTAGCAGCCTTCGAACTTGATGATGTGCTTGCGGCCGGTGGCGCCGCGGGCCAGGCGCAGCGCGCTCATGGCGGCTTCGGTGCCCGAACTCACGAGCCGCACCATCTCCATCGACGGCACCAGCGCAAGGATGGCTTCGGCCAGCTCGATCTCGCGCTCGGTGGGCGCGCCGTACGAGAAGCCCTCGAGCACGGCCTTTTGCACCGCCTCGACGACGGCCGGGTGGCCGTGGCCAAGGATCATGGGGCCCCACGATCCGATGTAGTCGATGTAGCGCTTGTCGTTGGCGTCCCAGAAGTAGGCGCCTTCGGCACGGCGGATGAAGCGCGGCGTGCCGCCCACGGCCTTGAAGGCGCGCACGGGCGAATTGACGCCGCCGGGAATGACTGCGCGTGCGCGGTCGAAAAGAATGTCGTTTTGGTCAGCGTTTGGCATCAATGTCTGGTGTCGTGAGGGGGCAGGGCAAAGTCGGGTGGCGTGTCGGGGTCTTCCTCGTCATCGTCGTCTTCGGGCTCGGCCCAGAACAGGCGGTCGGGAAGCACGTGGCCCATGCCGGGCCTGAAGCCCGCATCGAGGCAGCGGTCCATGTAGGCCAAGGCTTCGGTGGTGGCGGCCACCAGGTCGGTGCCGCTCGCGAGCAAGGCCGCCAGCGCGGCCGAAAGAGTGTCGCCGGCGCCAGCAAAAACGGCTTCGAGCCGCTCGTACTTTTCGCTAGCGAGCACTGACTGCGGAGAGGCCAGCACGTTGTCGATGAACTGGTCGGGCAGCACCATGCCGGTTACCAGTGTGTAGGGCACGCCAAACTCCCCGGCGGCCTTGGCGATGTCGCGTGCGCCGGGCGGGCGGTCACCGCTCCAGTCGGGAAGCAGCCACCGCCACAGCGTACTGTGGTTTCCAACCAACACTGTGGCCTGCGGCAAAAGTAACTCTCTAAAAGCGTCCAGGTAGGGCTCGATCAGGTTCTCGTCCCACCAGGAAAGGTTGGGCATATAGGCCACCAATGGCACATCGGGGTAGTCGGACGCGGTCTCGGCAATGGTGCTCAGGGTGTCCGGGCTGCCGACAAAGCCTACCTTGATCAGCTGGACTTCCACGTCCTCGAGGATGGCGCGCGCCTGCTCGGCCACGGCCTCTTCGTCGAAGGCGAAATGGTCGAATATCTCAGCCGTGTCCCGGGCGTAGGCGCCTGTGACCACGGGAAGCATGTGTGCGCCCACCGACGCCATTGCCAGGGCATCGGCGCCCAGGCCGCCGGCACCGCTCGGATCGCTGGCGTTGAAGACCAGCACGCACGGCGGATTCAGGTCGCGCTCGGCTACCTCTTCGGCGTCCGCCGAGGGGTCGTTAAGATCGCCCGGGTTGCGGGCGTTGTCTGCTGGATGTAAGTAAATGGTCATACGCCGGGCAAAATCCCCTGGATGGTGGCATAGGCGCGACGTTTACGGTCCGCCAGTGAGATACGCATAGATACACTCGTTGCATTTAATGAACAAGGACTTTAAGCTCCGATGAATACGAAAACTTGGATGTGCCTGATTTGTGGGTGGATCTATGACGAAGCGGTTGGTGTACCGGAAGACGGCATCGCAGCAGGCACGGCCTGGGCTGATGTTCCGATGAACTGGACCTGTCCTGAGTGCGGTGCGCGCAAGGAAGACTTCGAAATGGTTGAAATCTGAAGAGCATGGCATAGGGCTACGCGATTTGCGTCGATGTACGGCGCGGCGGGCATCCAAGTCTCATCTCAGCAGGAGCGTGTGCAATGGGGCCGAATGGATCAGGTTACAAGGTGCTTGTCATCGATGACAGCAATACGATCCGGCGCAGTGCCGAAATATTTCTGAAGCAGGGCGGTCACGAGGTTCTTCTGGCGGAAGACGGCTTTGACGCGCTCTCGAAAATCAATGACCACAAGCCGCATCTGATTTTCTGCGACATCCTGATGCCTCGCCTGGACGGTTACCAGACCTGCGCCATCATCAAGCGCAATGCTCAATTCTCCAATGTTCCGGTCGTGATGCTCTCCTCGAAAGACGGCGTCTTCGACAAGGCCCGCGGCCGCATGGTCGGATCGCAAGACTACCTGACCAAGCCTTTCACCAAAGACCAGCTGCTGCAGGCCGTGCAGCAGTTTGGCATTGTTCAACAGGAAGTGCAGTAATGCCCATTCGAAAAATCCTCGTCGTAGACGACTCCAAGACGGAACTGGTGTTCCTGTCAGACCTGCTCCGCAAGAACGGCTTTGCCGTCAAGACCGCTGAAAACGCCGACGACGCCATGCGCCGTCTCGAAGAAGAGCAGCCCGACCTGATCCTCATGGACGTGGTGATGCCCGGCCAGAACGGCTTTCAGCTGACCCGCGCGATTGCCCGCGACCCGAAGTACGGCTCGATCCCGATCATTCTTTGCACCAGCAAGAACCAGGAAACCGACCGCGTCTGGGGCATGCGCCAGGGCGCGCGCGACTACATCGTGAAGCCGGTCAACGAGGCCGACCTGATGTCGAAGATCACCGCGCTCGCCTGAGCTGGAGCCGACCGAGTCCATGGCCAATCGCGACGCTCTCCGAGCCTTCCAGTCCCGGCTTGCAAGCCGCCTGCAGGCTGCACGCACGACTGGCGTCGCCGCCACGTGGCTCGCGGTCGAGGCGGGGGAGGGCAAGTTCCTCTTTCCTCTCGGCCACGCGGGCGAAATATTCCCCTGGACGCCTCCGCAGCCCGTGCCCTACTCGCAGCCGTGGTTCCTGGGCGTTGCCAACCTGCGCGGCGGCCTTTATGGCGTGGTGCAGCTTTCGGCATTCGCCTCGGGCGTTCCGAGCGGACCGGCCGCCACCGAGGCGGCCCGCATGCAATCGCGGCTCGTTGCCCTCAACGAGCTGCTCGAAGTCAACTGCGCATTGCTGGTCGACCGACTGGCGGGGTTGCGCGGCGCCGAGGCCTTCACGGCCGCGGAGCCGCCAAGCGCAGAAGCACCTGCCTGGCTGGGGCATCTGTACACCGATGCGGCGGGTGAGCGCTGGCAGGAAATCAACCTGCAAGCGCTTTCGCAGCAACCCGAGTTTTTGAGTATTGGCGCCTAGTGCCTTCGCACAGCCCAAAGACAACCACCCTGAAGGACCGACCGTGAGCTCGATCGCCGACAAGTTCAAGAAATTACTGCCCGCGAACAGCGGCAACGAAAAGGCCCGCGTCGACGGCTCAGGTTCCACCTTGTCGCTCGACGATGTCGATACGGTGCAGGCACTGGACGAGAAGACCGTCCGCCTGGCCCGAAAACAAGGCCGCTCCGCCGACGAGCCCACGCCCACCGGCTTTGCCGATGGCGGCGCGCTGCCTCCCAGCGAAGCCGCCAATGAGGCCGGCGCGGGCGCGCTCGACGCGGCCCAGGCCGCCGCAGCCGCCAAGGCCGGCTCCAGGCCGGCGCGTCAGCAGCGGATCCTGGCCATCATGCTGGCCGTCGTGGTGTTGCTGCTGTTGCTGGTGGCCGGCTCCGCCATTCTTCGCGCCGAACGGCTCGCCCAGCAGGTGGCTGCCACCGGTCAGTCACTGATGCAATCGCAGCGTCTCGCAAAATCGATCTCGCAGGCTCTCGTGGGCAGCGCGCCCGCGTTCGTCGAAGTGAAGGACAGCGCCGACGACCTCACGCGCCGCGTGCAGGGCCTCACCAACGGCGACGATGCCTTGCGACTCGAGCGTGTGGGCAACCAGTACGACGAGGACATGGCCAAGATCAACCCGCTGGTCGCCCGTGCGGATGCCAGCGCCAAGGTCGTGCTGTCGCAGCGCCAGATCCTGACCCAGGTGGGTGCCGCCTTGCGCGACATCAACCAGCAATCGTCCGCGCTGCTCGAAATGACGGAAACCGTCGCTTCGCTGAAGATGCAGCAGAACGCCACGCTGCCTGAAATTTCGGCCGCCGGCCAGCTCGTGATGCTGACCCAGCGTATCGGCAAGTCGACCAACGAATTCTTCACGGTCGAGGGCGTGAACCCCGACGCCGTGTTCCTGCTCGGCAAAGACTTGAACACCTTCCAGGAAACCACCCGCGGCCTGCTCGACGGCAATGCGCAGCAGCGCTTCCCCGGCTCGAAAGACCCGCAGACCCGCCAGCAGCTCGAAGCCATCCTGAAGACCTACGAGCAGATGCGCACGCAGGCATCCGCCATTCTGGGCAACCTGCAGGGCCTGGTGGCCGCGCGCGAAGCGCAGGCTTCCATCCTGACCGACAGCGAGCCACTGCGTAAATCGCTCGGCGAGCTGCAGGACAAGCTGTCCGCACGCACGGGCCTCGGCGCCGGAACCATCGTGCTGCTGTTCGTGCTGTCGCTGGCTGCCCTGGCCCTGGCCGGCGCCATCGGTTTCGTGCAGGTGCGCGAAGGCCGCGAACGTGCCGCCATCGCTGAACGCGAGCGTCTTGCAGCCGAACAGGCCAGCGACGAAGCCGGCCGCATCAACAACGCCAACCAGGCCGCCATTCTTCGGCTGATGAACGAACTGCAGACGGTGGCCGAAGGCGACCTGACGCAGGAAGCAACCGTGACCGAGGACATTACCGGCGCTATTGCCGACTCGGTGAACTACACGGTGGAAGAACTGCGCCTGCTGGTGGGCAACGTGCAGAACACGGCAACCCGCGTGGCGCAGACGACGTCGCAGGTGGAAAGCACCTCGACCGAACTGCTCGCCGCCTCGACCGAACAGCTGCGCGAAATTCGCGAGACTGGTCAGTCAGTGCTGACAATGGCCGAGCGAATCAACGGCGTGTCCTCGCAAGCGCAAGAGTCGGCCACTGTGGCGCGCCAGTCGCTGCAAGCCGCATCGTCGGGCCTGCAGGCCGTGCAGAACGCCATCGGCGGTATGAACTCCATCCGCGACCAGATCCAGGAAACCTCCAAGCGGATCAAGCGCCTGGGCGAATCCTCGCAGGAGATCGGTGAAATCACCGAGCTGATCTCGGACATTACCGAACAGACGAACGTGCTGGCGCTGAACGCCGCCATTCAGGCCGCATCGGCCGGTGAAGCCGGTCGCGGCTTCTCGGTGGTGGCGGAAGAAGTGCAGCGGCTGGCTGAACGCTCCGCGGACGCCACGCGCCAGATTTCGGCGCTGGTGAAGGCCATTCAGACCGACACGCAAGACGCGGTGGGCGCCATGGAGCGTTCCACCCAGGGTGTGGTCGAAGGAGCCAAGCTGTCCGACAATGCCGGTACCGCACTGACGGAGATTGACCGCGTGTCGCGCCGCCTCGCAGAACTGATTGAGCAGATTTCGCAATCCGCCTCCCGCGAAGCCGATTCGGCCAACGTGGTGGCTGCCAACATCCAGCACATTTTTGCGGTAACCGAGCAGACCGGAGAAGGTACCCGTACCACCGCCCAGCAGGTGCGCGAGCTTTCGCAGATGGCGGAAGAACTGCGTCGCTCGGTGGCCCGTTTCAAAATTGCCTGACAAGAGATAAGAACGGCGAGCATCCAACGTGTCGATCCAAACCCCTGCCACGGCCCCCCTCGCTGGCAACGTGCCGGCCACCGAAGACCTTGGGCCGCTGGCCTGGGTTCTGGGAGAAATCCAGAAATCCCTCGACAGCGTTGCCAAGTCGCTGCGGCGCTTCGTGCGCGACGTGGGCAATACCGCGGAACTCGAGAGTGGCCCGCTGCAAGTGGCTCGCCAGCAGCTGCACCAGTCCGTCGGTGCGTTGCAGATGGTGGGCAACACTGCGCCGGCGCTGGTGCTTGGCGCCATCGAATTCGCGGTCCAGGGCTTCATTGCCGAACCGCAGCGCTGCACCGAGAGCGCGGTCGTAAAGATCGAGCGTGCCGGCTTTGCCGTCGTCGATTTCCTCAACGCCCTGCTGGCCGGCAAGCCCGTGTCGTCGGTGGCGCTGTTTCCGCAGTACCGCGATGTGCTCGAACTGGTCGGCAACGAGCGCGTCCATCCGGCGGACCTGTGGAGCATTGCCTGGCGTTGGGTCGAAGTCCGTCCCGCGCTGACCCAGGCCGCATTGGCCTATGACCCGGCGGTGCGTTCGCGGCTCGACCGCGAAGTGCTGCAACTGGTCAAGACCGGCGACGCACAAGCTGCTCGCCGGCTGCACGCGCTGTGCCTGGGGCTCGGACGCGGCGCGCTGCTGCCCCGCGTCGCAAGCTTCTGGACGCTGGCCGCGGGCTTCTTCGAGGCTTTGGCGCTCGAGCTGATTCCGTCGGACTCATACGTCAAGCGTGCCGCTTCGCGGGTGCTGCTGCAATACGCCACGCTCGCGCGCGGCGACAGCACTGTCTCCGACCGCCTGGGCCAGGACCTGCTGTTCTTCTGCGCACAGGCCGTGCCTACCGGCCGCGATGACGCCGCCACGCTGCGCACCGTGCGCAGCGCCTGGGGCGTGGCAAACGAGCCCTACGTCAACTACAGCGTCGAGCAATTCGGCCGCTTCGATCCGCTGGTGCTCACGCAAGCCCGCAAGCGCATCGAAACCGCCAAGGAAATGTGGTCGGCGCTTTCGGGCGGCGACGTCACCCGTACCCGCCAGGTGTCCGACACCTTTGCGCAGTTGGGCGAATCGCTGCAGAAGCTGCATCCGCCGAGCCTGCCGATGGTGGAAGCGCTGACGCACGCGGTCGAAGCGTCCGTGCGCAGCGGCCAGGCGCCCGACACCGAACTTGCGATGGAAGTCGCCACCTCGGTGCTCTACCTGGAAGCCGCGCTCGAAGACCTCGACCCGAGCGATCCGCAGCTCACCTCCCGCACCCTGCAACTGGCCGGCCGCATCGAGCGCGTTCGCGCCGGCGGCCATTCGGAGCCGCTCGAGCCCTGGATGGAAGACCTGTATCGCCGCGTGAGCGATCGCCAGACCATGGGAACCGTGGTCGACGAGCTGCGCAGCCACCTGAGCGAACTCGAAAAGTCGCTCGACCAGTACTTCCGCCGCCCGGCCGAAAAGGCACTGCTGCGCACCGTGCCGAGCCAACTGCTGCAAATGCGCGGGGTGTTCTCGGTGTTGGGCCTGGAGCAGGCCGCGCACACCGTGCAGCGCATGCGCGACGACGTCGAGCAGATGCTCGTGGGCAATGCTTCGCCCGTCGAGGAAATGCACAGCTTCGATGCGCTCGGCAACAACCTGGGCGCGCTCGGCTTCCTGATCGACATGCTGGGCTACCAGCCGGCGCTGGCCAAGCGCCTGTTCGTGTTCGATGCCGAAGCCGGCGAACTCAAGCCGCTGATGGGCCGCCAGGCCGACACCGGCGGCGCAGATGCCGCAGTGGCAGACGGCAAGCCCGCGGCCGCCGAAGCCGTGCTCAGCATCGAGGAAGTCGATGCACAGATCGCTTCGAAGCTGGCCGCACTCGCCACGCCCAACCGCAAGGCGAAGGTGTCGCCCATCGAGGAATTCAGCCGCAAGGCCGACAGCTGGACCAACAAGATCACCGGTCCCGCAGCGCTGCCCGACACCGAAGTTACCGAACTCGAAGAAGACGACCTGCAGAACATCTTCCTCGACGAGGCCCGCGAGGTGGTGCAAAACGGCCTGGCCGCCATCGACGAGCTTGGCGGCCACCCCGACGACACCGAAGAACTCACCATCCTGCGCCGTGCGTTCCACACGCTCAAGGGCAGCTCGCGCATGGTCGGGCTCACCGACTTCGGCGACGCCGCCTGGTCCTTCGAGCAGGTGCTCAACACCTGGCTGGCCGACCAGCGCGACGCCACGCCCGAGCTGCTTTCCGCCACCCGCAATGCGCTCGGCGAATTCAGCGAATGGGTGGAAGCCATTGCTTCCGGCGCCGCGCACAGCTGGCAGTCGTCGCATTTCAGCCGCGTGGCCAACGCCCTGCTGGCCGGCGAACCCGTGCCGACCGCGCCGCCGCGCGCCGATGCGGACGCCCTTGCGGTAGCTGCGCGCCATATTGCCGCGGAGCCGCCTGTGGCTGCGCCGCTGCCGATGCCGGAGTTGCCCGAGCTTCCGGATCTGCCCGACCTGTCGCTGGCGCCCGTTGCGCCACAGGAGCCTGCACCCGCACCCGCACCCGCCTTCGAACTGCCGGTGCAGGCGCTGGAGGAGCCCGCAAGGCACGAAACCGACGACGACTTCGCATCGACCGACTTCCTCGACTTCGACACCAAGCCGAGCCCGGAAGAGTCTTTCGAGGTGCTGACCGGCAGCGGAGATTTCGATTTCCTTGCGGCCGAGAAGGTGGAGCCCGCACCGCCGGCCGCTCAATTTGCCGCCGAACCGGCCGCGGAACCCGCGCCGGTTGCCACGCCCGAGCCGCTGCCCGACCTGGACTGGGCACCCGAGCTCTCGCCAGCCAGGGAGAGCGAGCCCGCAGCCCTTGCCCCGGCCGAGCCTGTGTCCGTGTCCGTGGAAGAAGAGCCCGTGGCTGCCGCACCGGCGTTCCTGCTGGAGCCGGAAGAAGAACCCGCCGCAACAGTGGCCGAAGCGCCTGCCGCACCGGCAGAGCCGGTCGAACCCCCGTTCGCGGTTGCAGAGACGGTTGCAGTTGCCGAAGAAGCGCCGCAACCCGAACCCGAACCTGAACCCGAGGTGCAGGAAACGGCCGAAGCCGCTGCTCCCTCCGGTGCCGACGACCAGGTCAAGGTCATCGGACCGCTGCGCATAGGCATTGCGCTCTACAACGTCTACCTCAACGAAGCCGACGAGTGGTCGAGGCAGTTGGCTACCGAAGTCGGCGAGTGGGCGCTCGAATCGCACGAGCGCCTGTCCGATTCGACCGTCGCGCTTGCGCATTCGCTGGCCGGCAGCTCGGCAACGGTCGGCTTCCACAGCCTTTCGGGCATGGCCCGCCTGCTCGAAGCCGCGCTGCAGCATCTGCAAATGCAAGGCAGCGGTACGCGCGAACAGGGCGTGGTGCTGGTTGCTGCAGCCGACGAGCTGCGCCGCCTGCTGCACCAGTTTGCCGTCGGCTTCCTGCGCGAACCATCCGAAGGAACGCTGCAGGCGCTGCGCGACATTGCCGCCGCACCCATGCCGGCCGAGGCAGCTGCCCGCGCCGACGTGCGGCCGCTGCAGCACATGGTGGCGACCGACAGCGTTGCCGACGTGTCGCTGGACGACTCCGAAGATGCCATCGACGTGGCCGATGCGGTCGACGTCGACCTGTTCCCGATCTTCGAGGAAGAAGCCGCGGAACTGCTGCCCCAGCTCGGCCAGGCGCTGCGCCAGTGGGCTCACCACCCCGACGACAACGCGCCTCGCGCATCGGTGCTGCGCACGCTGCACACGCTCAAGGGCAGCGCCCGGCTGGCCGGCGCCATGCGCCTTGGCGAGCGGGCGCACCGCATGGAGTCGGAGATCGAAGTCCTGGGTACCCAGGGCGGTGCCGACCGGGCGGAAATCGAAAAGCTGCTCACGCGTCTCGACGCACTGCAGTCCACCTTCGACGCACTGCGCGCGGCGGACGATGCCACCCAGGCCGAAGTGGCCCAGCTCGTGGTGGCGGCAACTGCTGCCCAGCCGGGCGTTCAGCTGGTGCAGGTTGCCGCCGAAGCTGGCGTGCCCGCCAACGACGAGATTGCTGCTGGCGGCGACCAGAACGCCGATGCCGTGGAAACGGCCGCCGTGCCGTCGCTCCTGCCGCGTCCCGCTCCGGCGCTGCTCGCTCCTTTGCGCACTGCGTCCACCCAGGCCGTTCGCATTCGCACCCAGCTGCTCGACCGCCTGGTGGCGCAGACCGGCGAGGTCATCATCACGCGTTCGCGTCTCGAAGCCGAACTCGGCCAGTTGCGCGGTTCGCTCTCCGACCTGACGGGCAACCTCGACCGCCTGCGCCAGCAGCTGCGCGACATCGAAGTGCAGGCCGAAAGCCAGATGCAGTCCCGCCTGGCGCAAGCCAAGGACTCGCAGCAAAGCTTCGACCCGCTCGAGTTCGACCGCTTCACACGCGTGCAGGAACTCACGCGCATGATGGCCGAGTCGGTGAACGACGTGGCCACCGTGCAGCGCACGCTGCAAAAGACGGTGCAGGCAACAGAAGACGACCTGAGCGTCCAGGCACGCCAGACGCGTGAACTGCAGCGCGGCCTGCTGCGCACGCGCATGGTGGAGTTCGAAGGCATTTCGGACCGCCTCTACCGCGTGGTGCGCCAGGCATCGAAAGACACCGGCAAGCAGGTGCGGCTGGACATCGTCGGCGGCTCCATCGAAATGGACCGCGGCGTGCTCGACCGCATGACGCCCGCCTTCGAGCACCTGCTGCGCAATTGCGTGGCGCACGGCATCGAAGACCCGGCCGCGCGCGAAAAGGCCGGCAAGGACGCCAACGGCCTGATCGTGATCGACCTGCACCACGAGGGCAACGACGTCTCGGTGAGCTTCCGCGACGACGGCGCCGGCCTGGACCACAAGCGCATTGCCGAACGTGCCCGCACGCTGGGCCTGCTCGAGCCGGGCCAGGAACTGTCGCCCGAAGAAGCCACCGAGCTGATCTTCAAGCCCGGCTTTTCCACGGCGGGGCAGGTGTCCGAACTGGCTGGCCGCGGCATCGGCATGGACGTGGTGCGCGCGCAGATCGCCGCGCTCGGCGGCCGTATCGAAACGCACAGCACCGCCGGACACGGCACCACCTTCAAGCTGGTGCTGCCGCTCACCACCGCGGTGACGCACGTGGTGATGCTGCGCGCCGGCGAGGTGTCGATCGGCGTGCCGTCCAACCTGGTGGAACTGGTCCAGCGCGTGAGCAGCACCGAGCTCGAAGCCGCCTACCTGCACAACAGCCATCCGTTCGGCAGCGAACAGGTGCCGTTCTACTGGGCCGGCGCGTTGCTGCAGGCCTCGGCGCGCAGCGACCATCCCGCCGGCAAGAACAACACCGTCGTGATCGTGCGAAGCGCGGCACAGCGCGTGGGCCTGCACGTGGACGAAGTGCTGGGCAACCAGGAAGTCGTGGTCAAGAACCTCGGGCCGCAACTCGCGCGCCTGCCGGGTCTGGCCGGCATCTCGGTGCTGGCTTCCGGCGCGGTGGCGCTCATCTACAACCCGGTGGCGCTGGCCGCGGTGCACGGCGAACAGGCGCGCATGCGCCAGGCCGCCGCGCTGGCCGTGTCCGCGCAGGCCGGATCGGCAGAGGCCGACCACGGCGCGCCGCAGGAGCCGCTGCCGATGCTGGCTCCGCCGGTGCCGCAGGTTCCGCTGGTGCTGGTGGTCGACGACTCGATTACCGTGCGCCGCGTGACGCAGCGCCTGCTGCAGCGCGAAGGCTACCGCGTGTCGCTCGCGGCCGACGGCCTGCAAGCGCTCGAGCGGCTCCAGCAGGAGCGGCCGGCGGTGGTGCTGTCCGACATCGAGATGCCGCGCATGGACGGCTTCGACCTGGCCCGCAACATCCGTGCGGACGAGTCGATGGCTGGCCTGCCGATCATCATGATCACCTCGCGCATCGCCGAGAAACACCGCGACTACGCCCGCACGCTGGGCGTGAACCACTACCTGGGCAAGCCTTACTCGGAAGACGAACTGCTGCGCCTGGTGCGTGCGTACACGAGCGAACCGGCATTGGCCGCAGCGGCCTGACGCGCTCTCCAGCGCTCGACCAGTAAAGGGGCCCGCCGGGCCCCTTTATTTTTGCAGCGCCTTCGCCCGCGCCACGCCGTAGCGCTGCAGTGTTTTCTCACGTGCCTCGGCGTGGTCGACCACCGGCTTTGGGTAGGTCTCGCCAAGCTTGATGCCTGCCGCTTCCAGCTCCACCGGCGAGGCTGTCCAGGGCGAATGGATCGCGGCATTCGAAAGGCCCGCCAGTTGCGGCAGGTAGCGGCGGATGAACTTGCCTTCGGGGTCGAAACGCTCGCTCTGCGTCACGGGGTTGAAGATGCGGAAGTACGGCTGCGCGTCGCAGCCGCTGGAGCTTGCCCATTGCCAGCCCCCGTTGTTCGAGGCCAGCTCGAAGTCGTTCAGGTGCAACGCAAAGTAGCGCTCGCCGCGCCGCCAGTCCAGCCCCAGGTCCTTGCACAGAAAACTCGCCGTCACCATGCGCAGACGGTTGTGCATGTAGCCGCTCTGGTTGATCTGCAACATCGCCGCGTCTATCAGCGGGTAGCCCGTGCGGCCCTGGCACCAGGCATCGAACAGCTGGTCGGCATGCTTGCCGTGGTGCCACTGGATCTTGTCGTACTCGGGGCGGAAGCTCTTCGATTCGCCGCCCGAATGCACGTGCGGAAAATGCGCGAGGATCTGGAAGTAGAACTCCCGCCAGATCAGCTCGCTGAGCCAGGTGGCCGCTCCCGTGTCGCCCTGCAGCGAAAGCTGGTGCGCCACCCCCGCCACCTGCCGGATCGACACGGTGCCGAAGCGCAAGTGCACACCCAGGTAGCTGGGGCCCCGCACTGCCGGAAAATTGCGCGCCGCGTCGTAGCGGTCGATGCGCTGAAAAAAGTCTTCGAACAGCGCCGCCGCCCCTTGGGTGCCCGTGGGAATCTCGAGCTCTGAAAGATTGGTTTGCTGAAAGCCGATTTCCTCGAGCGTGGGCACCGGCGCGCGCCAGGTCTCGGGCGGGGCGGCCAGCGCGTCGGCATAGGCCCGAACCGGATACGACTTGAGAAAGAACGAATCCACCTTGGCCAGCCAGGCCCGCTTGTAGGGCGTGAATACCGTGTAGGGCTGGCCGGTCTTGGTCATCACCTCGTCGCGGTCGAAGACGGTCGAATCCTTGTAGGTGTGAAAAGCCACGCCCGCATTGGCCAAGGCTCCGAGCACCTGGGCATCGCGCGCCAGCGCGTCGGGCTCGTCGTCCCGGTTGGCGAACACGGCCTGCACGTCCAGCGCGTGCGCCAGCGCCGGAAGCTCGTCGACCGCGGCGGCATGGCGCACGATCAGCCCGCCGCTCAGGTCGCGCAGCTCGGCATCGAGCTCCACCAGCGACTCCCGGATGAACTCCACACGCCGGTCGGCCCGGGGCAGGGGGTCCAGAATGGCCCGGTCGAACACGAAAACGCACACCACCTGGCGGCAGGCCCGCAGGGCGTGGTAGAGCGCCGCGTTGTCGTCCACGCGCAGGTCGCGGCGAAACCACATGAGCCCTTTGGGATAGGTCTTGTCGACGGCCAGTAAAATCGGCGGCATATGGCTTCCGATTCTGCCCCGATGAACCTCACGCATCACTTTTTGATAGCGATGCCGGGGATGGAAGATAAAACTTTCAACCGCAGCGTCGTCTACCTCTGCGAACACAGCGAGCGCGGTGCGCTCGGCCTTGTGATCAACAAGCCCAGCGACATCAACCTCAAGGTGCTGTTCGAGAAGATCGAGCTGCACCTGGCGCGCCCCGAACTCGGCGACGCCCCGGTTTTCCAGGGCGGCCCGGTGCAAACCGAGCGCGGCTTCGTGCTGCACGAGCCGGTTTTCTCCCATGCCGAAAAGCCTGAAGAATCGGTCTACGCCTCGACCATGACCATTCCGGGCGGCCTTGAAATGACCACCTCCAAGGACGTGCTGGAGGCCCTGGCCACGGGCGCGGGGCCGCGCAAGGTGCTGGTTTCGCTCGGCTACTCGGCCTGGGGCGAGGGCCAGCTCGAATCGGAACTGGCTGAAAACAGCTGGCTCACCGTGAGCGCCGATCCGGCCGTGATCTTCGACACCCCCATCGAGCAGCGCTACGACAAGGCGCTGATGCTGCTGGGCCTGGAAGCCTGGAAACTGTCGCCGGAAGCGGGACACGCGTGATGGCCGCTGCCATGCCAGACGCTCCCGTTCCCTCCGTTTCTCCTGTTCCCGTTGCCGTTCCTTCCCATTTTCAGAGCTTCCTGGCCTTCGACTTCGGCCTGAAGCGAACCGGCGTCGCAAGCGGCAACCGCCTGCTCGGCGCCGCAACCCCGCAGGCCACCATCAAGGCCGAGGGCGATGCCCGCTTTGCCCAAGTCGAGGCGCGCATCAAGGAATGGCAGCCCGACGCGTTGATTGTGGGTGTGCCGTATCACCCCGACGGCGCCCCCCACGAGAACACCCGCCGGGCGCAGAAGTTTGCGCGCCAGCTGCGCGGCCGTTTCAATCTCCAGGTGTTCGAGGTCGACGAGCGCTACAGCACCACCGAGGCACTCGCTTCGGGCGCCCGCGATGCCGACGCGGCCTCCGCCTGCATCATCCTGGAACAATTTTTGAGGAGCCTCCCTTGAGTTCAATACCCGACGCCGAAGCGCTGTACAAGGAGTTGCTGAACGGCGTGAAAGCGCTGATGCGCACAGAAACGAAGCTGGTGGGCATTACCTCCGGCGGCGCCTGGCTCGTGGAGCGGCTGCAAAAAGACCTGGGCCTTGCCGGCGCGCCCGGCGTCATTTCGTCGGCCATGCACCGCGACGACTTCGCGCGCCGGGGCTTGTCAGCCAGCGCGCAGACCGCGCTCCCCTTCGACGTGAACGGCGCCGACGTGCTGCTGCTGGACGACGTGCTCTACACCGGCCGCACCATTCGCGCGGTGCTCAACGAGCTGTTCGACTTCGGCCGCCCGGCCTGCGTGCGGCTGGCGGTGCTGGTCGACCGCGGCGGGCGCGAACTGCCGGTGGCGGCCGATTTTGCCGCCGCGAAACTCACGCTGCCCGATACGCAGTTGCTCGCACTGGCCCGCGCGGACGACGGCGCCTTCAGCCTCAAGGTCGAGGAGAACAGCTGATGCTCTACAAGCGAAATCCGCAGCTCAACAAGAACGGCGAACTGATTCACCTGCTGTCGATCGAGGGCCTGCCCAAGGACATCGTGACGCACATCCTCGACACCGCCGCCAACTTCACGAGCGTGAGCGACCGCGAGGTGAAGAAGGTGCCGCTCCTGCGCGGCAAGAGCGTGTTCAACCTGTTCTTCGAGAACAGCACGCGCACCCGCACCACCTTCGAGATTGCGGCCAAGCGCCTGTCGGCCGACGTCATCAACCTCGACATTGCGCGCTCGTCGGCCACCAAGGGCGAGTCGCTGCTCGACACCATCGCCAACCTGAGCGCCATGGCCGCCGACCTGTTCGTGGTGCGCCACAGCGAGTCGGGCGCGCCCTACCTCATCGCGCAGCATGTGGCACCGCATGTGCACGTGGTGAACGCCGGCGACGGCCGCCACGCGCACCCCACGCAGGGGCTGCTCGACATGTACACGATCCGCCACTACAAGAAAGACTTCTCGAACCTCACGGTCGCCATCGTCGGCGACGTGCTGCATTCGCGCGTGGCGCGCTCCGACATCCATGCGCTCACCACGCTGGGCTGCGCCGAAGTGCGCGTGGTCGGCCCCAAGACGCTGGTGCCCGGCGACATGGCCGGCATGGGTGTGCGCGTGTGCCACACGCTCGAAGAGGGCATCAAGGACTGCGACGTCATCATCATGCTGCGCCTGCAGAACGAGCGCATGAGCGGCGCGCTGCTGCCCTCGTCGCAGGAGTTCTTCAAGACCTACGGCCTCACGCCCGAGAAGCTGCAGCTGGCCAAGCCGGATGCCATCGTGATGCACCCGGGGCCCATCAACCGCGGAGTCGAAATCGACTCCGCCGTGGTCGACGGCAAGCAGAGCGTGATCCTTCCGCAGGTCACTTTTGGAATCGCCGTGCGTATGGCGGTCATGAGCATCGTGGCGGGTAACGAAGCATGAACACACTGATCATCAACGGCCGCGTGGTTGATCCCGCTTCGGGCACCGACAAGAAGGCCGACATCGCCATCGCCGATGGCAAGATCGCCAGCATCGGCAGCGCGCCGGCCAGCTTCAAGGCCGAGCGCACCATCGATGCCGCGGGCTGCATCGTCGCCCCCGGCCTCGTCGACCTGGCCGCGCGCCTGCGCGAGCCCGGCTACGAGCACGAGGGCATGCTCGAAAGCGAAATGGCCGCCGCCATTGCGGGCGGTGTAACCAGCCTCGTGTGCCCGCCAGACACCGACCCCGTGCTCGACGAGCCCGGCCTGGTCGAAATGCTCAAGTTCCGCGCAGAGAAGCTGCAGGGTGCACGCCTGTTTCCGCTGGGTGCGCTGACGCGCAGCCTGGCCGGCGGCGTGCTCACTGAAATGGCCGAGCTCACCGAAGCCGGATGCATCGGCTTCAGCCAGGCCGACGTGCCGCTGGCAGACACCCAGGTGCTGCAGCGCGCGTTGCTCTACGCAAGCACCTTCGGCTACACCGTGTGGCTGCGCCCGCAGGACCGCGATCTGGGCAAGGGCGTGGCCGCCAGCGGCCCGCTTGCCACGCGGCTCGGCCTGTCCGGTGTGCCCGTGTCGGCCGAATCCATCGCCATCTTCACCATCATCGAGCTCATGAAGAGCACCGGTGCGCGTGTGCACCTGTGCCGCATCTCCAGCGCCCGAGGCGTGGCTCTGGTGCGCGAAGCCAAGGCCCAGGGGCTGCCGCTCACCTGCGACGTGAGCATCAATTCGCTGCACCTGGCCGACACGGACATCGGCTTTTTTGACAGCCGCGCGCGCCTGAACCCGCCGCTTCGCCAGCAGGGCGACCGCGACGCGCTTTCGGCCGCGCTGGCCGATGGCACCATCGACGCGCTGGTGTCCGACCACACGCCGGTCGAGGCCGACGCCAAGACGCTGCCTTTTGCCGAAGCCGAACCCGGCGCGACGGGGCTCGAGCTGCTGCTGCCGCTGGCGTTGCGATGGGGCGAGCGCAGCGGCGCCGGCATTGCCCGCGCGCTGGAGGTCGTTACCTCTGCCCCTGCGCGGCTGCTGGCCGCCGCCGATGCGGGCACCGGCATCGGCCGCCTGTCCGAGGGCGGCGTGGCCGACCTCTGCGTGTTCGATCCGGCGCTCGAGTGGCAAGTGCAGCCCGACGCGCTCAAGAGCCAGGGCAAGCACACGCCGTTCGCTGGCTATCCGCTCCAGGGGCGTGCGCGCCACACCCTGGTCGCGGGCCGCGTGGTTCATGGCTGATGAGAAGAAGAGGGCGCACGTCTCGATGATCCGTTCGCTGAAGGCCTGCTGGCGCCTGCTGCATGCGGTGGGGCACGCACTCGGCGGATGGTGGACGATCCGCTTCGCCTTTCCGGGGCTTTCGGAGGAAGAGCGCCACCTGCGGGTGCAGCAATGGTCGCGGCGCCTGCTCGAGATCATGGGCGTCACGCTCAAGGTGCAGGGCACGCCGCCCGCAAAGGGGCCGGTGCTGGTCATTTGCAACCATCTCTCGTGGCTGGATATTTCCACCATCCACGCAGCGTGCCACGTGCGTTTTGTCTCGAAGGCGGGCGTGAAGCGCTGGCCGGTGATCGGCACGCTTTCCACCGGCGCGGGGTCGCTCTATATCGAGCGCGAACGCCGCCGCGATGCAATGCGCGTGGTGCATCACATGACCGAGGCTTTGCAAGGCGGGGACCGCATCGGCGTGTTTCCCGAAGGCACGACAAGCGACGGGCAAGGGTTGCTGCCCTTTCATGCCAACCTGCTGCAGGCCGCCATCTCGTCGGGCGCCCCGGTGCTGCCCGCCGCCCTGCGCTTTGCCGACGCGGCCACTGGAGAGACCAGCCAGGCGCCGCGCTACATCGACGACGACAACCTGCTGACCTCGCTCTGGAACACGCTGCGCGCACCGCCCCTGTTGGCCATCGTGCGCTTCGGCGAGCCGCAGCCTTCGCAGGGCCGCGAGCGCCGCGCCTGGGCTCAGTCGCTGCATGAAGACGTGCAGCAATTGCGCCGCGAAACACACTGAATGAAACACGCCACCTAAAAAAAGCGCTCCCGAGGGAGCGCTTAACGACGCACGAATGCGCCGTGAGGAGGAACCGCAATGTGAAGCCGCACAAGGGAGGAGCCCCTTGCGAGCTTGACTGCAGGTTGAACGCTTCGGCGGCCGCGGCTTGCGGGAGAAGTCAGTTCATGCGCGTGGGCGAGTGCCTACATACGTAGGCCGGGCAGTCTGGGGCCGTTGCGGAGCGGGCGGGCAGCCGGCTTTCAGTCGGCCCGCCCCTGGCCTTCGCCCTTGCTGCGCTCGCTCTGTTCCATGGTGCCCGAGCGCAGAAGGTCGCCCGCCTCGTTGGCGACCACTGCCTCGCTGAAGTAATAGCCTTGTGCAAGGGTCGTGGAGCCCGTCGAGTGGAGGAATGCACGCTGCGCTTCCGTCTCCAGGCCCTCGACGATGATGCCGATGCGTGCCTCTCGTGCCAGGTTCATGATGGCGCGCACGGTGGCTGCGCTGTCCGGGTCGTCAATGGCCCGCTTGAGCATCGACTGCGCGATCTTCAGGTGGTTGACCCGGTAGGTCCGCAGGTATTCGAACGACGAGTATTCAGTGCCGAAGTCGTCGATGGCAATCCGCACGCCGAGCGCCCTGAGCTGCGGCAGCACTTCGTTGTGGCTCCACGTCATCTGGGCCAGCGTCGACTCCGTCACGTCGAACTCCAGGTCGGAAGGGTTGAGTTGCCATTTGGCCAGGCACTCGACCACGTCGCGAACCAGCTCGGCGCCTTTTCTGAGCTGCCCGAGCGACAGGTTGATGGCCACCACGGGCGGCGCCACGCCCTGTTCGCGCCAGAGGCTCATTTGCTTGCACGCTTCGTTCAGCGCCCAGCGGCCGAGCATGACGATGCCGCCGGTTCGTTCTGCAATGGGTACGAAGGCGCTTGCGTCGAGAAGGCCCCGCTCCGGATGGTTCCAGCGCAGAAGCGCTTCCACGCCCACGATTTTTCCGGAAGACAGCTCGACCTGCGGTTGGTAGTAGAGCTCCAGCTGCTCGCGTTCGATCGCCTTCTTCAGGTCTTCGCCGAGTGCCACGCGGTCGCGCACCTCGTGGTCGATTTCTTCGGAATGAAAGTGGAACTGGTTGCGTCCCTCTTCCTTCGACCGGTAGAGCGCCACATCTGCTTGCACGAGCATTTCGTCCGGGCTTGCGCTGCCCGCAATGTACGGGCAGATGCCGATGCTGACGGACACATGCACTTCGTTGCCGCCCAGCATGTAGGGGCGTGCCAGCTCCGCCTGGATTTTTGCGGCCAGCGCACCGGCGGCTGCGAGTTCGCCCATCTCGCTTTGCAGCACCGCGAACTCGTCGCCGCCCAGCCGGGCCACCACGTCGGTTTCGCGCGTGCATTTCTTCAGGCGCTGGGCCACTTCGCGAAGCAGCAGGTCGCCCGTTGGATGGCCGAACATGTCGTTCACCGGCTTGAAATGATCCAGGTCGAGATAGTGGAGCGCAAAGGGCATGGAGCCTCGGCGTGCGGCGGCATGGGCCTGGTGAAGGCGCTCGGTCAGCGTGGCGCGGTTTGCAAGGCCGGTGAGACTGTCGGTGCGCGCCAGCCGCGCAAGCTGTTCTTCGGCCGCCTTGCGCTCGGTAACGTCGATGACGATGCCCTCGACCTCGATGAGCCGGCCCTCCTTGTCGCGGACCGGAACATAGCGGTTCTCCACCCAGCGCCGCGTGCCGTCGCCTGTACACAGGCGGTATTCGATGGAGGCGCCTTCCGCGTCTTTCTCCAGCACGCGGGCCATGGCGTCGGCAACGCCGGCCCGGTCGGCCGGGTCGATCAGCACGTCTGCCCATTCCGGGTTGGCCAGGAGGCCGGCCGGATCGTGGCCGAACTTGGTGATGTTGTGCGAGATGTAGATCAGCGGAAACGTGGGCTCGCCGCGCAGCCGGTACAGGATGGTCGGGCTGTTCTGCACGATGATGTTGGCGTCCGACAGCTCCCGGGTGCGCTCTTCGACGGCCTGCTCGAGCATGTTCATCTTGAAGGCGGCGTCTTGCGTCATTTGCCACTTCATCGTGAGCGCACTGGCCAGCTGGCGCACCTCGATCGGGTCGAACGGCTTCTTGAGCACCAGCAGGCGGTCGCGCGCATCCAGGCGCTCGAACACCTCCACCCACGACTGATCCGCATAGGCGGTGCAGATCACGATCTGCAGGCGCGGATCCACCAGCCACAGCTGCTCGATCGTCTCTACGCCGTCCCAGCCCGGGGGCATGCGCATGTCGATGAAGGCCATGGCATAGGGCTCGTCCGCGTCCAGTGCCTCGCGCACCTTGGCAAGCGCTTCCTGTCCCTGGTAGGCGCTGTGCAGCACAAAGCCGGCCGAGGCCTGCGTGGCCGAGGTGCCGAACAGGGCCGCCTCCATGTCGTCCAGATCCGATGCTGCCGGCCGGGGCAGAAGAATCTTGCGGAAGTCTTCGTGAATCGCAGGCGTGTCGTCCGCCAGGAGAATGCGCCGGTTTTGCTCTTTGCTCATCGGGCTTCTTCTGCCTTCCTGGTTGCAAGTCGGGGCGTGATTGCTGCGCATGTGCGAACCAAATGCCTCATGTAGCGGCTCCTTGCATGATCGATGCATTAGACACTTCGAAGTGTCATTTCGCTTGGGTTCAATGCCTATTCAAGGCCGTGCCGGTGGCCGCGAAGAAACATGCCTGTGCATTGGCCGCCGCGGGCGCAAATGCGGCAGTCCGCAGCCTCGGTTTGCCAATGGCAGTAGCATCCGCCTCTTCAAGCCGGCGGACCGCCCGCCGGCGCTGCTCGTCGACCAGCGCAATGACCTTCCTTTCGGAATCAATCGCCGTGAACAAGAAAATGCATGAGCCAAGCACGCAGAGGCGCCCGAGACCGCCTGTACGCACCACCGTCAAGGACGCAATGATGAAGCGCGACACCGATGTCGATACAGCGACATCGGCGCTCAGGGCCGCTGCCGACGACGTTACCGCCAGCGTTGCCGAACTGATGCACCTCATTGGCCCGAAAGCAGCTTCCACTCCCCTGGAGTGGCGAAGCGGCGGCGCCGATCGCATCGACGCCTGCAAGCAGTTCGGCCTTGTTGGCGAGATTCACGACGTGACCTTTCAGTTGCGTGCACTGCAACGGGCGGCCGAGTTGGCCGCACGTCGCGCACGCCGCCGCGCCGCCGAAGAGATCGCCCGGCGCGAAGGCTCCGGCAGCTGAAAAGCACAGCAACACCCAGCAACACTACTGCCCGCGGGGCTGTAGTGGCGTGCCGGCACAAGGCGCCCATAATCCGCCTGCGGCCACGCCAGAGGTCGCATTGAGCCGAAGACTGCGCTCCGATCAAGGCGAGCCAGCCACCTTCTTTCTGGCCTCACGGGATGACATCATGAGCGTATTGCAGATGTTTCTACCGGCCTCGGAACCAGCGCGCAGCGAGGCGCTGGAGCAGTTCAGAAAAACACACCACCTGCCGCGCCACCTCGTACGTGGCATCGGGCGCAAGACCCCGGGCGCGCCCGGCCCGATCGCGTTCGTCGGGCCGATGCAAAGCCAGCAACAGGCGTCGTCACCGGCCTTGCGTACCCCGGCTGCGCCGGAATAGGCGTCCAGGTCAACTACGCGCCGGAGGCGGCGACAGCCTGGCCAGCACCGACGCACGGCAGACATCCAGGATTTCGTCGGCAAGGGGCGAATCGTCCGGGCACGCGCGCGACAGCACGATCGCGCCGATCACTTGCGCAATGACGTCGATCTGCCTGGCGCGCGCGTCGCCTGCCTGGCCGCGTTTCTCCGCATCGCCAGACCGGTTTCCCAGGGTCGCGAGCATGTCTTCCAGGCCGGCCGCAAAAGCCGTCCTGACTGCCTCCGGCTGACGCGCAGCGTCTCCGCACAGCGCAGCCATCGTGCAACCTTCGCCCGGGGCATCGCGGTGCGCGCGGGACAGGTAGTGATCGACGAAATCTCTTGCAGCAACGCCTTCGGCCTTTGCTGCAGTCTGCGCAAACCCGCAAGTGGCTGCTTCCGCCATCAGGTCGGTCTTGGAGCCGAAGTGCTTGTAGAACCCGCCGTGGGTAAAGCCTGCCTCCGCCATCAAGTCTGCAATCCCCACCCCGTCGTAGCCGCGCTCGCGAAACAGCGTGGAGGCCGTCTCGACGATGTGCGCCCGGTTGGCCTGCGCCTGCGCCTTGGTGACCTTCATGTCCAGGATCTCTCTCGGTGTGCCATCAGCGAAGCCATGAATATACATTGATGTCGATCATCATCAAAGCTCTTGACATTAAAGATGATGATCGACATCATTGCGTCACTTGGCACAGCAAACGAACATGACCGACAAAACGCTTTTCGAGCCCTACGACCTCGGCCCCATCAGACTTGCGAACCGCATCGTGATGGCACCACTGACGCGCAACCGCGCCGGCACGGGCCTGATGCCCGGCGAGTACGCCGCCACCTACTACGGCCAACGCGCCTCGGCCGGCCTGATCATCACCGAGGCCACGCAGATCTCGGCCGATGCCCAGGGCTACCAGGACACCCCCGGCCTTTACACGCAGCAGCAGATCGAAGGTTGGCGCAAGGTGACCGACGCGGTTCACGCCAGGGGCGGGCGCATCTTCGTCCAGCTGTGGCACGTGGGCCGCATCTCCCATGTCGACCTCCGTCCCGGAGGGACGGCGCCAGTGGCGCCCTCTGCGATCCGCGCCGCGGCCAAGACCTTCGTCAACAATGGTTTTCATGACGTATCGGAGCCGCGTGCGTTGGCCTTGGATGAGATACCGGGAATCGTCGAGGACTTCCGCCGGGCGGCGGCCAACGCGATGGCCGTCGGGTTCGACGGCGTCGAGGTCCACGGTGCCAACGGCTACCTGCTGGAGCAATTCATCAAGGACGGCGCAAATACCCGAACCGACGCCTACGGCGGCTCCATAGAGAACCGCGCGCGCCTGCTGCTCGAAGTCACGGCCGCAGTGGCGAAGGAAACCGGTGCCGAACGCACGGGCGTGCGTCTCTCGCCAGTGTCTTCGGCCGGTGCCATTTCGTGCAGCGATCCGCAGCCGCAGTACGACTACATCGCCGAGCAGCTCAGTGCCCTGGGCGTCGTCTACCTGCATGTGGTCGAAGGCGCCACCGGTGGTCCTCGCGATTCCGCGCCATTCGATTTCGATTCGTTGCGCAGCCGCTTCAAGAACACCTACCTTGCCAACAACGGGTATGACCTCGAACTGGCCAATGCCCGGTTGAGCGAGGGCAAGGCCGACCTGTTCGCCTTCGGCCGCCCCTTCATCAGCAACCCCGATCTGGTCGAAAGACTGGAGACCGGTGCACCCCTCAACGCGCTGGATCCCGCCACGCTCTATGGCGGCGGCGCCAAGGGCTATATCGACTATCCAGCCCTCGCCAATTCCAACGCCTGACAGCCGTTCTTCAAAAAGAGGCAACACATGACATTCAAGGCACTGCTCGCCAGCAAGACGGGCGACACCATTTCAACCAGCCTCGTCGACTTCGAAGACGTGGACCTGATGCCGGGCGATGTCACCGTCGCGGTCGAGTACTCCACCGTGAACTACAAGGACGCGATGGCCCTCGGCGGCCGTTCCCCGGTCATCCGCCAGTTTCCGCTGATTCCGGGAATCGACTTTGCCGGCGTGGTCGAGTCTTCGACCTATCCGGGACTCGCCGCCGGCGACCGTGTGCTGGCGACCGGCTGGGGACTGAGCCAGACGCACCACGGCGGCTTCGCGCAGAAGGCGCGGGTGAACGGCGATTGGCTGGTCAAGGTCCCGGAGGTCTTTTCGACCCGCGACGCCATGGCCATTGGCACCGCCGGTTTCACCGCCATGTTGTCCGTGCTCGCCCTGGAGCATGGCGGCCTCGCGCCCGAGCGCGGCGATGTGCTGGTGACCGGCGCCAATGGCGGTGCGGGCTCCGTGGCAATTGCGCTGCTGTCGGGCCTTGGCTATCGCGTGATCGCCTCGACCGGGCGGCTGGAGGAAGCCGAGTACTTGCGCACGCTGGGCGCGGCAGACGTCATCGACCGCCACACCTTGTCCGAACCCGGCGCACCGATCGCCAAGGAGCGATGGGCCGGGGCCATCGACTCGGTCGGCAGCCATACATTGGCAAACGTCCTGGCGCAGACCCGGTACCGCGGCGTGGTCGCGGCCTTCGGCCTCGCGCAGGGCGCGGACCTGCCGGCCTCCGTCCTGCCCTTCATCCTGCGCAACGTCACCCTGGCCGGCATCGACTCGGTGAATGCACCGCAGCCGGCGCGGCTGCAGGCCTGGTCGCGCCTTGCCAGCGACCTAGACCTGCAAAAGCTTGGACGGACAACCAAGGTGATTGGCCTGGCCCAAGTGCCTGAAGTGGCCAGCCAGGTACTCGCAGGAAAAGTCCAGGGCCGCACCATTGTCGATGTGCGTGCGTGACCGGCCGCGGTCGACATCCAGGACCGGCATGCCGTACATCAACACCCCCACGCGATCCATCGATGTCGGGGGCACCGCCTTTGCGTACCGGGACTTGGGGCCGCAAAGCGGCGTGCCGCTGGTCCTGCTCAACCAGTGGGGCGCCGTGCTCGACAATTTCGATCCGCGGATCGTCGATGGACTTGCGCGCGGGCATCGCGTCATTGCTACCGACTACCGGGGGATCGGCGCTTCTGGCGGCACGGCACCCGTGACCGTCGATGCCATGGCACGGGATGCGATTGCATTGATCCATGCGCTGGGCTTCGAGAAGGTCGACCTGCTCGGTTTCTCCCTCGGAGGCTTCGTGGCGCAGGACATCGTGCTGAGAGCGCCCGACCTCGTACGCCGGCTCATCCTGACCGGTACCGGGCCGGCAGGCGGCACGGGCATCGATGAAGTCGGAGCGGTCTCTTGGCCGCTGATGGCCAAGGGACTGTTGACGCTGCGCGATCCGAAGACCTACCTGTTCTTCACCTCCACTGCCAATGGCCGGCAGGCGGCGAAAGCCTTCCTGGAGCGCTTGAAGGAGCGCAAGGCGGGCCGCGACAAGGCGCCGACGCCCGGTGCCTTCCTGCGCCAACTGAAGGCTATACAGGCCTGGGGCAGGGAGGCGCCGCAGGATCTCGGCCGCATCCGCATTCCGGTGCTGATTGCCAACGGCGACAACGACATCATGGTGCCCACCGTGAACAGCCATGACATGGCGCGGCGCATCGCCGGCTCGCAACTGGTGATCTACAAGGACGCCGGGCATGGCGGCATATTTCAGTACCACGGCGAGTTCGTGCCCAAGGCGCTGGCCTTCCTCGGCGACTGAGACGATCAACGACAGGAGAGCGGCTTGAATACACACACAACCGTCAACGTCGCAGGCAAGCGCGCGCTGGTGACCGGCGCATCCAGCGGCATCGGCGCGGCAATTGCGCGTGAGCTGGCGGCGCTCGGCGTCGACCTGGTGTTGACAGCGCGGCGCCGCGACGCGCTCGAAGCGGTCGCGGCAACCTGCAGGGGCGTAAACGTCGAGATCGTCACCGCAGATCTCGGCAAGCCCGATGCCGCGCGCGCGTTGTGGAACGAGGCAATCGCCGGCGGCCCGATAGACATCCTGGTCAACAACGCCGGCTTCGGCTACTTCCGCCGCTTCGACGAGGTCGACTGGGCGCGAGACGCAGAACTCATCCAGCTCAACATGACTTCGCTCGTCGCGCTCGCGCGATGCTTCGTCGATGCACACAAGACAAGCACCGCACCTGCGCACATGGTGAACATCGCATCGACCGGTGCATACCAGTCAGTGCCGAACATGGCGCTGTACGCCGCGTCGAAGGCGTTTGTCCGCAACTTCAGCGAGGGCCTCCATGACGAGCACCGCGGCACCTCGCTGTCGGTGACCTGCATCTGCCCCGGCGGTACTGACACCGCCTTCCATGCCGCATCCGGCGGGGGCGACTACTCGTGGCTCGCAAACGCATCGACGAAGAGCGCGGAGTTTGTGGCGCACGCCGCAATCCGCGCAATGCTGCAAGGCAAGCGCACGGTGGTGCCGGGCCTGTTCAACAAGCTGTCGTGCTTTGGTGTGCGCTTCCTGACGCGGAGGTTCGCATCGCGGGTGGCGACGCGAGTGCTCGGCAAGCCGCGGTTCGTGCTGCCGATGCGAAGAGAGGCTTGAGGAGAAGCGGGCAGCTATCGGCGGGAATTCGTGCCGTGCCGTGCCGCGATGACGGTGCCGTGGTGCCTTCGACAGGAATCGAACCTGTATCTGAGTCTTAGGAGGACCCCGTTCTATCCATTGAACTACGAAGACGGTGGACGGCCCGAACTTTACCAGTTCGGTCGTGCTTCGAACCGCCCGGTGGGGCTCAGCGCAGGCCGACGCGCGAGGCGTGCCAGCGCAACACCGCCGCTCGGGCGGGGTCGGAGGCTTCGATGCGGTCGGCACGCGTTTGCAGGGCGCGCATTTCCTCGACCTCGCCGATGATCTTGCCTGGGCTCAGCAACGCCTGAACGAGCACGCTTGCTTCTTCTGCAAGCGCCTTGAGCGCGCCAGCCAAGCCACTGCCGAATGTGCTCGCGCTGGACGATCGGTCAAGGGTAGACATAAAGGGGACTCCTGGATCTGGTGAATGGGGTGACCCCTCTATTCTAGGGTTTACCCGAATACACCCCGGAGCGGGGGAAATGGCCCGAGCCGAGCCAGGAGCCCATCCTGCGCATGCCTGTGAGCTCGCTCGTCCAACCACACGGCGCGGGCTAACCCCAAGACAAAATCTTTGAAAAGTTGACCATGGTCAAGCAAGCGACGTTCGTGCTGCGCGCACCATCTGCCCTGTTCGCATCTCGGCTCAGATTCTTTAAAAAATAGAGCGCACCCTTACACAGGAGACAACATGATGAAGAACTTCTTTTCGCGTGCCCACGCTTGCCGGGCCAAAGTCCTTACCGCCGCCATACTGGCACTTGCAGCCGCCACACCGGCTGCCGCATGGGAACCCGCCAAGCCGGTGGAGTTCGTGATTCCCGCGGGCACCGGCGGAGGCGCCGACCAGATGGGCCGATTGCTGCAAGGCATCGTCATCAAGTACAAGCTCATGAAGGAGCCGCTGATCGTCGTCAACAAGTCGGGCGGTGCCGGCGCCGAGGGCTTCCTGGCGGTGAAGGAAGCCAAGGGCGATCCGCACAAGATCATCATCTCGCTGTCCAACCTGTTCACCACGCCCATGGCCACCGGCGTGCCCTTCAACTGGAAGGACATGACGCCGGTTGCCATGATGGCGCTCGACCAGTTCGTGCTGTGGACCAATGCCGAGCAGCCCTACAAGAACGCTTCGGAGTACATCGCAGCAGCCAAGGCGGCGGGCCCGAACAAGTTCAAGATGGCCGGCACCGGCTCCAAGCAAGAGGACCAGATCATTACCGTGGCGCTCGAGAAGGCCACGGGCACCAAGTTCATCTACGTGCCGTTCAAGGGCGGCGGCGAGGTGGCGGTGCAGCTGGTGGGCGGCCATGTGCAGTCGACCGTCAACAACCCGATCGAAGCCGTGGCCCAGTGGCGTGCAGGCAAGCTGCGCGCGCTGTGCGTGTTCGACGACGAGCGCATGCCGTTCAAGGCCAAGGTGACCGACACGCAGTCGTGGAACGACATTCCCACCTGCAAGGAAGCCGGTGTTCCCACCAAGTACACGATGCTGCGCGGCATCTTCATGGCCCCGGGCGTCACGCCCGAGCAGCGCGCGTTCTACGTCGACCTGCTGACCAAGATCGCGGCCACGCCCGACTGGAAGGAATACATGGAGAAGGGCGCGTTCAACCCGACGTTCATGACGGGCGACGCCTTCACCAAGTGGCTCACCGAGGCAGAGGCCACGCACCGCACGCTGATGAGCGAAGCCGGCTTCCTGGCGAGCAGCAAGTAGCAGCAATCGAGCGCCCTGCAGCGCTTTCTTGCCTGACGACGCGGCCGCTGGCTGTGGGCGGCGGGGCAGGGCGCTGCACTCTCGTTTTTTTCCCGGTACATACACACGAACGATGAGGACTCCATGGAGCACGACGAGAATTCCGAAGGCGCGGCACGCACTGGCGTAGCGACCAACGTGGTCGAGGCGGTGGTGGCGGTGGTCCTGCTGGTCATAGGCCTCGTGGTCATCGTCGAGAGCCAGAGGCTGGGCTCCGGCTGGACCAGCGACGGCCCCGGCGCGGGCTATTTCCCCTTCTACATCGGCGCGATCATCGCGATTTCCGGCGCCGGCATCCTGTACCAGGCGCTGCTGGGCAAGGACAAGAAGACCGAGGTCTTCGTCGACTCCGTGCAGCTCAAGCGCGTGCTGTCGGTGCTGCTGCCGGCCACGGTCTATGTGCTCGCGATTTCGCTGCTGGGCCTGTACGTGGCATCGGCGATCTACATCGCGCTGTTCATGGTGTTTCTTGGCAAGTACTCGTGGGTGAAGAGCGTCATTGCGGCGTTGATCGTCAACACGGTTTTCTTCTTCATGTTCGAGGTGTGGTTCAAGGTGCCGCTGTTCAAGGGCGCACTCGATCCCCTCCGATTCCTCGGCTACTGAATTTCACGGAGCAAACGCGAAATGGAAGAAATCAGCGCCCTGCTGCAGGGCTTCTCGGTGATCCTTACCCCCATGAACATCGGCCTGATGTTCGTCGGCATCATCCTGGGGGTGCTGATTGGCGTGCTCCCGGGCCTGGGCGGCGCCAATGGCGTGGCCATCCTGCTGCCCCTCACGTTCACGATGTCGCCCACCTCGGCGATCATCATGCTGTCGTGCATCTACTGGGGGGCGCTGTTCGGCGGGGCCATTACCTCCATCCTGTTCAACATACCGGGTGAACCATGGTCGGTGGCCACCACCTTCGACGGCTACCCGATGGCGCAGCAGGGCAACGCGGGTGCGGCACTGACCACGGCGTTCACCTCGTCGTTCGTCGGCGCGCTGCTGGCGGTGATCATGATCACCTTCCTGGCGCCGCTGGTGGCCAAGTTTGCGCTCAAGTTCGGCTCGCCCGAATTCTTTGCGGTGTACCTGCTCACCTTCTGCAGCTTCGTGGGCATGGGCAAGGGGTCTCCGTTCAAGATCCTGGCGTCGATGGCGCTCGGCTTTGCGTTGGCCAGCGTGGGCATGGACACGGTCACGGGCCAGCTGCGGCTCACCTTCGGCCAGCCCGAGCTGATGCGCGGCTTCGACTTTCTGATTGCGGTGATCGGCCTGTTCGGCATCGGCGAAATCCTGCTGTCGATGGAAGAGGGCCTGAAGTTCTCGGGCAAGACCGCGAAGATCGATCCGAAGGTGGTGCTGCAAACCTGGAAGCAGCTGCCGCAATACTGGGTGACCTCGCTGCGCAGTTCGCTCATCGGCATCTGGATGGGCATCACGCCCGGCGGCGCCACACCGGCTTCGTTCATGGCCTACGGCCTGGCCAAGAAAATGTCCAAGCGCGGTTCCAAGTTCGGCACCGGGCAAATGGAAGGCGTGGTCGCGCCCGAAACGGCGGCGCACGCCGCAGGCACCAGTGCGTTGCTGCCGATGCTGGCCCTCGGCATTCCGGGTTCGCCCACGGCCGCGGTGCTGCTGGGCGGCCTGCTGATCTGGGGCTTGCAGCCCGGGCCGCTGCTCTTCGTGGAGCAGAAGGACTTTGTCTGGGGGCTCATCGCCAGCATGTACCTGGGCAACATCGTCGGCCTCATCGTCGTGCTGAGCACGGTGCCGCTGTTCGCTTCGATCCTGCGCATTCCGTTCTCGATCATTGCGCCGGTGATCATCGTGATCTGTGCCATTGGTGCGTACACGGTGCACAACGCCATGCTCGACATCTGGTTCATGCTCGGCTTCGGCGTGGTGGGGTATCTGTTCAAGAAGCTCGACTTTCCGTTGGCGCCGCTGGTGCTGGCGCTGGTGCTCGGCGACAAGGCCGAAGACTCGTTCCGCCAGGCCATGCTGGTTTCGCAGGGCGACGTGACGATCATGTTCTCCAACGCGCTGGTCGGCGGCATCACCACCCTGGCGCTGGTGCTGCTGTTCTGGCCGCTGATCTCCAAGGTGCTGGCCTTCATCAAGCCGAAGAAGCCCGATGAGTTTGCCGTCGAACGGCCCGTGGACTGACCGGAGAACAACGAACATGCCAGTCATCGCACTCACCCAGGAGATGGGTTCGCTTGCCAAGGACGTTTCGCAGCGCCTTGCAGAGCAGCTCGGCCTCGAGATCATGCGGCACGAAACCATCGAGCGCGTGGCCGACCGCATGCAGGTGCCCACCAGCTTCATCGGCCGCCTGCGCGACGGCAAGGCCGGTTTTGTCGAACGGCTCACCGCCGACAAGCGCAGCCTTGCGCTCTATACGGCCGAAGAACTCTTTGCGCTGGCAGACCGCGGCAACGTGGTGCTGCGCGGCTGGGGCGCCACCTGCCTGCTGCGGCCCGTGCCGCACGTGGTGTGCGTGCGCATCACGCGTTCGATGAAGAAGCGGGTCGAATGGCTGATGGCGCACCTGGAGACCGACGACGCGGAGTTTGCCGAAGCCGAGATCCGGCGCAGCGACGACGCGCACGCGGCGCGCATGCATGCGCAGTTCGGCGTGACATGGGGCGACCCGGTGCTGTACGACCTGGTGCTCAACACCGACCGGCTCTCGGTCGATAGCTGCGTGGCGCAGATCCGCGCCCTGGTAGAGCGCCCCGAGTTTGCCGAAACACCGGCCTCGCGTGCGCTGCTGGCGAACATGGCGCTCGCGGCGCGGGTCAAGTCGGCGCTGAAGGACAACGAGGCGACCAGAGACATCCGCGTGACCGTGGAGGCCGACCAGGGCAAGGTCAAGCTGAGCGGCATCGTTCTCAATGCGGAAGAACGCGCGCTCACGGAAGATGTGGCTTCCAAGGTCAACGGCGTGAGCGGCGTGGACAACGCGCTGCGCCTGATGACCGTTCCGCGCCGCTTCGCGTCGGCCAAGCAGACCTGAACACCGCGCGTGCCTGTACGGCTGCCTAGATCTTTCCGCGTTTTCGAAGCCGGCTAAGGGTTTCTGCGGAGAGGTTGAGATACGACGCAAGCTCCTTGCTGGGAATGCGGTCTTCCAGCTCGGGGTGCTTGCGCATGAACCGGTGCACGCGCCCCGGTGCGTCGAGCAGGTGCAGCGTGATGGTGTGCGCCATGATTTCGCTCATGCCGCGCATCACGCAGTATTCGAACAGCTCCTTCGTCTCCGGGTGGCGGTTCAGGAACGCGATCCACTCCTTCAGCGGCAGGCTGGCCACGCGGGCCTTGGTGACGCACACGATGCCGTAGGGCGTGGGCGTGCCCAGCCGCAGGGCCGCATAGCTCGTTTCCATGTCGTGCGCATCGGCAAAGCGCAGGATCATTTCCTTGCCCTCGGGGTTGCTCACCACCCGCTTGAGGATGCCGTCGAGGATGAAGTACTGCTCCATCTCTCGCACGCCCTGGTGCAGCAGAAAGTCGCCCTTGTTGCCGTCCACGATGACGAGATGGGTTTCCAGCTCGGCGCGTTCGCTTTCGCTCAGGTCCTTGAGAAGGATGTTCTGCCGCAGCTGCGCGCGAATGATGTTTTTCTCCGGATGGTTTTCCAACAAAGTCATGGGTCCCGTCTTGCTCGAATTCGCAACAACAACTTCTGGTTCATCTGGCCGCTGCCGTTTTCCGGAAAGTTGACCGCGGTCAACGTCCGAAAGACATGCCCCGAATCATAGTCCCGGCTCGGGCCTCGGCCATTCACCCAAGCAAGAAGGAGAGACATGTCTTCAGTAAGAACGGATAAAGAGGCATCCACGACCCTCGACGACGCCCTCAAGCCAAAGAACAAGGCTGCCGAAGGCGACGCGGTCGTGCTCGCACTCAAGCAACCCCCGGAGGAAGCGCACGACAACACGATCGACGGCTTCCACCTGGTCATCGATGCGCTGAAGCTGAACGACATCGACACGATCTTCGGCTTGCCGGGCATTCCAATCACCGACCTGACGCGCATGGCGCAGGCAGAGGGCCTGCGCGTCATTTCTTTCCGCCACGAGCAGCACGCGGGCAATGCCGCGGCCGCTGCCGGCTTTCTCACGCAGAAGCCGGGCATCTGCCTCACGGTATCGGCGCCGGGCTTCCTGAACGGCCTCACGGCACTGGCCAACGCCACCACCAACTGCTTCCCGATGATTCTCATCAGCGGCTCGAGCGAGCGCGAGATCGTCGACCTGCAGCAGGGCGACTACGAAGAGATGGACCAGCTGGCCATCGCCAAGCCGCTGTGCAAGGCCGCGTTCCGCGTGCTGCACGCCGAAGACATCGGCGTGGGCATTGCGCGGGCCATCCGCTCGGCCGTGTCGGGCCGTCCGGGCGGCGTGTACCTCGACCTGCCGGCCAAGCTGTTCGCACAGACCATGGACGCCGAAGCCGGCCGCAGGTCGCTCATCAAGGTGGTCGATCCGGCCCCGCGCCAGATTCCGGCCCCCGATGCAGTGAAGCGCGCGCTCGACCTGCTCAAGGGCGCGAAGAAGCCGCTCATCCTGCTCGGCAAGGGTGCAGCCTATGCACAGGCCGACGCCGACATTCGCGCGCTGATCGAGAAGACCGGCATTCCGTACCTGCCGATGTCGATGGCCAAGGGCCTGTTGCCCGACACGCATGCGCAGTCGGCCGCTGCGGCGCGCTCCTATGTGCTGCAAGAGGCCGACGTGGTGATGCTGGTGGGCGCGCGCCTCAACTGGCTGCTCTCGCACGGCAAGGGCAAGACCTGGGGCCAGGAGAAGGGTGCCAAGCAGTTCATCCAGATCGACATCGCACCGACCGAGATCGACAGCAACGTGGCCATTGCCGCGCCGGTGATCGGCGACATCGGCTCCTGCGTGGCCGCGCTGCTCGCGGGCGTCGATGCCAAGTGGGCCAAGCCGCCGGCCGAATGGACCGGCGCCATTGCCGAGCGCAAGGACAAGAATTTGTCGAAGATGGCCGTGACGCTGGCTGCGCGGCCCTCGCCGATGAACTTCCACAGCGCGTTGAGCGTGATCCGAGACCAGGTGAAGGCCCGGCCCGACGCCATCGTGGTGAACGAGGGCGCCAACACGCTCGACTTCGCGCGCAGCATCGTCGACATGTACGAGCCGCGCAAGCGCCTGGACGTGGGCACGTGGGGAATCATGGGCATCGGCATGGGCTTTGCCGTGGCGGCTGCGGTGGTCACCGACAAACCGGTGATCGCCATCGAAGGCGACAGCGCCTTCGGCTTCAGCGGCATGGAGGTGGAAACCATCTGCCGCTACAACCTGCCGATCTGCATCGTGGTGTTCAACAACAACGGCGTCTACCGCGGCACCGACGTGAACGCGAGCGGCACGCCCGACGTGGCGCCCACCGTGTTCGTGAAGAACGCGCGCTACGACAAGCTGATGGAAGCCTTCGGCGGCGTGGGCGTCAACGCCACCACCGCGGACGAACTGCAGAAGGCGCTGGCCGAAGCCGTGGCTTCCCGCCGCCCCACGCTCATCAACGCCGTGATCGACGAGACCGCCGGCACGGAGAGCGGCCGCATCACCAGCCTCAATCCGGCCACGGCCAAGAAGAAGTAATCCGTTCATTCAATCAGGAGATCGCAGCAATGAGCAGCAACAACAAACCCCTCAACGGCATCAAGATCATCGACTTCACGCACGTGCAAGCCGGTCCGGCATGCACGCAGATGCTGGCCTGGTTCGGCGCCGACGTGATCAAGGTCGAGCGCCCGGGCGCCGGCGACGTCACGCGCAGCCAGCTGCGCGACATCCCGAATGTCGATGCGCTGTACTTCACCATGCTCAACAGCAACAAGCGCTCGATCACGCTGGACACCAAGAAGCCCGAGGGCAAGGCGGTGCTGGAAAAGCTGATCCGCGAATCCGACGTGCTGGTGGAAAACTTCGGCCCCGGCGCGCTCGACCGCATGGGCTTTACCTGGGCGCGCATCCAGGAACTGAACCCCAAGATGATCGTCGCCTCGGTCAAGGGCTTCAGCGACGGCCACCACTACGAAGACCTGAAGGTGTACGAGAACGTGGCGCAGTGCGCCGGCGGCGCGGCCTCCACCACCGGCTGGTGGAAGGGCGAAAACTCGGTGCCCACCATCTCGGCGGCCGCACTGGGCGATTCCAACACCGGCATGCACCTGGCCATCGGCATCCTGACGGCCATCATCGGCCGCCAGCAAACGGGCAAGGGCCAGAAGGTGGCCTGCTCGATGCAGGACGCCGTGCTCAACCTGTGCCGCGTGAAGATGCGCGACCAGCAGCGCCTGGACAGCGTGGGCTACCTGGAGGAATATCCGCAGTACCCGCACGAGATGGACGCCTTCAAGGACAAGGTGGTGCCGCGCGGCGGCAATGCCGGCGGCGGCGGCCAGCCGGGCTGGATTTTGAAGTGCAAGGGCTGGCAGACCGACCCCAATGCCTACATCTACTTCACGGTGCAGGGCCATGCCTGGGACCCGATCTGCGACGCGCTCGGCAAGCCCGAGTGGAAAACCGACCCGGACTACATGACCCCCAAGGCCCGTCAGCCGCACATCGACCAGATCTTCGCCACCATCGAGGACTTCATCAAGGACAAGACCAAGTTCGAGGCGGTGGACATCTTCCGCAAGCACGACATTCCTTGCGCTCCGGTGCTGTCGATGAAGGAACTGCTGCACGACGAGTCGCTGCGCAAGAGCGGCTCCATCGTCGAAGTGCCGCACAAGGAGCGCGGCAGCTACTGGACCATCGGCAGCCCGATCAAGTTCTCGGACCTCAAGCCCGAGGTCACCGCCTCGCCGCTCCTGGGCGAGCACACTGAAGAGGTGCTGGCGGAACTGGGCTACACCAAGGAACAGATCGACAATCTCAAGGAATCGAAAGCCGTGTAGCGGCTCCCCCGGTTTCGCCCGCTCCCACGGCGGGCGAAGCCGGGAATCGACATGAAGCGCCAGAGGTAAACATGCAAGCGAACGTTGATTTCAAGCAGCTCGTCGAAGGCGCCGGCGACGCGATCATGGTGTGCGATGCGAAAGGAGCGATCACGCTCTGGAACCGCGCCGCCGAGCGGATCTTCGGCTTTACCGAAGCCGAGGCACTGGGCCAGTCGCTCGACATGATCATTCCCCAGCGGCAGCGCCAGCGCCACTGGGACGGTTACCACAAGACCATGGAAACCGGCATCACCAAGTACGGAGCCGACCTGCTGCGCGTACCCGCGCTGCACAAGGACGGGCACACGCTGTCGATCGCCTTCACGGTATCGATGCTGTTCTCGGAGGATCGCGAGGTCACGGGCATCGTTGCCATCGTGCGAGACGAAACCGCCCGCTTTGCCGAAGAGCGTAAATTGCGCGCTCGACTGCAAGAAGCAGAGACCACGATCAAAGGAGACAGCTGATGAGCAAGGCACTTGAGGGCGTTCGCATTCTTGACTTCACCCATGTCCAGTCCGGTCCCACCTGCACCCAGCTGCTGGCGTGGTTCGGCGCCGACGTGATCAAGGTGGAGCGTGCCGGCGAAGGCGACGCAACGCGCGGGCAGCTGCGCGACATTCCCGGCGTGGACAGCCTCTACTTCACGATGCTGAACCACAACAAGCGCTCGATCACGCTGGACACCAAGAAGCCCAAGGGCAAGCAGGTGCTCGACTCGCTGATCAAGACCTGCGACGTGCTGGTGGAGAACTTCGCGCCCGGCGCGCTCGACCGCATGGGCATTACCTGGGCTCACATCCAGGAGCTGAACCCCCGCATGATCGTGGCGTCGGTCAAGGGCTTCGGCCCCGGCAAGTACGAGCATTGCAAGGTGTACGAGAACGTGGCGCAATGCGCCGGCGGCGCGGCGTCGACCACCGGCTTCGAAGACGGCCCGCCGGTCGTCACGGGCGCGCAGATCGGCGACAGCGGCACCGGCCTGCACCTGGCGCTGGGCATCGTGGCGGCGCTCTACCAGCGCAACAACACGGGCCGCGGCCAGCAGGTGCTCGCGCCCATGCAGGACGCGGTGCTGAACCTCTGCCGCGTGAAGATGCGCGACCAGCAGCGTCTGGAGCGCACCGGCACCATGCACGAGTACCCGCAGTACCCCGACGGCAAGTTCGGCGACGCGGTGCCGCGCGCGGGCAATGCATCGGGCGGCGGCCAGCCGGGCTCCATTCTCAAGTGCAAGGGCTGGGAGACCGACCCCAACGCGTACATCTACTTCATCACGCAGGGTGCGGTGTGGCCGGCTGTGTGCAAGGTCATCGGCGAAGAAGGCTGGATCACCGACGAGGCCTATGCCACGCCGGCGGCGCGCCTGCTGCACCTGAAGCCGATCTTCGCGCGCATCGAGCAATGGACCATGACCAAGGACAAGTTCGAGGCCATGGACATCCTCAACCAGTACGACATTCCGTGCGGCCCGATTCTTTCGATGAAGGAAATCGCCGCCGACGAGTCGCTGCGCGAGACCGGAACCATCGTCGAGGTGGACCACCCCACCCGCGGCAAATACCTGACGGTGGGCAACCCGATCAAGATGTCCGACAGCCCGACCGAAGTGACGCGCTCGCCGCTTCTCGGCGAGCACACCGAAGAAGTGCTGACGCAGCTCGGCTACACGGCGGGCGACGTTGCGGCGCTGCGCGCCGAAGGCGTGATTTGAGCCTGAACTGAAGAAACGCTGTTTTTGAAGGCCGGGGAAATCGCGGGTGCGAATTCACCCGCAGTGGAAATTCACGGCCACCTATGTATAACTTATCGCAAATGCATTCAATAAAATAGTTTAACTATTATTTATCGATCACTGAATCTACATTTTGATCATGCCGACACGCAAAACATTTGCCGCACGGCGTTCAATTTCTAGGAGAAACTTCATGATCGATGATTTGCCGGTTCAATATTGGAGCAGTGAAACGGAGCGCAACGCCTACAACGCAGCGTTCTACGAATTGGGGTTCCGCTGGCATTGGGATCGCGAAATCTACTGCCAGCTGCTGCGCCAGAGCCAGGACGGCATCGAGCGCGTGTGCAATTACCTGACCGACCACCAGCCGCATCTTCTGCGCGCCTACGACGCCAAATTTTTGGCCGAAGTGATCGAGCAGAAGAAGGAAGAGCATCAAAAGCGGGAGCTCGAAGCCGGCGCCATGAAAAAGCGCTATTTCAATTGGGCCGAAAGCCGCGGCGCCGAACTCGGCGCCTGAAATTGCCATGAATATCCACGAATACCAAGGCAAGGACGTATTGCGCAAATACGGCGTGCCCACGCCACGTGGATATGCATGCTTTTCGCCCGACGAGGCAGCCGATGCCGCCGCGCGGCTCGGCGGCAGGGCCTGGGTGGTCAAGGCGCAGATTCATGCCGGCGGCCGCGGCAAGGGCGGCGGTGTCCGGCTCGCGTGGTCACCGGCTGAAGTGCGGCGCCATGCGAACGAGCTGCTGGGCATGAGCTTGCGAACACACCAGACCGGGCCCGAAGGCCGCTTGGTCAAGCGCCTCCTGGTCGAGGAAAGCGTCGAGATCGAGAAGGAGTTCTATCTCGGCATGGTGGTCGATCGCGATTCGCGCCGCGTTGCGCTGATGGCGTCGAGCGAAGGCGGCATGGACATCGAAGAGGTTGCGGCGCGCACACCGGAAAAAATCCGCAAGCTGTTCATCGACCCCGCCACGGGCGTGAAGGCGGCCGAGGCCGACGGCCTGGCACGCGACATCGGCTTTTCCGGAAAGGCGATGCTGCAGGTGCGCACGCTGGTGCAGAGCCTCTACCAGGCCTTCGATGCCTGCGATGCATCGCTGGCCGAGATCAACCCGCTGGTGCTGACGCGCGACGGCCGCGTGATGGCGCTGGATGCCAAGTTCAACTTCGATCCCAACGCGCTCTTCCGCCAACCGGAGATCGCGGCGATGCGCGACTTCGACGAGGAAGACCCGGCCGAGGTGGAAGCTTCGAAGTTCGATCTTTCCTACATTCCGCTCGGCGGCGACATCGGCTGCCTGGTGAACGGCGCAGGCCTGGCGATGGCGACGATGGACGCGATCAAGCTCTACGGCGGATCGCCGGCCAATTTTCTGGACGTGGGCGGCGGCGCCACGGCCGAGAAGGTGACCGAAGCGTTCAAGCTGATGCTTCGCAACCCGAACCTGCGGGCCATCCTGGTCAACATCTTCGGCGGCATCATGAAATGCGACGTGATTGCGCGCGGCATCATCGCCGCTGCGCGCGAGGTCGAGCTGTCGGTGCCGCTCGTGGTGCGCATGAAGGGCACCAACGAAACCCTCGGCCGGACCATCCTCGGGCAATCGGGGCTTCCGATCATCTCCGCGAGCGACATGGCCGACGCGGCTCAGACGGTTGTGGCTGCGGCTCGTAGGGGGGCTCGATGAAGGGTCGCTGCTTGATTTGCCGGGTCGTGCGTTCAGGGCGGCGCACCCGCCGACGGGGTACCTTTCTCCGCGAATGTCCCCCGGGGCTGCGCCCCTCCTCCTTTATTCGGTACACCAGCAGCGTGCCCAGTGCACAGGGCATCGGGTGCTCCCCGCAGCGAAATAAAGGAGGAGGCCGCAGGCCGGGGGACATTCGCGCCCGGGGGACATTCGCGGAGGGGAGTACCCGGTGGCCTTTGCACCCGCCCTGAACAACAGCGCTAAAGAACAACAGCCGCCCCAAGAACAAGAGACGGAGAGCTGAGACATCCGCCCTGAACAACAGCGCTAAAGAACAACAGCCGCCCCAAGAACAAGAGACGGAGAGCTGAGACATGTCGATCCTGATCAACAAGCACACCCGCGTGATCACCCAAGGTATCACCGGCAAGACAGGACAGTTCCACACCGCCATGTGCCGCGACTACGGCCACGGCCAGAAGTGCTTCGTCGCCGGAGTCAACCCCAACAAGGCCGGCAAGACCTTCGACGGCATTCCCGTGTTCGGCACCGTGAAAGAAGCCAAGGCCGAGACCGGCGCCACCGTATCCGTCATCTACGTGCCGCCGCCCTTTGCCGCCGCAGCCATCGACGAGGCTGTCGATGCCGGGCTCGATCTTGTCGTGTGCATTACCGAAGGCATTCCGGTGCGCGACATGATCCGCACACGCCACCGCATGGAAGGCAGCAAGACCTTGCTGCTCGGCCCCAATTGCCCCGGCCTCATCACGCCCGACGAAATCAAGATCGGGATCATGCCCGGCCACATTCACCAGAAGGGCCGCATCGGCGTGGTCTCACGCTCGGGCACGCTCACCTACGAGGCCGCGAGCCAGCTTGCGAGCTTTGGCATCGGGCAGTCGACCGTCGTCGGCATCGGCGGCGATCCGGTCGGCGGGCTGCGGCACATCGATGTGCTCAAGATGTTCAACGACGATCCTCGCACCGACGCCGTGATCATGGTCGGCGAGATCGGCGGCAACGACGAAGAGATTTGCGCGCGCTGGATCAAGGACCACATGCAGAAGCCCGTGGTCGGCTTCATTGCCGGTGCCAGCGCACCGCCCGGCAAGCGCATGGGCCATGCGGGCGCCATCGTCTCCGGTGGCAAGGGCACCGCGCAGGAAAAGCTCGCGGTCATGAAGGAGTGCGGCATTCACGTGACCGACAACCCTGCCGAGATGGGCAAGCTGCTCGCGTCGCTCGTGGTCCCCGACTACCTGCCTTTCGACTGAGCCCTGAAGCAACCATTCCAACAGAAACCAAGGAAGGCACGACATGCAGCAGCAAGCACAGCAGCAACAGCAGCGATGGGTCCGTTTCGAGCACGGCGGTGAAACCGGCTTCGGCGCGCTCGAAGGCGACACCGTGCACGAGCACCGCGGCAACATGTTCGAGCGCCCCGAGCCCACCGGCCGCGTGTTCGTGCTCTCCGGCGTGCGGCTGCTTACGCCCACCGAGCCCACCAAGGTCATCGCGCTGTGGAACAACTTTCACGCGCTCGGCGAAAAGCTGCAATTGCCGGTGCCGGCGGAACCGCTGTATCTGCTGAAGTCGCCCAACTCCTATCTCTCGCCCGGCGCGGACATCCGCAAGCCCTTGTGCGACGGCAAGGTCGTGTTCGAGGGTGAACTCGGCATCGTCATCGGCAAGACCTGCACCGCGGTACCCGAGGCCGAAGCGCTCGGCCATGTGTTCGGCTACACCTGCGCCAATGACGTGACGGTGGCCGACATACTGAACCGCGATGCTTCCTTCGCGCAGTGGGTGCGCGCCAAGGGCTTCGACACCTTCTGCCCGATGGGCCCGGTGGTGGCCACCGGCCTCGACCCCGCCACGCTGACCGTGACCACGCTGCTCAACGGCGAGGTGCGCCAGAACTACCCGATCAGCGACATGCGCTTTTCGGTCCAGCAACTCGTGAGCCTGATCTCCCTCGACATGACGCTGTACCCCGGCGACGTGATCCTGTGCGGCACTTCCATCGGCGTCGGTTCGATGAAGCCCGGCAGCCTTGTCGAGGTGGAGATCGGCGGTATCGGCAGGCTCGGCAACCGCTTCGGCTGAAGCCTGCCCGCGCGCAAAGAATCAACAACTTGGGGATCGACATGAAGATAGCAGTCATCGGAGCGGGCGCCATCGGCGGCCTGGTGGGCGCCAAGCTCGCCCTGGCCGGCGAGGACGTGACGTTCATCGTGCGCGGAAAAAATCTCGACGCCATTGCCACCAACGGCTTCAAGCTCATCGGAGCCGATGGCACCGAGCAGGTCGCGCTCAATGCAAAAGCCACCGACCGCTACGACCAGACGGGTCCGCAGGACATCGTCATCCTGGCGATGAAGGCGCACCAGGTCGAGGCCGTCGCGAACGATGTGCCCAAGCTCTTCGGGCCCGAGACCGTCGTGGTCACGATGCAGAACGGCATTCCCTTCTGGTACTTCCACAACCATGGCGGGGCATTGGCGGGCACGCCCGTGCGCAGTGTCGACCCCACCGGCGTGGTAGCCGCAAAGATTCCGGCCGAGCGCGTGATCGGCTGCGTGGTGTACCCGGCGTCGGAACTGATTGCACCGGGCGTGGTGAAGCACATCGAGGGCGACCGCTTTCCCGTCGGCGAGCTCGACGGCTCTTCGAGCGAGCGCGTCAGCCGCGTTTCGGCCTGCCTTACCGCAGCCGGCTTCAAGGCGCCGGTGCTCGACAACATCCGCGCTGAAATCTGGCTCAAGCTCTGGGGCAACCTGACCTTCAACCCGATCAGCAGCCTCTCGCATTCCACGCTGGTCGACATCTGCCAGTACCCGCCGTCACGCGAACTGGCCACGGCAATGATGCAAGAGGCGCAAGCGGTGGCCCACAAGCTCGGCATCGAGTTCCGCGTGACGCTCGACAAGCGCATTGCCGGCGCCGAGAAGGTGGGCAAGCACAAGACATCGATGCTGCAAGACGTCGAAGCCGGGCGTGCGCCCGAGATCGATGCGTTGGTAGGCGCGGTGGTCGAACTGGCGCGGCTCACCGAAACCCCCACGCCGCACATCGACACCGTGTATGCGCTCGTCAAATTGCTGGCGCGTACCATGGAAGAGCAGCGCGGCCGGGTTTGCCTTCAAGAGATGGCCGGCTAGCACCACTCGGGCTGGGCGATTTTGCGCAGCATGTGTGCGCTGTGATCAATGAAATGGAACGGATGATGCGACGTACACGCAGCGCGAAGATCGTGGCCACGCTGGGCCCCGCCACCACCGACGAGCCGGCCATTCGTGCCCTGTTCGAACGCGGTGTGGATGTGTTCCGGCTCAACTTCAGCCACGGCACGCAGCACGACCATGCGCGGCGGCTCGACACCATCCGCCGGCTCGAGAAGGAATTCGGCAGGCCCATCGGCGTGCTGCTCGACCTGCAGGGGCCCAAGCTGCGGCTGGGCACTTTCGAAGGCGGGCGCGCGCAGCTCGATGCGGGCGCGCGCTTCCGCCTCGACATGGACAGGACCAGCGGCAACGCAGGCCGCGCACCGCTGCTGCATCCCGAGATCTTCGCGGCGCTGCAGGTCGGCACCGAACTGCTGCTCGACGACGGCAAGCTGCGGCTGCGCGTGGACAGCTACGGCGCCGACTTTGCCGAGACCACGGTGCTCGTCGGCGGACCCATCTCGGACCGCAAGGGCGTCAACGTGCCGAGCGTGCTGCTGCCGATTTCGCCGCTCACGCCCAAGGACCTGGACGACCTGGCCTGCGGCCTGGCAATGGGCGTGGACTGGGTGGCGCTTTCGTTCGTGCAGCGCCCTGAAGACATCGAAGAGGCGCGCGCCATCATCGGCAACCGCGCATGGATCATGGCCAAGCTCGAGAAGCCCGCGGCCATCGATCACCTGGACGCCATCGTCGACCTGTGCGACGGCGTCATGGTGGCGCGCGGCGACCTGGGCGTGGAGCTGCCGCCAGAGCGCGTGCCCGAGCTGCAGCGCCTCATCGTGCGCGCCTGCCGCAAGCGCGGCAAGCCGGTGGTGGTGGCCACGCAAATGCTCGAGTCGATGATTGCCGCGCCGGTGCCCACGCGCGCCGAGGTGTCCGACGTTGCAACGGCGGTCTACGACGGTGTGGACGCGGTGATGCTCTCGGCCGAATCCGCCTCGGGCAAATACCCGCTCGAGGCCGTGGCCATGATGGACCGCATCATCTCGCGCGTGGAGGCCGATGCGTCCTACCGAATCGGTATCGACGCCACGCATGAAGCCTCGCTCTCGACCACGGCCGATGCGGTGTGCGCGTCCATGCGCCAGGTGGCCGCGCTGCTGGCGCCTGCCGCCACCGTGACCTACACCTCGTCGGGCTTTACCAGCCTGCGCGCCGCGCGCGAGCGGCCGGCTGTTCCCATCCTTAGCCTCACGCCCGACATTGCCACGGCCCGGCGCATGGCGATGGTGTGGGGCGTGCATGCGGTGCAGGTCGAGGACGTGCACGACGTGGCCGAGATGATCGAGTGCGCCTGCCGCGTGGCGTGCACCGAAGGCTTTGCGAACACGGGCAGCGACGTCGTGGTCGTGGCCGGTTTGCCGTTCGGGCTTTCGGGAACGACGAACCTGCTGCACGTCGCGCGAATACCGTAGGCGTGTCGTCCAACGTTCTTTTCTGAATGAAGCACGCGACCCTGCGCCAGTTGAAAGTCTTCGAAGCGGTAGCGCGCCTGCTGAGCTTTTCGCGCGCCGCGGAAGAGCTGCACCTCACGCAGCCGGCCGTTTCCACGCAGGTGCGCAAGCTCGAGGAACACGCGGGCAACGCGCTCTTCGAGCAGTTCGGCAAGAAGATCTACCTGACCCCCGCGGGCACCGAACTGCTGCAGATCAGCCGGGCGATCATCCAGCAGTTCGAGGCGGCCGAAAACGCCATGCTGCAGTTCAACGGCGTCTCGGGCGGCAAGCTCAACGTGGGCGTGATCAGCGCGGGCGACTATTTCTTTCCGCGGCTGCTGGTGGAGTTTGCGAGCCGGCACCGCGGCGTGACGCTCAACTTCACGGTGCACAACCGCGAAGGGCTCATGACCCACATCGCCGAGAACCTGACCGACCTCGCAATCATGGTGCGGCCTCCGACCGACCTGGACACGGTCAACCAGCCGTTCGCGCCGCACCCCTACGTGATTGTTGCGGCGCCCAACCATCCGCTGGTGGGCGTGCCCGGAATCCCGCTGGACCGGCTGATGCGCGAGCCTTTCGTGGTGCGCGAAAAGGCCTCGGACACCTGGCATTCGATGGAAGAGGGCTTTGGCGGCGATCTGAGCGGCATCAACATTGCCATGGAAATACGCAGCACCGAAACCATCAAGCAGGCGGTGATCGCGGGCATGGGCGTGAGCTTTGTGTCGGCCCACACCATCAGCCAGGAGACCCGCGCGGGCAGCCTGCGCGTGCTCGATGTGCAGGGCTTTCCGCTGATGCTCAACTGGTACGTGGTGCACCGGCGCGCCAAGCGCCTGCCGCCGGTGGCGCAAGCCTTCAAGGACTTTCTGCTCGCCGACGGGCCCACGCTCATCTCGCAGATCGTGCCATTCGAGTCGGCCTCGCAGGACGCGCGGCCTGCCTGAGGCCGTGCAGCCACTGGCGGGCTAGCGCAGGCCGATGCGCGAGGCGCGCGAGCGCAGCACCTCGGCTTGCGCGGGATCGGTGGCTTCGATGTTGTCAGCCGCAACTTGCAGCGAACGCATCTGCTCCACCTCGCTGATGATCTTGTTCGGGCTCAGCAGGGCCTCGGCGAGCATCAGTGCTTCGTCGACAAGCGCCTTGAATGCATCGGCAAAGCTCTCGGAAGAAGCGGCATGGAACGGTTGGCGAAGGGTCGGCATTCGGAAGCTCCTTGGTTGCTTTTGAATGCCTCGATCTTCCGGCTGCGTTCGCATTAAGTAAAACGAGATTAATTGCCATTTGAATGCAAAAATAATGCATTGAAACTGGAGGCGCCGAGATGGACATCAACCTGGCCCGAACCTTCCTCGCGATCGTCGACACCCGCAGCTTCCAGCGCGCCGCAGAGCGGCTGCACGTAACGCAAACCTCGGTGAGCGCGCGCGTGCGCACGCTCGAAGATCTGCTGGGCCGGCCCCTCTTCGTGCGCAACAAGGCCGGCGCGGTGCTCACTGCGGCAGGCGAGCAGTTCCTGCCGCATGCCACCACGCTGGTGCAGGTGTGGGAGCGCGCGCGCCACCAGGTGGCGGTGCCGAGCGGCAGCCGCGCCGTGCTTGCCATCGGATGCGAGATCAGCCTGTGGGACCCGCTGCTGCTGCAGTGGCTGCTCTGGATGCGCACCGCCGCGCCGCAACTGGCCATTCGCACCGAGGTCGGTTTTCCGCACGACCTGCTCGACAAGGTGGCGGCCGGCGTGCTCGACATTGCCATTGCCTATGCACCGCAGCAGCGGCCCGGCCTGCGCGTGGAGCTGCTCATCGAAGAGAAGCTGGTCATGGTCACCACCGCGCAGCGCCCGCGCGTGCCCAAGGCTGCGGACTATGTGTACGTGGATTGGGGGCCCGAGTTCGCGGCGCAGCACGGCCTTGCGTTTCCGGAGCTATCGAATGCAGCGGTGATGGCGGGGCTGGGGCCGCTCGGCCGCGAGTACCTGCTGGCTGCGGGCGGCACGGGCTACTTCAGGCACGACGTGGTGCGCAGCCATCTCGAGTCGGGTCGGCTGCGCCGTGTGCCCAACACGCCGGAGTTTCTGTACCCGGCCTATGCGGTGTATGCGGTGGGCGCAGATGCCGCCATTGTCGAACCCGCGCTGCAGGGCCTCAGGCAGGTGGTGAAGACCAAGCCCGCCAATGCAGACTAGGTGGGCGTCAGCGTGTGCCTTGCATGCTCCACGCGCTCCTGGTGCGACTGGAGCAGCGACTCGTAGTAGAGGCACAGCGGCATTGCGATGAACACCATGCCCGCCACGTAGACGATCAGGCCCATCAGCGGAAAGTCATCGCCGCCCCAGTAGGGAACGGACGCCGCCGCGGCGCCCGCCGCAATGGCGGCAATCACGCAGCGAAGTGCGTTGTGCAAGAACGTGGTTCGCGAGTACCCCGGGGGGTCGTACTTCTGACGGTCCAGCCGGGAACACTCGCCCTTGTCTCCATCATCGTGCATCGTCGTTCCTTGTATTGGAGGGCGCAGATGATTCTTATCCCTGGCGATTGCCGCGGTCAAGGCGGCAGACCCGGACCTCAGTCGTACTTCAGCGTGTAGATCAGGTCGAGCCCGCTCGTCTGGCCGGCCTGCCCGCGCAATGTGAGCCGCTGCGTCAGGTCGTAGAAGATGAAGAGGGTGCCGAAGGTGCCGCCCACGCTGCGCTCGTAGGTGAGGTAGAAATCCTTCGAGAGCCGCTTGCCGAGCGTCACGGCCGATTCGCGCAGGTCGCCGCCGTTGCCCGGCCCCTTGAACCCGAGTTCGTCCAGGCCGAAGCGGCTGGCCAGGCTGCCGCCGCTGCCGCTCTTGCTGACATGGCCGATCAGTGCAAGAGCCGCCTGCTGCAGCAGCGCCGATTCGCCGCCGCTGGTGGCGGAGGCGCGGCCCAGCACCACCCACGAAAGCGTTTCCGCATCCGACAGGGCGGGCTCGGAATAGAGCTTGACGCGCGGCGACTGCGCGGTGCCCGTGATCTGCACGCCGGCGCGCTGCGAGATGTTGGGCCGAATGGCGAGGATGTCGAGCGACGGATTGTCGAACGGGCCGTTGAAGCGCGCGAGGCCTGTTTCCACATCGAGCTGCTGTCCGTAGGCGCGGTATTGGCCCTTGACGGTCCTGACCTCGCCGGTGATGCGCGGCGGCGCATTGAGCCGGTTGCTTCTGATTTCCAGATCGCCTTCGAGCCGCGTCGTGATGCCGCGGCCCTGGACCGCAAAGTCGTCGCCCAGGTCGAAGTTCACCACGATGTCGGGCGGCTTTGCCGTTTGCGGCTTGGCGGCCTGCGCCTCGTTGCGCGCCGCATCGCGCTGGGCTTGTTCGGCCGCCTCGCGGTCCTTGGCCGCGGAGCGCACGACCACGTCGGAGCCCAGGCTGGGCGCGGTCTCGTCGGGCAGGATGATCACGGCGCGGTCGGTCTTGAGCTTGCCGCGCACGTTGAACTGGCCGTTGTCGAGCCGCGCCTGCAGGTTGCCCGAGAGCGTGACTTGCCGGTCGGTGCGCACCAGCACGCGCAGCGCGCGCAGGTCGGCCTGCAGGGCCATGCGGATGCCCGTGCTCGACGAACTGGCCGCGCCCCAGCCGATGTCGCCGCGCGCGGTGAGCGAGCCGCCGTCGGTGCCAGCTTCGCTGGCCGCCGTGCTGCGGTTGCCGCTCTGGCCCGCAATGCGCGCGGTGCTGCCGGCGCCGCCCTTCAGCGTGAATTCGGTGATCTCGATGCGTTCGCCCGTGAGCGAGGCGCGCAGGCGGCCGTCGCGCAGGTCCAGCCCTTCGACCGGCGCGCGCAGCGCAAGCTTGTCGGCGCCGAGCGTGCCGTTCCAGCGCGGTGCCGCGCGGTTGCCCGCCAGGACGGCGTCTGCATCCAGGGTGCCGGCCACGCGCCAGCCGGGCGGCGCGAGCATCGACCACACGCCCAGGTTGGGCAGCGTCGCCTTGATGTTGCCGGCCAGCGGCGCATCGGGCGCCCATTGCCAGCCGTCCGCGCGTTGCTGCATGCGCGTGTTCAGCTCGGCATTGATCTTTCCGGCGCGCTCGCTGTCCCATGCCAGCGAGGCGCGCACGGCCTGGCCTTGCGCATCCAGCCGCAGCTCGGCCTGGCGCAGGCCGGCGGGCGTGCTGGGTGCCTCCGCGCCGGCCGTGGCGGAGTTCATGGTGCGCTCGCTGGCCGTGCCGGTGCCGCGGCTGGTGATGCGCGTGACCAAGGCCGCTTCGCCCGCCTGCACCCGGATGTCGCCGCTCTGGCGCGCAAGCCGCGCATTGGCACGCAGCGTGTCGCCGGCATCGATGTCCCAATCGCCGTCGAACATCAGGTCGCCGCTCACGCCCAGTTCATTGAAGGTGGTGCTGGCACCGAAAGCCTCGGCCCAAGCCATCGGCAGGCCCTGCAGCTTGCCCTTCGACTGCACGCGAAAAGCCTGGTTGGGCGCGGCGCCGCTGCGGGTGAAGCGCAGCGGCTGCCATTCGATGCGAACGGTGCCGGGCGCCGGCCCGCGCAAGGTGGCCGTGGCGGCGGAGGCTTCCAGGTCGAGCCGGCTGGTGGCCCCGCTTCCGCTGGTCTTGATGGTGGCGGCGACTTCGCGGCCGAGCTCCAGCGTCCACGGCGCCGCGGCAGCGCCCGCAGCAGCCGTGCTGGCCCGCGCGGTGTCTTGTGCTTGCACGCGCAGGCTGGCGAGTGTGGCGCGCCATTGGTTCGGCCCGGCAAGGCCACCGTTCGCGCGGGTGTCGAGCGTGAGCTTTTGCGTGCCGGTAGTGGCCTCGCCCTGCAGCGCGAGCGTGGCCTGGGCCAGGCTGCCATCGAGGTTGGCACGCAAGTCCTTCAATTGAACCGTGGTGGCCGCCGCACCGGCATTGGCAGCCGGCATGCGCAGGTCGAGGCGCGGCACGCCGAGCGTCGCCTTGACGCTGGGCTCCATCGCGCCGCGCTGGGCCGGGGCACCGGGGTTCTCGAGGCGTCGCTGGATGGTCTGCCAGCCGCCTTGCCAGCTGGCGTCCAGCCGCGCGGAGCCCTTGGCCGTCTTGCCGGCGAACACGTTCGCCATTTCGGGCAGGCCCTCGATCCAGCGCTGCACCGCGTCGGCGTCGTCGATGCGTGCCTTGATGTCGCCGCCGCCTTGCGACGGCGCGATGCGGCCATCGAGCTCCGCAGCGCCTCCAGGCAGCGCCAGGTCGAGCTTGCCGCTTGCGGCCTGCTCGGCCACGCGCACCTGCAGCTTGCCTGAGATGCTGGCGCCCTCGGCCTCCAGGCGCAGCGTGCGCAGGTCGAGCACCTGGTTTTTCCATTGGCCCTGCGCAACCGCGCGGTCCAGGCCAAAGCCGGGCATCGCCTTGCTGCCGGCCCCGCCTTCGGCCCGCAAGGCCAGGTCGAAGCCGATGGTGTCTTCGCGCTGCTGCGCCGTGGCCGTGCCGCTGATGGGCGCGCCAGACAGTTCGCTGTGCAGCAGGCCGGCGCGCACGCCGCGCACCGTGGCGCGCACTTGCCATGGCGCGGGGGCGGGGCTCCAACGGCCCTCTGCTTCGATGCGGCCGCCGCCCGCGCGCACCACGGCTTCGGGAATGGTCCAGCTGGTGCCGTCGAAGCCAACGCGTGCCTCCACCTGCTCGAGCGGCAGCGCGCCCTTGTCCCAGGGCCCGGGCACCGCATTGCGGATGCTGGCCGAGGCCTGCCAGGCCGATGCGCCGGTGGCCGCGTCGGGCTGCAGTTCGACCGTGCCGGTCAGTCGCGTGCGTGGCGCGCCCGGCCACAGGGCGGCCGCATCCACGTTGCGCAGGTCGGCCTTGGCATCGATGACGGGCTGCGGCAGCCAAGGTGCACTGTTGGCCTGCAGCTTCGCTTCCATCGGGTCTTCCGCGGCGGGCTCGGCCGGCTTCAGTTCGGCGGCGATCTGCAGCCGCGCATCGGTGCCGGCAAGCGTGCCCTTGATGGCCGCTTGCGCCAGCACGTCGATGCTGCGTCCTTCTGCCAATGGTGCCTTCACGCGGCCATTCAGCGTGGCGTCGATCGCCATGGGCGCCGGGCCCTGCAGCTTCACGCGCGCGCTGTAGTGGCCTTCGGCAATGTCGACGCCCTTCACCTCCAGCTGATGCTCGGTGCCGGTGTAGCGATAGGTGCCGGCGAGCTGGTTGGCCTGGAGCGCGGGCGGACCGGTCCACTGCAGCTGGTCGATGCGAAACGGCACATCGACCTCGATGGGCAGCGCGAGCTGCTCGAGCGGCTCGGTGGGCGTGTCGCTCGGCGGACCGCGCTTTTCGATGAGGAGCCGCGCCGCGTGCACTTCGCCGAGTTGCAGCTTGCGCTTGAACAGCGGTGCGAGTTGCCAGCCGATGTCCGCCTCGTGCACCTCCACCGCCAGCTTCTCGCTTTGCCAGCGCAGCCACCCGATGCGCCCGCCCGTTCGCAGAGAGCCCGTGACGTCGCGGCTTTCGAGCGTCTGGCCGGCGGGCAGGTAGCGTGCGGCCTTGGCAAGCGCGAACGCCAGCGACTGGTTGGAGCCGAGCCACCACCAGGTTCCCGCGCCGAGCACGAGCACCAGCGCAAGCAGGCCCGCGGCAGTCCAGCCAAGAGCGCGCAGCACCCGCCGCGTGCGTGAGCGCCGAGCGCGCGGCTGTGCCTTCTCGGGCTGGTGTTCGGCGTCAGTCTGCATCGATGCGCGTTTTGTCAGAAGGTGAAGCCCAGGCGGAAATGAAGACGGAACTTCTTCGTGTCCACGCCGTAGGCAAGGTCGGCCTGCACCGGCCCGACCGGGCTGCGCCAGCGCGCGCCCACGCCCACGCCAACCTTCGGCTTGAGTTCTTCGGGCTTGTCGGCCACCGCACCCGCGTCGACGAAGACGGTGCTTTCCCACTCGGTGAGCTTGTCGTTGTAGACAAAGGGCCGCTGCCATTCGAGGCTCATCACGCCGAGGTAGCGGCCCGCCACGACCTGGCCGTCGCTGCGCACGGTGCCGATCTGGCGGTAGCTGTAGCCGCGCACCGTGGTGTCGCCGCCGGTCAGGAACATCAGCGTGGAAGGGATCTGGGCGCTCTCCTTGGCGCTCACCGCGCCGGCTTCGGCCCGCAGCTGAAGCCGGCTGCGGCGTGCGAGCGTGGCGGCGTCCTGTCCGTTTCCAAAGCCCAGCGGCAGCACGCCCAGCCAGCGCGCATAGGTGCGCGTGAAAGGCACTTGTTCGCCGGTCAGCGTGTAGCCCGCTGCAAGCTCGAGCGCCAGGCCGTAGCCGCGCGTGGGCGCGGCGTTGTCGTCGAAGTAGCGGCCGGTCCAGCCCCAGTTGGCGGTGACGGCAGAGGCAGAGGGCGGGGCGTTGGTGCCGCGGTTCTGCGCGTAGTCGTATTGCAGGAAGTAGCTGCGGTCGATGTGGCCGCTCGACTTGTTGCGTCCGCTGCGCACGCGGCCGCTGTCGACCACATAACTGCCCGAGGTTTCGCTCTTGAGTTCGGCGCCCGCAAACCAGCGCCAGCCGGTGTCGTCGGGAATCGCGTTCCACTCCGTGCCCAGCGACTTGATGTCCCGGTCGACCGACAGGCGCGACACGGCGCGCCAGCCGAGCAGCGGCAGGCGGTTGTGGATGTGGTCGACCGACAGCCGCGGCCCGTTGTCGGTGGTGAAGCCGGCGCCCAGCACCACCTTCTGCATGGGGGCTTCGCGCAACTGCGCGATCACGGGAGCGGCCAGCGGCGTGCCGCTTTCCGTGTCGAGCGTGAGGAACACCGAGTCGTAATAACCGCTGCTGGCCAGGCGCTGCTGGGCATCGAGCAGCTTCTGCTGGTCGTAGTCGGTGCCGGTGGGAAGCTGCGCGATGCGTCGCGCGCCGTCCGCGTCGTAACGCTCGACGCCGCGCAGCACGAGCGGGCCGAAGCGGTAGGCGGGGCCCGATTGGTAGGTGACGCTGAGCCGTACCTCCTGCCGGTCTGCATCGACCTCGGCGCGGCTCACCTCGATGCTCCCGGTGGGAAAGCGCTTGGCGGTGAGGCTGCGCAAGGCGGTGTTCTTGGCGTTGTCCCAGCCCTGCTGCGTGAAGGGTTGGCCGGCCCGCAGCGCCCACGCGGTGCGGATCGAATCGCGCTGGGCCTCGGCGGTTGGGTCGCTGGCAATCTGGCCGCCGTAGCTGATCTGCACGGTGCTCACGCGGGTGAGCTCGCCGGGCTCCACGGTAATGACGATCTCGCGCGGGGCCTTGGTGCTGGCCGGCGTTTCGTTGAGCTCCAGCGTGAGCGTGGGCGTGAAGTAGCCCAGCGTGCCGAGCAGCTCGCGGGCATTGGCTTCGGCCGCCACCATGAGCCGCGAGATCTCGGTGGCGCCCAGGTCGTCGAGCGTGCGGTAGCGCTGGATGTCCAGGTGCAGCGTGAGGTATTCGCGCACCGCGGCAGGGCCGCGAACATCTACCGTGAAGGCATCGCGCCGGCCGCGCTTCTCGCCTTCCTTGGCGCTTTCGTCATCGCTTGCGGGCGCGGTGTCGCCGTTGCGCACCAGCACGGGGGAGGGCGCGTCCTTGGCCACGTCTTTCTTGGGCAGCAGGCTGCACCCCTGCAAAAGCAGGACGCCGCAAAAAAGCAAAGCCGGCAACCATGCCGGCGCAAAGACTGGGACCACCCTGAACATGGGCGGATTTTGACAGCAAGGCGAGCGCGCTCCGGAAGCATCCGGAAACAGGTTCGCCCCACCCACTCCCGCTTACTTCGAAAGCATTCGCATGGCTTCTTCGAGGCCGCGCAGCGTCAGCGGGTACATGCGGTTGGACATGAGCTGCTGCATGACGGCGATGCTCTGGCGGTACTGCCATACGCCCTGCGGCTCGGGGTTGATCCAGGCGAACTTCGGAAACGCATGCGTCAGGCGCTGGATCCACTCGGCGCCGGCTTCCTCGTTGTTGTATTCGACGCTGCCGCCGGGCTGCAGGATTTCGTAGGGGCTCATGGTCGCGTCGCCGACGAAGATGAGCTTGTAGTCCTTGTTGTACTTGCGCAGGATGTCCCAGGTTGCGAACTTCTCGGAGAAGCGGCGCTTGTTGTTCTTCCACATGAAGTCGTACACGCAGTTGTGGAAGTAATAGAACTCCAGGTGCTTGAACTCGGTCTTCACGGCCGAGAACAGCTCTTCCACCCGCTGGATGTGCTCGTCCATGGTGCCGCCCACGTCCATCAGCAGCAGCACCTTCACGTTGTTGTGGCGCTCCGGCCGCATCTTGATGTCGAGGTAGCCGGCATTGGCCGCTGTGGAGTGGATGGTGTCGTCCAGGTCCAGCTCTTCGTCGTGGCCTTCGCGCGCAAACTTGCGCAGCCGGCGCAGCGCCACCTTGATGTTGCGCGTGCCCAGCTCCTGGCTGTCGTCGTAGTCCTTATAGGCGCGCTGGTCCCACACCTTCACGGCGCTCTTGTTCTTGCCCGCGCCGCCGATGCGAATGCCCTGCGGGTTGTAGCCGCCGTGGCCGAAGGGCGAGGTGCCGCCCGTGCCGATCCACTTGTTGCCGCCCTCATGGCGCTCCTTCTGCTCTTCGAAGCGCTTCTTGAGCGTTTCCATGAGCTCGTCCCAGCCCATCTTCTCGATCTTGGCTTTTTCCTCGGCGGTGAACTCGCGCTCCAGCGTCTTGCGCAGCCAGTCGAGCGGCACTTCCTTGGTGAAGTCGGCCAGCATTTCCACGCCCTTGAAGTAGGCGGCGAAGGCGCGGTCGAACTTGTCGTAGTGCTTCTCGTCCTTGACGAGCGCGGTGCGCGAGAGATAGTAGAAGTCGTCCAGGCCAAAGGCGCCGTCGGAGTTGGGCCCCACCACATCGGCCTGCAGCGCCTCGAGCAGCGTGAGGTATTCCTTGACCGAGACCGGCAGCTTGGCCGAGCGCAGGGTGTAAAAGAAATCGATCAGCATGGCGGGCTTCCTAATTTCGGCTTCGAAGTTGAGTTGGAGCGCAAGTCAACGCTGGAGGCTCATTTGCGCCAGCACAGGATTCTGAAGATGTCTCATGCATGGAAAGATGTAGGCGCCTATAACGGATGCATCATCCCAGCTCGACCAACGAAACGGGCCGAGCTTCGCATCGGCATCTTTGATGACTGCAAGTTTTCTTGAATCGATCTTCGACTCAATCAGCGTGACTGTCGTTTCGTCAATGGCGGCGCCTTGTTTTCTGGCACCTAGCAACCAGTAATAGACGGCGATGAACTCGTCCTCGGTAGATGCTTTGCGGAGCAGTCGTTCGGCGAGTTGCAACTGCGATTTTTGATGACCATGTGCCGCAGCAAACTCTAGCCACCACGAATTCTTCGATTCAGACTTGGGTATTCCAAGGCCCTTGTCGTACATCTCTGCTACCAGCTTGACTGCATGAGGGTTTCCTCGCCGGGCGGACAGTTCCAGCCACGGCAGGCTTTTCTCGTAGCTTTGCGGAACGCTATCGCCAAAATAGTAAGCAATTCCGATGAGCCACGGCGCAGGAGCAGACCCTAGTTCGCTCAACTGGTGCAGCAACTCGAATGCGCGCTGCGTATCTTTTGGACGCTCATCGCCGCAATACAAAAGCATGGCGAGATTGCCAATGGCTTCCCTGTTCCCTTTTTTCGCAGCCTTTTCATACCACGCTTCTTTTTTCGCGATATTCGGAGTGGTCGCGGCGTTCAGGAATTCACTGTCCGCGATGCCCGCGTTTCCCATGATCTGATGGTAATTTCCGAAAATATCAGGAGATGGGCTCTGTGCAAGTGCATGCTGTGAAAACACCCAGCCACAAGCGAACATCAAAAAGAATCGCTTGAGATTGGCGTAGCTGGATGAGTTCAGCATGAAGACGATAGTGCGGAGAATCAGCGGAGCCGAATTGTTATTGATTGAAGCGCCTCCAGACGAGCCGCGTTTCTTCAACTGCGCGGCTTGTCGAGTAGGTAAAGCAACTGCGCCTTCACCTCGGGCCACTCGCCTGAGCGCAGGCTGTACATCACCGTGTCGCGGATCGTGCCGTCTCGGCGCATGGCATGTCCGCGAATCACGCCGTCTTTCTTGGCGCCGAGCCGCTCGATGGCCTGCTGCGAAGCGAAGTTGAAATTGTCGGTGCGCCAGCCCACCACGTTGCAGCCGAGGGTATCGAAGGCATGCGTCAGCATGAGCAGCTTGCAGGTGGTGTTGACGTGCGTGCGCTGGCAGCGCCTGGCGTACCACGTGTAGCCGATCTCCACCCGCTTCACGGCCGGCAGGATGTCGTGAAAGCTCGTGCTGCCGAGCACCGTGCCGGTTTCGGCCTCGGTCACGGCAAAGGCAAAGCGGTGGCCGGCTTCGCGCCCCTGCAAGGCGGCTTCGATGTAGGCGCGGGTTTCGTGCGGCTCGGGCACGGAGGTGATGCGCAGCTTCCAGAGTTCGCCGTCGGCCGCGGCGGCACGCAGGCCCTCTTCATGGTCGAGCGACAGCGGCACCAGGGCCAGGTCGCGCGCCTTCAGCGTGACAGGTTCGACGAACGCCATCTTCGAGACACCTTTTTCAAATTTTCAGCGCTGCGGCTTGCCGTACTTGCGGTCATACCAGGCGCGCGCCAGTTGCACGCCGCCGCCGCCACCCAGGCCGATCAGCAGAATGCCGAAGATCTCCCGGTTGCCGTAGCCGTTGGCGCCGAAGGCATCGAGCCCCAGTTGCAGGCCGATCCAGCGGCCGAGCAGTGCACCGGCCACGAACAGCACGGCCTGCGCAACGCCCAGCTTGAGCAATTGGCCCACGGGATGCGGCGCCGGTTGCCGGCTCACAAGGAAACCTCCGTGCTTCGCACTGCGGCGCGAGTCCCCTTCGGAGCGGCCGGGCGGGGACTCATCGGTTGTTGCGCTGCATGAAGACGAGCTTCTCGAACAGCGTCACGTCTTGCTCGTTCTTGAGCAGGGCGCCCACCAGCGGCGGCACCGCAACCTTGTCGTCCTTGCTCTGCAGGGCTTCGAGCGGAATGTCCTCGGCCACCAGCAGCTTGAGCCAGTCGAGCAGCTCGGAGGTGGAGGGCTTCTTCTTCAGGCCGGGCAGGTTGCGCACGTCGTAGAAGGTCTTCATTGCGGCCGTGAGCAGCTCTTGCTTCAGGCCGGGAAAGTGCACCGCGACGATGTGCTTCATCGTCTCGGCGTCGGGAAACTTGATGTAGTGGAAGAAGCAGCGGCGCAAAAAGGCGTCGGGCAGCTCCTTCTCGTTGTTGGAGGTGATGAACACCACCGGCCGGTGCTTGGCGCGGATGAGTTCGCGCGTTTCGTAGCAGTAGAACTCCATGCGGTCGATTTCGCGCAGCAGGTCGTTCGGAAACTCGATGTCGGCCTTATCGATCTCGTCGATCAGAAGCGCCACCGGCTGGTCGGCCGTGAAGGCCTGCCAGAGCACGCCCTTGACGATGTAGTTCTGGATGTCCTTGACGCGTTCGCCGCCGTCCACGTCCTTGAGCTGCGAGTCGCGCAGGCGGCTCACCGCGTCGTATTCATACAGGCCCTGCTGCGCCTTGGTGGTCGACTTGATGTGCCACTGCAGGAGCGGCAACCCGAGCGATTCGGCCACTTCCTCCGCCAGCATGGTCTTGCCGGTGCCGGGCTCGCCCTTGACGAGCAGCGGGCGCTTGAGGGTGATGGCGGCATTGACTGCCAGCATCAGGTCCTGAGTGGCAACGTAGTTGTCTGAGCCCTTGAATTTCATGAGTGGACAGGAAGCAGGTGGAGAAGGCAGGGTGGAGAAAAGAACACACTCGATCCGGTTCACGCAACCTCTTGGGCGGCTTGCCGGGGGTCTTGCAAGACCCTTGCATATAATCGAATGTTGATTCGAAAAACTGTATCTCCACGAGATTGTGCGCGCAAAATGAACAAGTTGTTGACCACGATGTTTGCCTTCGCTGTCGCTTGCGTGACGGTCTCGGCGCAAGCCCAGCAAGTCACGGGCAAGGCCCAGGACGGTTCCAAGAAGGTGGCAATGTGCGTGGGCTGCCACGGCATCATCGGCTACCAGGCCAGCTTTCCGGAGATCCACAAGGTTCCGATGATTGCCGGCCAGAGCGCCAGCTACATCACCGCAGCGCTCACCGCCTACAAGGGCGGCGACCGCAAGCACCCCACCATGCGCGCCATTGCCGACAGCCTCAGCGAGCAGGACATTGCCGACGTGGCCGCCTACTACAGCCAGCTGGGCCTGAAGGAAGGCGACGCGCCCCCGGCCACCATGGCCAAGCCCATGCCTGAGAACATCCAGGCCCTCGTCTCGCGCGACAAGGACAACAGCTGCACCAAGTGCCACGGCGCCAACTTCAACACGCCGAACGACGGCACGGTGCCCAAGCTGGCCGGCCAGCATGCCGACTACCTCTTCGTTGCGCTCAAGTCGTACCGCGTCAAGAACAACCTGCACCTGGGCCGTTCGAACGCGGTCATGGCGCAGCAGGTCGAGCCCAAGAAGTTCACCAACGCCGAACTCAAGACGCTCGCCAACTACATCAGCACGCTGCCGGGCGAACTCAAGACGGTGCCTGAATCGCGCCTGCACCGCAGCGGCGGCGAGTAACCAGCCAAGGCCCCGGCAGCAACGCAGAGTTGCCTGCCGCGCACGAGAAAAAGCCCGCTTCGAGCGGGCTTTTTTGTGCCTGCGGGTTTCCCCGCAGTCAGACGTCGAAGAACACCGTTTCGTCGGCGCCCTGCATGCGGATGTCGATGCGGTAACTTACCGCGCCGCCGCGCTCCACGCGCTCGGCAACCAGCGTGTGGCGGCGCTCGGCCGGCACGCTGGCCAGCACCGCGTCTTTTGCGTTCGCCTCGGCCTCGTCGCTGAAATACACGCGCGTGAACGCATGCAGCAGCAGGCCGCGCATCAGCACGATCACGTTGATGTGCGGGGCTTCGCCCGGCGTTTCAGCGCCCGGCTTCACCGTGTGGAACACGAAGCGGTTCTGCGGATCGGTGCCTGTGCCGGCGCGTCCGAAGGCGCGAAAGCCCATTTCGCGCGCCTCGGCCGGGGTTTGCGGGTAGCGGCCTTCGCCGTCCGCCTGGCTGATTTCGACCAGCGCGTCGCCGATCGGGTTGCCGTCGCCGTCGAGCACGCGGCCTTCAAGGCGAATGCGCTCGCCCGCGGCATTGTCCAGCGCCACGGCGGCGTCGAAGGGCTGGTTGAAGTCGTAGCCGTACTGCGTGGCGGTGAGGCCGTAGGCGAAGTAGGGGCCCACGGTCTGGGAGGGGGTCTGGCCGAAGTCGGCTTCCAAGGCGGTCATCAATGGCATGGGAAATCCTTTCAGCGGTTCTCGAACGGCGTTTCGTCGGCGCCGCGCAGCACGATGTCGAACTGGTAGCCCAGCGCGTAGCCCTCTTCGGTGATGTCGAGGCTGAAATCGGCAATCAGCCGGTTGCGGTAGCGCTCGGGCGTGCCGGTGACCATGGGGTCGTACTGCAGCAGCGGATCGCCGGGAAAGTACATCTGCGTGACCAGGCGGCTCGCAAAGCTCTGGCCGAACAGCGACAGGTGGATGTGCTGCGGACGCCAGGCGTTCGGATGGTTGCCCCAGGGGTACGCCCCGGGCTTGATGGTGAGAAAGCGGTAGCGGCCCTCGCTGTCGGTCAGGCAGCGGCCCGCGCCCAGAAAGTTGGGGTCGAGCGGCGCGTCGTGCTGGTCGACCTTGTGCACGTAGCGGCCCGAGGCGTTGGCCTGCCACAGCTCCACCAGCGTGTTGGCCACAGGGCGGCGGCGCTCGTCGAGCACCTGGCCGGTCAGGATCATGCGTTCGCCCAGCGGCTCGCCGTTCTTGCGCGCGTTGCGCGTCAGGTCGTGGTCGAACTCGCCGATGCTGTCGTGGCCATAAACCGGCTGCTGCAGTTCGCCCAGCGACGCCTTCAGCGGCACCAGCGGCTTTTGCGGACCGCGCTTCACGGTGGACTTGTAGCCGGGGTAGACATAAGAGGGGTGGGCCTCCCAGTCGCGCGGCGTGAGGATGGCCGAGGGGGCCTTCGTTTTGGTCAACATGTCGTTGTCTCCTGTTGGGGACGGATCGAATCCGGAACCCGGACTTTAGAAGTCTCGTCTGATGATGTAAATTGAAGATTGATTCGTTTTGAATAACCAGCGGTAATTGAAAAACACAGCCGATCTTCGCCAGGACTTTGTGCGCACCGTGCAGCTGCGCCACCTGCGTTGCCTTGTCGCCGTGGCGCAGGAGCGCCATCTGGCGCGCGCCGCCGAGCGGCTTTCGCTGAGCCAGCCGGCGGTTTCCAAGACGCTTTCAGAACTCGAATCCATCGTCGGGGCTCGCCTGGTGGAGCGGAGCAAGGCCGGCCGGCGCGGCGTACAAGGGCTGGCACCCGCCGGCGAGCAGTTGCTGGGCCATGCGCTGCGCGTGCTCGAGGCGCTCGACGCCAGCGCCGAGGCCGTGGCGCCTGCCTCGGGTGAGCGGGTCGAGCGGCTGCGTATCGGCGCGCTGCCGAGCGTGGCGCCGGCCTTGCTGCCTGTGGCGCTCGCGCGCTTTCGCGACCGCTGGCCGGCAGTGCAGGTGGTGGTGAAGAGTGCGGCCAACCCGGTGCTGCTCGACGAACTGCGCGCCGGCGAACTCGACCTGGTGGTCGGCCGCATGAGCGACCCGCGCCTGATGGGCGGGCTCAGCTTCGAGCTGCTCTACACCGAGCCGCTGGTGTTTGCCGTGCGTGCCGGCCATCCGCTCGCGGCGCGGCCCGCCCGGGCGGTGTCGGTGCAGGCGGTGCTCGGCTATCCGCTGGTGGTGTACGGAGAGGGCACGATTCCCCGCCACAACACCGAAAGTTTCTTGTCCGCGCGCGGCCTGGCGCTGCCCGCCAATGCGATGCAGACGCTCGACGTCGCCGTCGCGCGCGGTCTGCTGGCGGTTTCCGATGCGGTCTGGATCACTCCCCTGGGCGCCGCGCGCGGTGAGTTGGCCGACGAGCGCCTGGTCAGGCTGCGCATCGAAACCGCCGGCACCGACGAGCCCGTGGGGCTGCTGCTGCGCAGCGAGGCCGAGCCCTCCGCCCTGCGAGGCGCCATGGCCGCCCTGCTGCGCGAGGGCGCGAAGCAGCAGGGGGCGCTTCCAGCCCGATCCTTGAAAAAGCCACAGGCTTGATTCATTCGCGAAACACCGTGGAACCGGCTTCGCCGGGCCACAGGTGTTGCGCCCGGTAGGGGTGGGAGTAGCGACACGAAGTGCGCGAAGCCTGGGGGCGAGCCTTATTTTGTCGCGCGGCGCTGCACGCAGGCCACATAGCCATCGCCGTCGGGCGGGCGGCCGGCGCGCTGGCTCTCCCACATCATCTGCCCGAGGCATTCCATGGCCTCGTGGTGCGCATCGAGCAGCGAGCCGCGCCGCGCGGCCAGCAACTCGACGGCCTGGCGGATGCCGCGCGGCTGGTCGATCGAGCATTGCTCGCTGATCGAAAGATGCATCGACAGGTGCAGGAACGGGTTCTCGCGCCCGTTCGAGCCGTCGTACACGCGCGCCACCGCCGCGTCGGCATCGGCCAGGTCCTCGTGGTATTCGGGGTGCGCGTCGATCCATCCTGCGGCAATCGTCTCGAGGGCTTCCATCGGCAGGCCTTGCCGGTGCTTCGCATACACGTCGCAGAAAAAGCGGCGCACGTCTTCCTGGGAGGGATTGAACATATCTATATGAGGAGCCGAGGAGGAGAAGAAAAAAGGTGGGGAGATCCGCGTGTGGAGGGCCCCGGAACACGCCGGATGTTCCGGTAGCACGACGTTACATCGTTACGTAACGAACGGCTGAAAGACCCCCGCCGACAGTGTTTTCAGCACAGGGCCTCGCCTCTCGAACTAAAAAAATATCTATATAAATCAATGGCTTGCCTCGATCTCGGTGCGGCAGCGAACAACTGTTAACGATTTGGCACGCCTGTTGCCCCTGTACATGCATCTTTTGTCACAGAGGCCCACCATGAACGCAACCCAAGCATCGACCAATTCGACCGAAGGACTCGCCGCAAGTGGCGTGGCTCCCGTGGTCATCGCCCAAGCCAACAGCATGCCGCTCGGCGCTCCCGCCGCAGCCAGCTCGATGGCGCCCACCGCAACCGCGGCGCCTGCCGGCGTTGGCACATTGTCCAATGCTACGCCGGGCGTTGCCGTGATGCGCGAGGGTGTCCGCATTCCGGTGGAGGGCAACCAGACGTTGATGGCGGGCGACCGGGTGATCGTTCCCGAAGGCGGCCAAGCCAACGTGCTGTTCCCCGGCTCGGCCACCAACAAGGCGCCGCTGGCCGGCGTCTTCACCGGCGGCACCGACGCCACCATCGGCTCGACCAAGCTGCCCGGCGGCCTTGAACAAGTGAACGTGGATGTCGCCTCGGGCGACTTGCAGGTGACCCCGCCTGACAGCGATGCCGATGCGGCCGCACTGGCCGTGACGAAGAAGGTCGCCGCGGGTGGCGGCCTCGGTCTGGGCGAATTCGCACTCGGCGCTTTGGGGGCTGCCGGCCTGGGCGCCGCACTCGGCGGTGGTGGCGGCGGCGACGGCGGAACGATTCCGTTCTTCGTCGGCGGCGGCGACACGGATGCCGATGCGGATGCCGACGCTGACGCTGACGCAGATGCGGACGGCGATGCTGACGCTGACGCTGACGCTGACGCTGACGCTGACGCTGACGCCGATGCCGATGCCGATGCCGATGCCGATGCCGATGCCGATGCTGACGCTGACGCTGACGCCGATGCCGATGCCGACGCCGACGCCGACGCCGATGCCGATGCCGACGCAGACGCAGATGCAGATGCAGATGCCGACGCTGACGGCGACGCACTCCTGAACCCGGGCGACAACCTCATTGGCGGCGTGGTCGACTCGACGGACGGCAACCTCGGCCTGGGCGATTCACTCGATCCCGCCACCGGCCTTGTCGACGGCACGACCGACCTGATCGACGACCTCGTTGCACCGGTGCTCGGCGCCGACTTCACACGCGACGACCCGAACCAGTTCGACCCCGTGGACAACGTCGCCGAGACGGTGATCGACAGCGTCGGTGGTGCGATCAGCCCCGCGCTCGACGGCCTGCTCGGCGAAGGCGCCACCGATTCGCTGGTCGGCCAGGTCGACCATCTGACCGACGCGCTGCAGAACGGCCTGGACAACCTCGTGGGCGACAACGGCATCCTGATTGGCGCGACCACCGCGCTGGGTCTGGACGGCGTCATCGACGACCTCGTGGGCGACGGTGGCGTGGTCGAGAACGTGGTCGACGGCCTGCTTGGCGACAACAGCCTGGTGGCCGGCTTGGTAAGCGAAGAAGGCCTCGTGGGCGGCTTGCTGGCGGAAGACGGCGCAGTGGGCGCACTGCTTGCTGAAGACGGTGTCGTCGGCGGCCTGCTCGGCGGCGCAATGAGCGGCGATGGCCTGGTCGGCGGGCTCCTGGGCGACGAAGGCGTGCTGGGTGGCCTGCTTGGCGGTCCCCTGGGCGAAGAAGGTCTTCTGGGCGGCCTGCTCGGAGACGATGGCGCACTCGGTGGGCTGGTCGGCGGCGATGGCCTTGTGGGCGGCCTGATCGGCGGCGACGGCGCACTCGCCGGCGTACTGGGCAGCGAAGGCCTCACCGGCGGCCTGTTGGGCCAGGACGGCTTGGTGGACAACCTGCTGGGCGATGGCGGCGTCGTAGGCGGCCTGCTGGCTGACAGCCCGCTGGGTGGCTTGCTCGGCGGCGAAGACGCCCTGCTGGGCGGTGCGCTCGATGGCGTGCTGGGCGACGAAGGCCTTCTGGGCGGCGTGCTCGGCGACGACGGTCTGGGCGGTGGCCTGCTGGGTGACAGCGGCCTTTTGAGCAACGAAGGTCCGGTCGGCAGCCTGCTGGGCGGCGACCTCCTCGGCGGCGACTTGCTCGGCGGTGACCTGCTGAGTGGCGTGCTCGGTGAGGACGGCATCGTCGGCGGCCTGGTCGGCGGCGACCTCCTCGGCGGTGACCTGCTGGGTGGCGTGCTCGGTGAAGACGGCATCGTCGGCGGCCTGGTCGGCGGCGATCTCCTCGGCGGCGACTTGCTCGGTGAGGACGGCATCGTCGGCGGCGTGGTCGGCGGCGACCTGCTGGGTGGTGTGCTCGGCGAAGACGGCATCGTCGGCGGCCTGGTCGGCGGCGATCTGCTCGGCGGCGACCTGCTGGGTGGCGTGCTCGGCGAGGACGGCATCGTCGGCGGCCTGGTTGGTGGCGATCTGCTCGGCGGTGACCTGCTGGGCGGTGTTCTCGGCGAAGACGGCGTCGTCGGCGGTTTGCTCGGCGGCGACCTCCTCGGCGGCGACCTCCTGGGAGGCGACCTCCTCAGCGGTGTTGTCGGCGACGACGGCCTGGTCGGAAGCCTGCTGGGCAACGGCGGCCTGCTCGGCGGCGTGCTGGGCGACAGCAGCCCGGTTGCCAACATCCTTGACCCGGTGCTCGACACCGCAGGCTCGGTTGGCGAGGTGCTCGAGCCGGTGATTGCCGCCGTCTCCGAGGTGGCCGAACCCGTCACCGACATCCTGGCCGGCGCGGCCCCGACGCTTGAGCCGGTTGTCGAAACAGTCGCCAGCTTGGTCGACACCGTCGAACAAGCCGCTCCGATCGCGGCCGACGTCGTAACCCCGATCACCAGCCTGGTCGACCAGGCGGCCGGCACCGGCAGCGTTCTGACTCCGGTCACGAACATCCTGCACGGCTTGCTGGGCTAAGGAACAAGGGCAGCAGTAGGAGAAGAAAAACAAGGCAAGGGGCAGGCCTCGCCGGCCTGCCCCGCGCGAAAAGGACCGAACATGAAAAACACATCCCGGATACTGGCCGTCGTCGCACTGGGGGCAAGCCTTGCCGCCTGCGGAACAGGACCCAAGAGCGGACGCGAAGACGCGACCTACTACTACTCGAACAAGGCCGTCCCGGTGGCCAAGGTAGAGCCGCCTCCGCCCGCGCCGCCGGTGCAGGAGAGCCCCGCCGCGGCAAGGATCGTGTACTTCGATTTCGACAGGTACGACATCAAGGCGCAGTACCGCAGCGTGGTGGAAGCGCATGCGAACTTCCTGCGGAATCGGCCTGCCAGCAAGGTGACGATCGAGGGCCACACCGACTTGCGCGGCGGCCGCGAATACAACCTCGCACTGGGCCAGCGCCGGGCCGAATCCGTGCAACGCGCGCTCACGCAACTCGGCGTGCCGGCCGAGCGCATCGAAGCCGTGAGCTGGGGCCTCGAAAAACCGGCGTCGACCGAGGCCACCGAGGAGGGCCATCAGCTCAATCGCCGAGCCGAGTTCAGCTACCGCTGAAATCCGGAGAACGCGATGCCTTCGAGGGGAGTTTCCGGTCCGCTGCGTCAAAAAAGCAAGAGCACATGACGGGCGCGATCGGTCTCCCGTATTCGATCGAGGCCGAATGATGTCCTTCTCCAACCAGCTCCACGCCTGCCACGAGCGCCTGGTGCCGGTGTGCGCGGCACTACCGGCGCCTTATCCGGCATTCACGCTTTTCTTCTCGGTGAGCGACGGATCGCAGCGTGCGCACGTGGTGCACGCGCGTGCGGCCGAATTCGAGGACGCATGGCACGAAGGCGCCAAAGCCATGACCCGCTGGGTACGCGAAAACGGCATCGTGTCGCCCTGGCTGCGCATCGACTGGGTCGAGGGCGCGAGCCCGATCGACTGGGCGCAGTTCAAGGCCCAGCTTGCCGCCGTCAAGCGCAACTACTTCCGGCTCGGGCTGGCGTTCGACAAAGATTTCGAGACGGCATTCACCGAGCAGGAGCTCAACGCCAATGCCATGCTCTGCGCCGATTCGAACATTGCGCATGCGGTGGTGAATACGCGCAACTTCGAGATCTACGCCCAGGCGCGCTTCGCACGGACTCTTGCGCTCGAACTGCCGGCGGACCGGCCGGTCTACCTGCTTGCCACGGCGGGTGTTTTCTGCCAACCCGACTGTGTGGTGCACAAGCTGGTGGGCACGGGGCTCGATGCGGGGCGGCGCCAGGCGCCTGCGCTCAACCCGCAATCGGCACTCGACCTCGTGCGCAGCGGCGCGTCCTATCTCGCGCGCCAGGTGGAGGGAGACGGGCGGGTTGTCTACGGCTGCTTTCCGTGCTTCGACCGCCGCATTCCGACCGGCGACGCCACGCGCCACGCGAGCGTGCTCCACGCCATGATCGAAGCGTGGGAGCTCACGCGCGGCGACCCGTTGCGAGCCGCCATCGACCGCGCCCTCGGCCATCTGGCGAGCTGGCTCATACGCGGCTACACGCTCGCAGACGGCAGCGAAGCCGCGTTTCTGGTCGATGCCGGTGAAGAGATCAAGCTGAGCGGCAATGCGTCATGCGTGCTCGCACTGGTGAAATACTGCGAGGCGACCGACACGCGCCAATGGCTGCCCTTGCTTGAAAAGCTGGCGCAGGGCATCGTGTGGATGCAGGACGCCGCCACCGGCCGCTTCAACCACGTTCTGCACGCCGGCAACCTGCAGGTGAAGCAGGCCTCGCGCGCCGTTTACTACGACGGCGAGGCCGCTTTGGGCCTCATGCGCCTGTATGGGCTCACGCGCGATGCGCGCTGGCTCGCAGCGGTGGAAAAGGCGTTCGAGCATTTCATCGCAAGCCAGCACTGGCAGTCGCACGACCATGGCTTGAGCTGCTGCGTGAACGAGCTCACGCGCTGGAGCCCGCAAGAAAAGTACTTTCGCTTCGGCCTTCAGAACGTGGCCGGCTACCTGGACTTCGTGCTCGACCGCAAGACCACGTATCCGACGCTGCTCGCGCTCATGCTTGCTGCGCAGCAGATGCTCCAACGGCTTGAGGGAATGCCCGCCATGCGGCACCTGCTCGAAGAACTGGACACCGAAAAGTTCTACCGCGCGCTCGAATACCGCGCCCACTACCTGCTCAACGGCTTCTTCTGGCCCGAAATGGCAATGTACTTTCAGCGGCCGTCCACCGTTGCCGGGTCGTTCTTCATCCGGCACCACGCGTTCCGCGTGCGAGTGGACGACGTGGCGCAGTATGTGTCGGGCTTTGTGGCCTACCACCACTACCTGCTCGAGCGCCGCGCGGTGCCGGCCGGCGCCGGCGGCAGCGCAAGGGACGACGGCGCCGCGTGGACCGCGAACGAGATGGCGCGCGTGACCGGCGGCAAATGGGTTGTTCGCCCGGAGGAGGGCTGGCGCGCCACCGGTGTGACGCAGCGCTCTTTCTTGCGCAAGGGCCGCGTGGTGTTCGAGCACCAGGCGCGCACTTCGAAGACGCCCCTGGCGGCGGTCGCGCTCAAGGGCGTGCTGCAGCCCGCGGCCGCCGTGTTGTGCACCGACCCTGCGCCGCACCTGGACAAACGCGTGCCCGTGCTCCAGGTGCCCGACGTGCTGCAGGCCGTGCTGGATCTGGGCGCGCATGCGCGCACCGAGTTCGGCGGCCGGGTCTGCGGGGTGCTGGGCAGCGGCATCGGCAGCAACACCGTGGCCGCAATGCTCGCCGATGCGCTGACTGTCTGGGGCGAAGTGGCCCGGCCCGAAGGCAATGTGAGCCTGCCCTCAGGCATTGCCTGGAACCTCACCTGCATGCCGCGGCATGCCGCGTATTGGGTGCTCGAGATGGGCTCGCCGCACATGCTGGCTTCGGCGCAGCTGGTGCGCCCCATGCTGGCGGTGGTCACGGGGCTTTCGGCGGCTTCGCAAAAAACGCGCGGCCCATCGGAGGCCGCGGCGCGCCTGGACAGCCGCGTTTTCCAGGGCATGGCGCCAGGCGACAGCGCCGTCCTGAACCGCGACATTCCCGAGTTTGCGACCTTCGCGGAGGCCGCAATGGCGCAGCAGCTGCAGATCGTGACCTACGGCGAGCACAAGGACGCCGACGTGCGGCTGCTCGCATTCGGCCACGGCGAGGTCCAGGCGTCGGTCTGCGGAGAACCGTTCCAGCTGCGGCTCAACGCACCTGGACGCCACATGGGCGCGAGCGCCGTGGCCGTACTCGCGGCGCTGCATGCCATGCGCCTGAAGCTGGCTGCCGCCGTGGAGCCCTTTGCCCACTTCGAGCCGCCAAGCGGACGCGGCGCGCTGCACACCATCCACATCGGCGGCGGCAGCTTCAAGCTGATCGACGAAACCTACGACGCAAACCCCCGCTCGATGCGTGCCGCGCTCGAACTGCTGTCGCAGGCGCCTTGCGAACCGGCTCGGCGCGTCGCAATCCTCGGCGACATGCAGGAACTCGGCCCCGCCGCACAGCGCCATCACCTCGACCTGGAGCCGGAACTGCTCGCATCGCAGCCCGACCGCGTGCTGCTGTGCGGCCCACTCATGCGCGCGTTGCATGCGCGCATTCGCACCAAGGTGCGCTCGCACTGGTTCGTCGATGTGTCCGATCTGTCGACCGCACTCGGAGGCCTGCTGCAGCCGGGCGACTGGGTGCTGGCCAAGAGTTCCGCAGGCGTCGGCCTGTCCCGGCTCGCCCGGGTTTTGAAAGCACTGCCATGAAGTTCAGCGCGTACCCGCCTTTGCACTATCAACGCCATCCGGCAGGGGCAGCGCCCGCGCGCCGCTGGTGGCTCGGCTGGCTGCAGCTGCTTGGCGCCTGGCTCCTTTGCATGTTGCTGTGCGCGAATGTCGCGCTGGCGTTGGCCAAGGGGCTGCCGACCGACGAGGCCCGTCCGGCTGCCAGAAAAACCACGGGCTGCTTGCAGGCGGAGCGCGGTAACAAAGCTGTCGCCAGGCCCGACGGATCGGCCGTGAAGGAATACACACCAACGCCGCGCTGCCTCGGCATACAAGGGTAGATATTGCTTGTAACAGAAGGGTAACAGTTGATAATCTTCGAGGCGTCACTGCCCGACGGATCGGCCATTCCCCATGATCAAGTTTCTCTTGCCCAGTCAGTTGGTTGCCGATGTGCCCGAAGAGTCGGGTGCCAGTCCGTATGCGGGCGCGCTGAACGCGGCTTTCCGCGACGCTTACCCGCTGGTCAAGAGCGCGGCGTGGCGCTCGCTGCCCATCAGCCTCTTCGGTTTGCTGCCGTCGATCTTCCTGCTCCAGGTGTATGACCGCGTGCTGTCGCGCAGCGGCATCTCGACGCTGGCTGCGCTGGTGTGCGGCATTCTGTTTTTCCTGTGCATCGAGTTCTGGATGCGCTCGCGGCGTTCGCGCCTGCTGCGCAATGCGGGCGCCATCATCGACCACGGCGTGTCGGGTGCGTTGCTGAACTCGATGCTGAACCGCCCGCTGCGTGCGCTCGAGGCGCGCCCCGCCTCGGTATGGCACCAGTTCTTTCGCGACGTGGCTTCGGTGCGCGGCACGGTCACCGGCGGCCTGGCGCAATCGATCTTCGATCTGCCGATGGCGATCTTCGCGCTGGTGGTGATCGGCATCGTGGCATTGCCGGTGTTGCCGGTGGTGGCCTTGTTCCTTGGCGTGATGGCCTTTCTGGCGTGGTGGTGGGCCGACGAGGTGCGCAGCGGCCGGGTCGAAGAAGTGCAGCGTGGCCGCGGCCTCGACCGCATGACCTCGGAGATCTGCAATGCACGCGAAACGCTCAAGACGCAATCGAACGACGGCCCCACCATCGAAATGTGGCGACAGACCTACAACGCCTGGCTGAGCGAAAGCTTCAGCAAGAACGGCCAGATCGAATCCGCACGCGACGGCACCACGGTGCTGTTGACGGTGTTCTCGGTCATCGTGGTGACGGTGGGCGCTGTTTCGGTCATGGAGCAGTGGATGACGGTCGGCGGCCTGGTCGCCTCGAACATGCTGGCCCTCAAGGCATTGCAGCCGGTCGCCGGCCTGGTCTCGAGCTGGCGTTCGCTGGCCGCCGCCAAGGAGGCCGCCAAGCGGCTCGAGAAAGTGCTTGCCGAGCCGGTCGAAAAACCGCCGAGCGGCATGACGCTGCCGCAGCCGCTGGGCCGTGTCACGCTCAAGGACGTGAGCTTCAGCTTCACCGAAGCCGCGCAGAAGCCGGTGCTCGAAAACGTCGATCTCGACATCGGGCCCGGCGGCCTGCATGTGATCGTCGGGCGCAATGGCGCCGGCAAGTCGACGCTGGTCAAGCTGCTGTCGGGCCTGTACACGCCCACGCGCGGCATCATCAGCATCGGCGAATACGACCTGTCGCAGTTCGGCCGCGAAGAGCTCTCGCGCTGGATCAGCTATCTCTCGCAAGAGGTGTACTGGTTTGGCGGGCCGCTGATCGACACCATGCGCCGCACGGCCCCGGGGCAAAGCGACGAGCAAGTGGTGGCGGCCTGCAAGCTCTCGGGCGCGCACGACTTCATCTCGAAGCTGCCCGACGGCTACCGCACCGTGGTGGGAGAAGGCGGCACCGGCTTTTCGGTGGGCGAGCGGCGCAAGCTGGCGCTGGCCATGAGCTTCTTGCGCAAGCCCTCGGTGCTGGTGCTCGACGAGCCGAGCAACGACCTCGACTTTCAGAGCGAGCGAACCCTGCTGGCCACGCTGCTTGCGGTGGCCAAGGTGCGCACCGTGGTGGTGGTCACGCATTCGCTGCGCATCGTGTCGGCCGCCACGGTGGTCTATCACGTCACGGGGCAAGGCAATGTCGAACAGGGAACGGCCGCGGTGATGGTGCCGAAGCTCTTCGGCGTGAAGAAGGCGCTGGTGGCGCTGACCGATCCGGCTACCGGAGACGGCGACGCCGATACGCATTCGCAGGGCGCCGCGGCACCCGCGACCCGTTCGATGGCTTGAGCCGGGCAATAGAAGAGAAGCGCAATTGCAATTGGGAGCCGCGACTTGAAATCAGATCTGCCGCAGATACTGCAGGACGAAGAGCACAAGCGCGCGGCGCATGCCTCGCCCGAGGGCCGGCGCCGCCAGTGGGTGATTGGCAGCGTGGTGGCCGTGCTCGCCGTCGTCGGCCTGGGCTTCCCTATGGAAACAGTGGTGGTGGCACCCGGCCGCGTGATTCCGTCGGACCGCGTCAAGTCCATCCAGCACCTGGAAGGCGGCATCGTCAGCAATGTGCTGGTGAAAGAAGGCGACCGCGTGAAGCAGGGGCAGTCGCTGGTGGAGATCGACCTGGGCGGCAGCGGCCTCAACTTTGAAGAGCTCACCGCGCGCTACGCCGCCACGCAGGCCACCCGCATCCGCTTGATTGCGGAGAGCCGCGGCAAGCCGCTCAGGCGCGAGAGTTTTGCGGCGGACATCGACGAGAGCGTGCTCGACGGCGAAACCGGCGCCTATGAAGCACGCGCGCTCGAGCAGCGCGGCGTGATGGCTGGCGCGGTGTCGGGGCTCGAACAGGCGCGCAGCAAGGAGCTCGAGCAGCAGGCCAAGGTCAAGGGCCTGAACGACCGGCTGGCGCTGATGCAGAAAGAACTCGAGATATCGGAGCAACTGCTGTCCGAAAAATTGGTGGGACAGGTCGAGGTGCTCGAAAAACGCCGGTTGGTCGAGGGTGTGCGAAGCGAGCTCGCGGTGGCACGCCAGGGCGCCATATCCGCCAGCGCCGCCATTGCCGAGGCGCAGGCCAAGATGGCCGAAGCCGAAGGGCGCTTCCGGCGCCGCGCCTCCGACGAGCTGGCCACGGTGGAGCGCCAGTTCGCAAGCCTGAGCGAAGACCTTGCGCGCGCGCGCACCCAGCGCTCGCGCACCATCGTCAAGGCCCCGGCCGACGGCATCGTCAAGGGGCTGCGCAGCGCCAGCCCGGGCTGGGTCATCAAGCCCGGCGAAGCCATCATGGAAGTCGTGCCCGACAAGGACGAGGTCATGATCGAGGCGCGGCTGAACCCCAACGACCGCGGCTTTGTCGAAGTGGGCCAGGCGGCGCGCGTCAAGATCACCGCCTACGACTACCTGCGCTACGGCGCCATCGACGGCAAGGTCACGCTGGTGGCCGCCGATGCCGACCGCGATCCGGCCGTTGCCAATGCGGCGCCCTACTACCGCATCCTGGTCGGCACCGGGCAGGCCTATGTGGGGCACCAGGACAACCGCGTCACCGCGGGCATGGAGTCGGAGGTCGACCTGAAAGTGGGGACCGATCCGTTCATCTGGTACATCCTTCGGCCCGTGCTCAAGCTGCGGCGCGAAGCCTTTCGCGAACCATGAGGGCGAGCAAATCGGCAGGCCGGCGCCGCTTGGGCCGCAGCGCTCTTTGTGCAGCACTGTGCGCCGGGTTTGCACTCCCTCCGGGCGCGGCCATCGCGCAGGAACAGCCCGCGCAGCTTGTGCCTGCGCGCCGCCTTTCCACTCCGTCGATCGGTGCCGCAAGCTATGCCCAGCGCGTGAAGCAGGCGCTTGTCGCGCTGTCGCAGGAATACCCTGAGGTGCAGTCTGCGCAAGCGGCGGCCAACACCAGCAGCTTCGGCGTCGATGCAGCCAAGAAGGCGCGTTTTCCGCGCTTCAAGATGGGCACCGCCTCCGGCAACTACAACAGCGGCGCGGCCAACGCCAAGACGGAGAACTACACCGTGCTCACAGCCGAGGCGCGGGTGAGCCTGATCGACGGCGGCGCCATGAGCGCGGCGGTGCGCGCGGCCGAGGCCGGCAACCAGGCCGACGACGAGGCGGTGGTGACCACGTCGCAGAAGGTGGTGCTCGATGCGCTGACCGCCTACCTGCAGGTGCAGCGCTTCGACCTGAAGAAGCAGATCGCGCGCAAGTCCACCGAGGTGGTGGCCGAGTTGTCGAAGGCCGAGGCACGGCGTGTTGCGCTTGGCGCCGCCGGCGAGAACGACCTGAACATGGCGGCTGCGCGCCGTGCCAGCGTGGCCGCGCGCGAATCCGACTTTCAGGCGCAGCGCGACGAGGCGCTCGCCAAGTTCAACACCTATTTCAAGTTCACGCCCGCCACCGATTCGCTGCCCGTGCTCGCCGCGCCCACGTTCTGGCGCATTGCGTCGCAAGAAGAAGCGCTGCGCCGCGCCGAAGAGCGCAGCACTGAAATTGCCGAGGCCAAGGGTCGTGTTGCCAAGGCCCAGGCGCTTGTCGACCAGCAGGAAGCCAGCATCTACCCCACCGTGGATGCGGTGCTGGTCAAGAGCAAGGACCCGCGCGGCGTGTCGCCGCAAGACCCGACGCGCGCCGCCTTCGAGCTGAACTGGAACTTCGGCAACGGCTTCGATCGCCAGTTGCGCCTGAAGTCCGCACTGGCCGAGGTTGCCAACCAAGAAGCCAAGCTCGAAGGCGTGAAGCTCAATCTGCTGGAGCTCACATCGGCTTCATGGGCTCGCACGGTTTCGGGCCGCGAGCGCGAGCGACAGCTGATGGAAGCCGTCAGCACTTCGGGCCAGGCCTTTCGCGGACGGCGCCGCCTGATGGAGTTCGGACGCGAGACCCTGCCCGCCGTGCTCGATGCGCAGCTGGACTATTACAACCTGCTGTTCGACTATGTCGACGCCGTGTTCGACCTGCGCATTTCGGAGCTGCGCCTGGCGCGTACCACCGGAGAACTGCGCATCGACCCCGACGCAAGCAACGCATGGATCGATCGCATCTTCGGCCCACCCAGCCGGCCCGCCCTGAGCGAGGACGGCCTGCTCACCGCGCTGTGCATCTCGAGCAACGCAAGCTGCGCGAGCGAACCGGTGGTCGATCGCGGCGCAGCGGCGGTGGCATCGAATCCGCCGCTGCGCCGGTCCACACGCCTGGCGGAGCGCTGAGCAGGCGAAGGGCTCAGGCGTCTTCGGGGATGCCCGGCTCTCCGTCCAGAATTTGGTACTTGCGCATCTTTTCCCACAGCACCTTGCGGCTGATGCCCAGGTGCTGGGCGGTGTCCTGGCGCTTCCAGTCGTTGATCTCCAGCGCCGCGATGATGCGGTTGCGCTCGCTGCCGTTCCATCCCTTGCGCTCGCCATTGGCATCGAGCGCCACGCCGTTGGCGCTTGCGCCGTACCCGTTTCTTTCGGCCGGATTTGCAGAAGGCGTCGGTGTGCCGCGCGTGAGTGCAATGGCACGCTGAATCAGGTTCTGGTCCCATGAATGCAGCTGCCGCGCAATCACGCCCACCCGCTCTGCCAGGTTGCGCAGCTGCCGCACGTTGCCGGGAAAGTACGTTTCCGCCACCGCATCGCTCAGCCAGTGCGGCGTTTCACCCAGGGTTTCGAGTTCGTCGCCCAGCACATTGGCCAGCAACGCCTTGAAGATCGCGATCTTGTCGATCTCGCCACGCTCCTCGAGGCTGGGCACATGCAGCTCGATGACCGCGAGCCGGTAGAACAGGTCGGCGCGAAACTCGCCGTTGGCCACCATTTCGCGCAGGTTGCGGTTGGTGGCGGCCACCAGCCGAAAGTCGACCCGGACCGGCGCCGTGGCGCCGAGGCGTGTGACCGCGTTGTCTTCGAGCACGCGCAGCAGCTTGACCTGCTGGTACTTGGGAAGGTCGCCGATCTCGTCGAGAAACAGCGTGCCGCCCGTCGCCTGTTCGAAATAGCCGCGATGCGCATGCACCGCGCCGGTGAACGAGCCCTTGGTATGGCCGAAGAAAAGCGACTCGAACAGGCCGTCGGGAATCGCGCCGCAGTTCACCGCCACAAATGCGCCCTTGCTGTAATGCTGGTGCCCCAGGTGCAGCTGCTGCGCAATCCGCTCCTTGCCCACGCCCGTTTCGCCGCGCACCAGCACGCTGTGGTTGCAGTCGGCAAAGGCGGACACTTCGGCAAGCAGCGATTTCATCGCGTCCGAATGCGCCACCAGCACATCGGGCGCCTGGGGCGCCACGTCGCGCGCCCGCAGCTGCCGCACCAGCTTGGCCACCATGGTGCGCAATTCGGCGCAGGTGAAGTCATACGGCAGAACGTGCAGGTATTCGGGCGGATAGGTTCGCGAGTCGCGCTCGCGCGAAGCCGCCGCCACCCAGATCACCGGCATGCCCTGCAGCAACTCGGTCGCATGCGCCAGCCCCCCGCCGTCGATGACCGTGACGCTGATGATGGCAACCGACGGCCGAAGGGCAGTGCCGCGCTCCTGCTGCGGCGCCGGCATGCCGTCGGCGCGAATCACCTCCACGTCGAAGCTCGCCATGCACCGCGCGATACGGTCGAGGATGTCGGCCTTGCCTTCCCAGACAAAGAGGTCGAGTTCGTCGAAGTTGGGAGCGCTCATGGGAAAAATAGCTTGAGTGTTAGTACACCAACTCCGCGCCCGCCTTGCACGAAAGACGGGCGCCGACTTCGGCATCGGCAAGATCAATGCCCAGGTTGTTCAGCAACGACCCCACGAGCGAATTGACAACCGAGGAGATGAGAGGCGCGATCAGGGTCTTGAGCAACGTAAACACCGCGGTGGCGGCTGCATCCGTCGTACTCAGTATGGCGCCGAGCAATCCTGTCGATGCATTGGGACCATACAGATTGAGTTGCAGGCCGTTGACGATGTCGGTCAGCAGGCCGGCCACGTTGTTGGTGGCAGAGGTCGAGAGATACGTTTGTGCGGGCGCCGCCGTATCGTCGATTTCTTTCAACTGCCCGGGCACGGAGGAATGGAAAAGCAATGAATCGGTGCTGCCGCCAAGGGGGCCGGGGTCGACTGCGAGGCCGATGCCCCCGCCACCAAAAGCCGTGCGCTGCGCCGTGGCCTTTTGAGTGGTCCATGTGCCGTTCGGCTGCAAATACTCTTGCACACTGCCAACGCACACCCCGAGGACGACGACAGTGCAGGTTTTTCTTGTCTGGATCGTGCCGATATCGATCAGCGGAATGGGTTCCACGGTGGGCGGAGCGGACGAGGATGAGAAAACCTTGGCCTTTGCATCGGCCGCACTGCTGCCCATTTTTCCGATGCGCAATGTCGCAATATTGGATGTCGAGTTTGCCCAGAGTTTTCTGTCGGCGTCGTTGGCGCAGTCGTAGTCCGTCACGTAGGCCGCCGCTGAAGCAACGTCGATGCTGATGTCGATTCGAATGGGCAGCGGCAATGCTTTGACATCCGCGATTTCGGTCTTGGCGGGGGTGTGGCAATTGACCGCAATGACCGCGCAGCTCCCCGGCGGCGTAAGGTCGATGATGGAGCCAAGGATCGAGACCAGGGCAGAGGTCAGCGAAGTCAGTGCGTTCAACAAGCCGCTGATCAGTGTTGTCAGCAGCTGTCCGGTCGCGCCGATGTTTGTAGAAACGAGTGCTCGAACCTGTGCGGTTCGAACATAAATCCTGTTCGGCCCCAGTGGATCGAGTTTTGCCAACTCAGGATTGCCGACGGCAGAAAACTGCGGCGGCTCTATCACCTTGATGCTCGCGGTGACCCCCGCAAGATTGACATCCGCAGCAACGCCGTTCTTGCCATTGGCCGCCTGGATCACGCCCTGCACCAACTGAAAAAGCTGGATGCTGGTGTCCAGCCCCGCCGCATCGGTGCCCGATTGCACACCAAGCAGGTCACCCAGCTTCAGCAGCGGTTGGGCCGCGGCGGCATTGGCTGCAACCCTCAGCAGGGTGAGCGCGTCCACAGCCGTTTGGGCCGTGCTTCCGCTGCGCTGCAGCGCATTGATCATGGCCTGCAGCAGCGTGCCCACCGAAACATTGGTGGCCAGAACCTCGTCGTACTTGCCGGCGCCAATGCCCAACTGCAGCGCCAGCTCGTCGAGAAAGCCCAGCAGCTTGAGGTCGGTGTTGATCAAGCCGTTCCAACCCACTGCGTCGAGGTTGAGGCTTCCGCCCAGAAGACCGCCGAACACCGCGTTGAGGATGGGCGACTGCGTACTGTCCACGCTCACGAGCGTGCTGCGAATGCTCAATGCCGCCAGCGGGTGCTTCAGGGCCGCGACGGCATCGACACCGATGGCCCGGGGTGCGTTGCCCGGAATACCTGCAAGCACCAGCGCCGGCGTCCTGTTGATGGTGACTCGCACTGCGTTGAATTTTTGCCCGCTCTCCGGCGGGCCGAAGTGAGGGGCGCTCGGCCGGGACAAAGGGTCCCAGTGGCCGCACGCCACGCTGTCTGCGGCAATAGCCGCCAGGCCGGGTGGGAGGTTGAGCGCCGCATTGGCAATTGCAGCCGCCGTTGCGGTTGTGCAGCTGTCCGGATCGAGTGCCTGCGCACCCGCAAGCGCAGCAAGGTCGGCCGTCTTCTGGAGCTCGCGTTTCACAAAGAACATGTAGCCGAGTTCGACGCCGACGAGCACGATGACCAGCAGGCTCAACGCAATGGCCGACGTAATGACGATCGACCCGCCTTGCCGCCCTGCGGTGCTTCGTTTGAATGCGTGCATCGTCCGCATCGATCTACGAAGGAGCTCTGGCGGTGGTGGCCTTGCCGAGCAGGCGCTCGGGCATCCAGCTTGCGGTAAGCGGAACCGGCGGCAGCAGCGGATTGGCGCGGTAAGGGTAGGTGACCTTCACCGCGACCGTTCCAGGCGAAACAGTCACTTCAGGAGGAATGTCCGCCATCTTTGCGCGAAGCCATGTCTCTTTTGCCGAAGGCGCATTGCCCGCGGCAGCGGGGGTGATCATCGACAGTGCGAGCGACCGGTAGATGGCGGTTCGAACATTGGCCTGCAGGTCAGCGGCCGGCGTGTCGCTCCTGAAGGTTTGCGCGGCTCTTGCGCCGTCTTCCGCTGCGCGCGAGACCACTTGCTGCACATAGAGAACGCCGCAGAAGGTGACGAGCCCGTAGATGCCAAGAAACAGCACGCTGAAGACGAGCGCGAACTCGATCGCGGCAACGCCGCGCTGCTGGCGGGAAGCGGCCTTTTCAAGCCGTGGGTGACCCGGCTTCACAACGACCTTCCGTCGAGCAGCATGCTGGCCTTGCCCGCAATGCGCTCAGGCAGGGCAAAGGCGGGGAAAACCGGAAACAGCTGGTCGATTCCGGTGACGGTCACTGTCACCATCATCTGGCAGCGGGTGTTCCATTCGGGGCCGCATGGCGGCGTCGCTTGCGAGCAGGTGTCTTCTGTTGCCGTGCAGATTGCCGCTACGACATTGCGGTTGGTTTTGAGCCCCGCGGGCAACCAGTCGGTGCGCTGGACCGCAACGGAGTTTGCTTCCGTTCTGCGGCTGTTCAGGGTGGCCTGGTACCGCAGGCCCGCACGCGCACCGTCTTCCGCTGCGTTCTGCAAGCTCATGCGCATGGCCAGCAAGAAGCCGTAGCAGATTACCGCGTAGAGCAGCGCAAAGACGATGAGGAACACGAACGCAAATTCGATCGCGTACACGCCGTGCTGGGCGCGCCCGGGCTTTGCGTGGGTGCGGATTTGCGTCATGGTTCTTGATGCACGGCGAAGATGGCTCTTTGCTAGCGGTCGCCCGAAGAGGAACCGCCGCCGCCCTTCGACTTGGCTACCGTCGAGCCCAGGTGTTCCGGAATCGGATGCTCGAAGCTCTTGATGTAGCGCTCGTAGCTTCGGCCGGCGACGCTTCCGGCGATGGGCCGGGGGGTGCGCGAGGCGATTTCTCCGCTGCGTTGCCAGGCAAGCAGGTTCAGGGTTGCATCGCCCATGAGGAGCGGCGGGGGCGATTCGTACTCTTCGGCCTCCGCCTCTTGCACGGCTGCCTGCTTTGCTTCGGTCTTCTGCGTCTCCTGCGCTTGCGGTACGGCCTGTGCCGCGGCGGCCGTCGCCACGCAGAAGAGTGCGGCAGCCAGGGCAAGGCGCAGTTGCAGCGGGGCAGTCCAGTCGGCGGGCGTGTGGTTCATGGTGTACCTCGTGCAGTCGAATTCAGGTAAAGCGGCGCTTCAGGTGCAGAGGCCGAAGGGTTCGTCTGGCTCGCGGTTCTCACGCCACCCGCACCCGCCCATCGCGACGGCTTGAGTGCGAGGGGCACGACAACGGGTTCTCCGCGAGCTTCGGGGGGCGTTCCGGCCGCGGGTGCGGGCAACCTGCCCGACGCGCGCATCTGCAGCGCCGCTTCGCGCACGGCCAGGCGTGTGGGTTGCGGCATGCGGTTGGCGTCCATCAGGGCTGCAGCCTGGTCGCGCTGGTTGGTCACCTCCAGGTAGAGCGCCAGATTGGCCAGGGCCTGCGCGCTGTCGGGGCGCAACTGCAGGGCCTGCATCAATGGCAGCCGCGCCTCTTCGATCTGGCCGGCGCGAAGGTATGCGTACCCGAGGTCGCTCAGCAGCAACGCATCGGTCGGCGTGCGGCGCTGCGCTTGCGCAAGCAGCTGCACCGCTTCGGCGTAGTTGCCGCGCGCGCCCGCCAGAAGGCCCAGGCCGCGGTAACCGGCACTTGCGAGCGGTGTGCCCAGCAGGCGCTTGTAGGTGGCTTCCGCGGGTGCGGCCTGTCCGGTCTGGCGCAGCGCCTCGGCGCGTGTGCGGGTCGATTCGGGCGACACGCCCCAACGCTGCTCGAGCGCGTCGATGTGCGCGAGCGATGCAAACCACAGGTCTTCTTTCTGCATCTGCTCGACCAGCTTGAGATACGTGGCCTGCGTGTCCACGTTGGCGCCTGCCCTGGTGTCCGCGGCGGCTTCGGCGGCCATGCGCTGCTGTGCATCGGCGCTGGCGGCGTATTGGTCCTTGGGGCCGGCGCAGCCGGTCATCGCAACAGCCGCTGCCGCCGCGCAGGCGACCGTCAGCAGGCGGAGAAGAGGGCGCGGGCTCGCGCAAGAATCGAGTGTCTTCATTTGGCGGCGGCTCCCAGTGAACGGAAGATGGCAAGAAAGGCCGGACCTGCCGTAACGATGACCAGCGCCGGCAGCAGCGTGGTCACCATCACGGCGGTCATCTTCACCGTGATCTTTCCGATGCGTTCCTTCATTTCGGAACGCCGGTGTTCGCGCAGCCGGTCGCTGAAGATGCGCAGCGGCTCCTGCACGGCACCGCCGTGCTTGTCGACCTGGACCAGCAGGGAGACGAGCCCGCGGAGGTTCTCGTTCTTGTGCAGGGTTGCAAGGCGCTGCAGCGAATGCTCGCGGCTGCGGCCGCGGCTGTACTGGTTGTTGGCAAAGGTCAGTTCGTAGCCGAGCACGCGCAGCACGTGCGAGAAGTCGCTGGCCATGATCTGCAGGCTCTGGTCCAGGCTCAGCCCTACGCCTTGCAAGAGGCGGAGCAGGTCGATGAACAGCGGCAGCTCCTGGTTCACCCGTTCGCGGCGTGTGGCGGCAAAGCGGCCGAGCACCCATTTGGGTGCCATGAATCCGATGACGAATGCAGCCGCCAGCACGATGGTGACGGTGCGCTGCGGCCGCCCCGCGCTCCACAGCACGTAGACCGCGAAGGGAAGAAGAAACGTGAAGACGATGCGGGTCACCAGAAAAACCAGCTGGGCCCGCTTCGACGAAAAGCCGCATTGATCGATGAGGTTGCGGTCTTCCTTGGCCACGAGCGCGCGGCCCACGCGCGAATCGAGCCAGTGGAACGGCAGGTCGATGTCCTGCTTTGCAGAGCCGTTGAGCAAGTCGGCCGCATCGGCGGAAGCCGCGGAGCCTTGCGGCGCCGTGGTGACTTGCTGGATGGCTCGGCCGATGACCTTGCCGCTGCGCGTGCGCCGCAGTTCGGCCGCAATCAGTGCACCGGCGCCGGCCATCAGGCCCAAGGCCAGCAAAGCAAGGCTGACGATGGCCAATTGGTTGGAGGTGGCGTTCATGTGAGTTTCGCCAGCCGGTAGAGGAGCGCTGCGCCGAACAGCTGGAAGCCCGCTGCGGAAAGGACCATGATGCGCCCGGTTCCGTCGTTCCACATGCCCATGAAGTACCCGGGATTGGTGAAGATGAAGAAGACGCCCACGCTCACTGGCAGCAGCCCCAGGATCCACGCCGAAAGCCGGGTTTCGGACGACAGGGCGAGCAGCTCGTGCTCGGCTTGCTCGCGGTCGCGCATGAAGTTGCCCACGCGCTCCAGCAGCAGGTCGGAGCGCCCGCCGTAACGCACGCCCAGGCCAAGAATGGAAGCCAGCAGGAACATTTCTTCTATGCGCACATTGCTGGCCGTCTGGTGCAGAGCGCGATCCAGGTCCATGCCCGCGCGCACCAGCGATGCCGAGCGCTCCAGCTGGCCGCGCAGCGGAGCCTCGGTGGTGGCTATGGCAAGCTGGAAAGCCGCCTGCGTGGAGTTGCCGATGGTGATCAGCCGCACCATGGCGTCGATGTAGGCCGGCAGTTGGCTCACGATCTTGCGACGGAACTTTTGCAGCCGGAGCCAGACCGCGAAAGCCGCGAGAAGCGTCAACAGTGCAAGCGCGCTCACACCCGGCACCCATCCGCCGAACACGCCGGCGAGTGCGGCCGTTGCCACGATGGCAAGCACGCCCAGCGCGGCGGTGCGTGGGGCGATCACGCCTGTGAGCCGATCGGGCAGGGCCTTTTCAAGCAGTCCGGCGGGTGGCGCGACCGGCCCGCCTGCATCGGCGTTGAGCCATGGGTCGGAGGTCACGCCCGTCATGAGATTGTCGTTGGCGGGATCGCGCACCGGCATCGGCATCGGCGTGCCTGCGGCTGTGCTTACCTGGATCTGTTGTTTCAGGTGCCGGGCGGCCGCCTGCCGTGCCTGGCGGCCCTTGGCCCATTGCCACAGCAGCAGCCCCGCGGCTGCCAGCAGCAACGCGACGCAGGCCACTGCGAGCAGGATTTCACGCACGGTTGTTGTCTCCTTGCTGCGCCGCGCGTGTCAGCGACTGCCGAAATCGCGTGATCTTGGGCGAATGCGGCGCAATGCCCAGCGATATCCAGCGGTCGCGCTCCTCGCCGTCGGGCGACGTGATGGGCTCGTAGCGGTAGAGCTCCTGCATGGCCACCACGTTGTCGTTGACGCCGGTGACTTCGCTCAGAGAGAGGATGCGGCGCTGCCCGTTCGAGAGGCGCCCGATCTGCACGATGAAATCGATGGCATTGGCAATCTGCCGGCGCAGGCTCACTTCGCTGCCCTGGTAGCCCGCAAAGCCCGCGAGCATTTCAAGGCGGTACAGGCATTCGCGCGGCGAGCTGGCGTGAATGGTGCCCATCGAGCCTTCGTGGCCCGTGTTCATTGCCTGCATCATCTCGATCACTTCGGCGCCGCGCACCTCGCCCACGATGATGCGGTCGGGCCGCATGCGCAGGCTGTTGCGCAGCAGGTCGCGGATGGACACCACGCCGGTGCCGTCGAATCCGCCCGGTCGGCTTTCGAGCCGCACCACGTGGCTGGTGCCGAGCGAAAGCTCCGCCGTGTCCTCGATGGTGATGACGCGCTCGCGCGGCGGAATGAAGGTGGCCAGCGCATTGAGCAGCGAGGTCTTGCCCGAACTGGTGCCGCCGCTCACAAGAATGTTGCAGCGCGCGCGAACCGCAATCTCGAGCAGTTGCGCCATGCCCGCATCGAAGGTGCCGAGCTTCACCATGTCGGCCGGCGTGAGCGGCTCCTTGCGGAACTTTCGAATCGAGACCGAGAGGCCGTCGATGGCGAGCGGCTCGATGATCACGTTGATGCGGCCGCCGTCGGGCAGGCGCGCGTCGACCATCGGGTTGGATTCGTCCAGCCGCCGGCCGAGCGGCGCGAGGATGCGCCGCACGATGCGCATCACGTGCTCCGCATCGGCAAAGCGCACCGTCTCGCGCTCCAGCATGCCGTGGCGCGACACGTACACGTTCTGGTAGCCGTTGATCAGGATGTCTTCGACCGCCGGATCGTTGAGCAGGTCTTCCAGCGGCCCGAAGCCCGCGAGCTCCTTGGTCAGCGCGTCGGAGATGAGCTGCATCTCGCGGTCGTTGATGGGCACGCGGCGCAGCCGCACGAAGCTGTCGACCTCGAGTTCGACAAACTGCTGGATGGAGGCGCGCGACCAGCGGCCGAACTCCGCGCCGAGTTCTTCGATGCGGCTCAGCAGGTGGTCATGCGTCCAGCTCTTGATATCCTGGAACTGCTGCGAGTTGATGAACGCCTGGTCGTCGTCGGCAAATTCGAGATCGTTGGACATGGGGCGTTTCAACCTTCACTAGAGCTTTTCCAGAGGCCGGCAAGCCGCGGCACCCGCGGCATGCGCGCCGCCCAGCGGGATTCCTTGGCCGGTGGCTGGCCCGTGCCGCAAATGAACTCCTGGTGCAGGCCGCGCGCCAGCTCGGCCACGGCCTGCGAATAGGCGTCGCCGCGCGCCGTGCGCACCAGCATTTCGCCGCGGCTTGCCGCCGAAAGCAGTTGCGCGCTGCGCGCCGGCACCACGTGGTGCAGCGGGAGCTCGAGCCGGTCGGCAATGTCCTTGGCCGAAAGGTCCACGTGGCTGTCGAACTTGTTGACCACAAGTGCCAGCCGCTCGGTTTCGACGCCGCGCGTGCGCAGCTCCTTGAGCATGGTTGCCGTCGAAACGATGGCGCCGATGCTCTGGTCGCACACGACCCAGCTGCGCGGCGCCGCCTTTACCGTCTGCGCGACGAAGTCGAGGGTCGAAAAACCCCCGAGGTCGGCAATCTGGAAGTCGAAGAAATCGCCGAGCCGCTTGATCAGCGCCACTGAATCCGCATGCGAGATTTCGCGCACTTGCGCAAGGCTCGCGGGCAGCGGAAGCACCGCGACGCCGCTTGCGTGATGGGCAAGCGCGGTGTGCAGCAGCGTCTGGTCGAGACGGCGCAGGTTGCGCACACCGTCTACAAAGCTGAAGCCGCTTTGCGTGTCGAGATAAAGCAGCCCGTCGCGCGCCGGAAGCCCGAGGTCGAGCAGCGCAACGCCGCCGCGCGTATTGCGTGCGCGGGCAGGAAGCGTCGCCGCCTGGCAGAGCTGATCTTTCAGCACCAGCGACAGGCTGGCTGCGAGCGTGGTCACGCCGATGCCCGCGCGCGCGCCGAGCAGGGCGAGCGTGCGTCCGCGTGTGCGGCCCGGCAGGCTGTTTTGGCGGTCAAGAAGCTTGCGGAGTGTGCTGATCGCATCCGCCGGCGGCGCGCCCATGTCCACGAAGTCGTCCACGCCGGCGCGCAACGCGGCAAGCATCGAGGCGGGCTCGGCCGATACGCCCGTGGCCAGCACCGGCAGCGTCGGCCATTCGCGCTTGAGGCGCTGGTGCAGCTCGCTTGCCGCCGCGGCATGGCCGCCTGAAAAATCGAGAAAGACTGCCGCCGGGCCGAGCATGGCCATGCGCTCGTCCAGCGACTTGGGCTCGGCAGGAAGGTTGACCACGGTGCCCAGCTGGGCGAGCGCGTCGGTCAGCCAGGTGATGTGGCTGCTGTTCGGCGATGCGAAGAGATAGGTCTCCGCACCGGTTTCAGGGAGGCTGTCGCGGGGAGCGTTCATGGCGTCTGCCACCGGATCTGTGGGGTTTGTTTCAGTCAACGTGAGAAGCCCGGAACAGTGGTGCCCGAAGCCGGCCCCAGAAGATGCGCCCGCCAGACGGGCCCGTCGCGCTGCTCGGCGCCGCCGGGGAGGTATGGGCCGAGATCGGTGCCGCGCGCAATGGGCTTGACCAGGTGCGGCGTGACGAGGATCACCAGTTCCTTCTCGTTCATCTGGTACTTGTTTTGCTTGAAGAAGGTTCCGAGCACCGGAATGTCGCCAAGCAGCGGAACCTTGTCTGCGTTTGAAGTGGTGGTGCGGCTCACGAGGCCGCCGATGATGAAGCTCTCGCCGTCGCCGAGTTCGACCGTGGTGTCGGCGCGCCGCGTGCTAATGGCGGGTACGGCCACGCCGCCGATGCTGAGCGAGTTGGTGTAGTCCAGGTCGCTGGCTTCCGGTGCCACCTTGAGCACGATGCGGTCGTTCGACAGCACGGTGGGCGTCAGGGTGAGGCCGATGCCGAAGGGCTTGTATTCGATGCTCGTGGTGCCCAGGCCCTGGGGTGCCGGCACGGGCAGTTCGCCACCCGCCAGAAAGCTTGCGCTCTGCCCCGACAGCGCCACCAGCGTGGGCTCGGCGAGCACGCGCGCCATGCCGTTGCCCTCGAGAAAACCCACGTTCAGCCCAATGCCGGCCCTGCCGAAGTTGAAGAGAAGGCTGAATGCCTGCGCGAGCGGATTGCTGATGTCGGCCGCAATGGCCCCGTCGGGTCCGAACGAGGCCGAACGCAGCGACGACGGGGTGAGGACGCCGAAGCTGAAGCCATTTGAATTGGCGCGCGTGCTGAAGATGTTGAGGCCGGCCTGCTTGAGCACGCTGCGGTTGAACTCGACGATCTTGACCTCGACCTGCACGGTGTTGCTGCGCACGTTGACCACGGAGCGATCGACCAGCGTCGATTTTTCTCCGCCGGACGACATGGCTGCGTCGCGTGCTTCCTGGTGAGCCTCCATGCTGTTGAGCGAGCCGGCAAGCGTGGAGGCGCGGCGCCGTACCTCGAGCGCATAGACGGTTGCGTTGGCTTGGCCCTTTTCCCAGATCATGAGGGTGGTGCGGCCCGCCGCCTTGCCGGTGATGATCAGGCGCGCCGCCGGCAAGTTGGGCGATTGGCGGGTGAGTGCAACGCCCGCCACGGTTTCGTCGGCGATGGCCATGCGCTCGATGCCCTTGCCGATCAGCAATTCTTTTTGCGTGCCCGCGTCGATGCGCAGCTGGAGCGCGGCGTGCGCAGGCGTTGCCTCTGCATCGGCTGCCGCTGCCTGTGCCGCCGGCCAGACGACCGATGCCAGCAGGCACAGCACCGCAAGGGTCGGGCGCAGGGGGCGGGCCGTGCCGGGTGTTCTCGCGCAGTGGGCGATCGTCATGGTGTTTTTCTTGTGAGTGGCTTGCATGTGCGTGCCACTGGTTGCTGATCAGTAGTTGATGGTTTCGCTGCGGTCGCCGCGAATGACCTCGACCTGCAGTCCGCCGCGGGAGCCGCCGGTGCGGGCGGGCGCGTTTGCGGCGGGCGCTGCTGCCACTGCTGCTGCGGCAGGCACGCGCAAATTGACTGGCTTGCCGCCCGTGACGAAGTCGGCCGCAATCACGCCGGCCTGGGCGCGGTCCAGGCCTTCGAGCGGCGGCCTGCGTGCTTCGCCGGCCTTTGGCGGCACCGGCTGCAGGGCGGTGGGCAGTTCGGCAAAAAGCTTCGGGTCGGGCTCCGACATGTCGGTGGGGTTGCGCAAGGCCAGGAGCAGACGGCCGCTGTATTCGGCAATCGTCAGCCGGTTGATGTCGTCGACCGGCACTGCCAGCACGGCGGTCCGCGCGGCCTCGGCACGCGAAGCCTGTTGCTGCTGCTGTTGCTGGGCCGAACCGTTCTTGTCCATGCCCGAAGCCATGCCGTCGATGGAGGCGCCGCCGTAGGCCAGCACGCGCTTGCGCGACAGGAGCAGGCGCGCCTGACTGCGGTCGACGTCCTTGCCGTCGGACTTCAGCATCAGGAACACATCGACGAAGTCGCCGGGCCTGACCTTGTGGCCCACACCCATCACTTCGTCGGCCTTGATGGCCACTGCGCGTTCGCCTTCGCCCACGCGCAGGGCCAGGCCGGAAACGAGTTGCCCTTCGACGAGCGGCGTGCCCTCGCCCAGGTCGATGACGGGAACACGGCCGGCAAGCGGCGCCGTCTCCTGGAAGGCGCCCGCAGGGTTGATCGTCAGTCGCTCGACGCGGAGTGCATCGGGCGGGATCGCGCGGCCCGCGGGCAGCGGCTTGGCGGCCACGACCACCCGGAAGGTCTGCGCCTGCGCGGTCTTGCCGGCTGCAGCCGCGGAAGGGGCCGCCACGACAGGAGGCGGCGGCTGCCGGCTGAGCAGCCATGCATAGCCGCCGAGCGCGAGGGCCAGGAGCACGAGGACGGCGGCGATGATTTTGGTGAGATTGATCATGGGCGGCTGGTCAGGAAGGGAGCAATTCGAGAGTCATTGATGAACAACTCGTGGTGACGGAGCGATCAGCTCTGTCGACCCCAAACCATCCACACCGCGGCGGCCATCGAAAGGTAGGCCGCATAGGGAATAAACCGGGCCCGCGCCGGCGAGTGCTGGCCCTGTGCCGAAGACGACGGTCCGAAAAGCACGAGCGAAAGCCGGGGAGCAATGGGCCAGCGCCGCAGAGCCAGCCCGAGCGCGGCGTGAAGGCCGGCAAGAAGGCTGCCGATGAGCCAGATGGAGGGCAGGGCCGAAAGGCCTACCCACAGGCCGAGAGCTCCAGCGAACTTCACGTCGCCGGCTCCCATGACCCGGAGTGCATAAAAAAACAGCAGGAATCCGAAAGCGAGTCCGGCGCCGAGCAGTGCGGCAGTCCAGTCTTGCCCGATGGGACCGGTTCCTGTTGCCAGTGCCGCAAGAGCCAGTGAGGCCCCTGCGAGCACAAGCCAGTTGGGAACGCGCCGCTGCCTGAAGTCATAGGCGGCAATGAAGAGCAACCACATCAAATAAGCCGATGTCATTGCCGGCATTGCGTTTCAGGCGGCAGCAGGGGTAATGGCCGTCCTGATGCCCTGCCAGATGGTTCCCAGGCTTTCGCCAATTCCGCCATCGCCGGTAATGGCCGTGATCATCACAACCGAGATCAATCCCGCAATGATTCCGTATTCAATTGCGGTAGCGCCTTCTTCATCACGCAAAAAACGAGTAATTGAATTAAACATGATTCACCTTTTTAAAAAGTTACCTAAGGGCAGGCAATGTGAATGTTATACAGCGTAACTCCGTGTATCAAGGAGGTGAACCCGCGAAGGAGCGTGTTTCATGTGCTAGCAAGGTTGGATAAGCACGATCGCGGCCAGCCTCTTGCCTCGGTCGTGAAAGTCACGGCTCCCGGGGAAGCGGTGCCTCCTGTGGCGCATTCTTCCCTCTGTAGGAGCTCTGCCGTATCCCATGAATGTGGGACGTGCGTTACGGGCGCACGGAACGTGCAAAAGCGGCTTGTTACGACAACAAATGGGTGGCGTGTTACGTAACTACCGCGAAGTGATGCTAGATGTAACACCGAAGATTGGTGCTTTATCTAGGGAAAAAGTCACATTTTTGGGGGTGCAACCCCACTGGCAGGAGGGCCGCAGCGAGGCTTAGCTCAAGACTTCTTCGTAAAAAAGCTTCCAATCGCCAGCTTGCCGAAGCCAGTATTGGCGGCGCGTGCGCCCGCTTTTTTCGCCGTCGAATACTTCGCCGAAGGTGGTGACCATGGTGTCGTCGCCGTCGCGCCAATGCAGATAGGAAACATCCTTGAACTGGACACGCTTGCCCTGGGCGTATTCCACCTCATCGCGGAGAACTGCAAATCCCTCGAGGGATTTCTTATTACTATTGCGCTGGAAATCGGGCAAATAGAACTTTTTCAGCAATGTTTCGTTGCCGCTGGCTCGCGCCTCTTTCCAGGCTGCGATGGTGCTGGTGAATGTGCGGGCTTCTTTTTCGGCCTGCGGCGGTGAGATCCATTGCAGGCTGCGCGCCGTGACCACCGGCGTGGCGCCGATTTGCACCTTGCGCAGCAGTTGCTTCAGGTCGGGGTTGGCCATGACCACGCAACCGTCGCTTGCCTGCGGCGCGCGGGCAAACTGCTGCGACGGGGTTCCGTGCAGCCAGATGCCGCCGCCGGTCTTGCCGCGCCGCACGTCGTAGGGGTTGGGGTAGTTGATGGGAAGCGCGCCGGCGCCGTAGAAGTCGCGCAGCGACTTGGGATCGAGGCTGCTGGTGATGTAGTACACCCCCAGCGGCGTGCGTGCATCGCCTTCGGTGGCCTTGTCGATCCCTGACTTGCCGACCGAGATGTAGTAGTCGGCCACCAGCTGCAGCCCCTTGTCGGAGTTCTCGAGCAGGTACAGCCGCGAGCGCGAGGCGTCGATTGCAATGGCATAGCGGCTGCGCGTGGACAGCGCCAGGAACTGCGACGGCACGGTGCCCGCCGGCGGCCTTTCGCGCAGCGCCTGCAGGCGCCGGCGAGATTCCTCGCGCAGGTCGGCCATGGCCGGATCGCTGCGCAAGCGGGCGACGCCTGCGTCGGAGAAGGCGTGCCCTGGCGGAACCTGCGTTGCGAGCAGGTCGGCGTAGACGAGTTGGGCGAGCTGAAAGTTGGGATAGTCGCGCACCAGCTCGCGCGCCTTTGCCAGTGCGGGCCGGGGCTGGCCGCGGCCGAACAGCTCGTAGACGGCAATCAGGCGGGCCTCGGCGCCGCTGGCTTCCTGGATGGCGGCCGGTGAAGACGCAGCCGTTCCACGTTGCGCAGACTTGCCGGCGGCGGTTCGGGTTGCCGCAGCAGGGGCTTGCTTCGACTTGGCTTTCGCTTCCTTGCTGGCGCCATGTTGTGCCGCGCGGCTGCTGCCCGCCTTGGCCTTGCTGCCATGCACGGACTGGGCCGAGGCGTTGGCTGCGCCGGGCGCGGCCATCAGCAGGGCCGATGCCGCCAGGATTGCAGCAAGCCGGCTTCTGCCGCGTTGCGTCGGAAGGTTCTGTGGCCGGGCGCGCCGGACGATCTCCGCCACTATCCGCCGACGCTTTCCTTGCGGATTTGCCATTGGTTGCCGGAGCGCTGCAGCTCCAGTGTCTTGCGGCTCGAAATGTTGAGGCTGTCGGCCCGGTAGACCTGGCGGAACTTGGCCGTTGCGGCTTGCCCGTTGACGGCGATCACCAGGTTTTCGATGTTCACGCTGATGCTCGACTTGCCCACGATGCGCGCCCGGCGCTCCTCTTCCCAGCTCTTGCGGCTTTGTCCGCCGCCTGGATTGAAGTCGGGGCCGTAGGCGGCGAGATAGCGCTCCATGTCCTTGCCCGCCCATGCGGCGGCCCAGCCGCGAACTGCAGATTCGACTTCGGCTGCGGAGGTGGCGGAGGCCGCTGCCGACGCGGGGGCTGGCGTGGGTGCGGATGCAGAGGCAGGCGGCGCAGATGCTTCGGGTGCCTTTGCGACCACGGCGGGTGCCGGAGCGGGAGCCGCCGCCTTGGCGACCGGAGCGGGCGCAGGTGCCGGCACCGGAACGGGTGCGGGGGCGGGGGCGGGCGCAACGGGTGCCTTTGCCACAACGGCGGGCGTTGCCGCAACGGCGGACGTTGCCGCCGCCGCCGTTGCGGCCGGCTTGCCGCCAGCCGGCGCCGGAGTGAACAAGGTGCGGATTACCGCGAGCTTGGGCTGCACCGCCGTATTGTTCTGGTCGAGCTGCAACGCCTTGCTGTAGGCCTGGCTGGCCAGCCGCGCATACACGTCGCCCAGGTTCTCTTGCGCCGTGGCATAGCTCGGGTTGGTGCGAATCGCACTTTCGAGCGCGCTGCGTGCCTTGTCGAACTGGTTCTGGCTTGCGTAGATCACCGCAAGGTTGTTGTACGGCTCGGGCAGCTCGGGTGCGTCCTGCGTGAGTTGCGTAAAGGCCGCAATGGCTTCGGCGCGCTTGCCGGTGTCGAGCTGGATCACGCCCTTGAGAAAGCGCATCTGTGGATCTTTCGGCTTGTCCTTCAGGAACGCGTCGGCGCGGCCCATGGCTTCGTCGAGCTTGCCGGCTTGCATGAGCCGGTCGACTTCGTCGTGCTCCGCCGCGGCGAGTGCAGGCAATGCCATGCCGCAGGCGCTTGCCAGGAGCAGTACGCGCACGGCAGGGGAAAAGCTGAAACGGGCGCGCGGGTGGGGGCTCTTGGGCATTGCGGACGAGACCTCGCAGGAGGGTAAGGAAGAGATGCGGCAGGAATTGTATGTGTGCAGTTAACTTGCGGATACATCGGCAACACCGAGGGCCAATGCGCGAAAGCCCGGGCTGTCAAGGGGTCATTTGCAAGGCCACATCGATGAATACGCATCGACTTGCGTAACGCAGCCTGATCATGTAACGTTGTGTAAGCAGATTGTCAGCAATCTCCCAGTTCCTCACTCTCTGGAGCCACCTTGAAGATCACCAAACGCCGCTTGCTGGAAAGCGGCGCAGCAGCATTTGCCGCGTCGCTTTTTGCGCCGGGTTCCTTGGCGCAGCAGCGCGCCGCAGCCGGCGCGGCCGGCGGCGACGCATGGCCTACCAAGCCGGTTCACATCCTCGTGGGCTTTCCCGCCGGCGCATCGCCCGACCTTGCGGCGCGCGCCATTGCGGAGCCGCTGTCGAAGATCCTGCGCCAGCCGGTCACGGTCGAGAACAAGCCCGGCGCCAGCGGCAACCTCGTGGCCGACCAGGTGGCCAAGGCCACCGACGACCACACCATCGGTGCGTTGATCAACGGCAACCTCACCATTGCGAAGCTGCTCAATCCCAAGCTCAGCTTCGATCCGGAGAAAGACTTCCTGCCGGTCGGCATGATCGGCACCGCGCCGCTGGTGCTGGTGGTTTCGGGCAATGCGCCCGGCAAGACCGCGGCCGACCTGCTGCTGTGGACGCGCAACCTGAGCAGCACCGGCAAGTACGGCACGCCCGGCGTGGGCACGGTGGGCCATTTGGGCATGGAGCTCATCAAGAGCCGCGCCGCCATTACTGCGCAGCACAAGCCCTACACCGGCAACCCGCAGGTCATTGCAGGCCTGCTGGCCGGCGAGATCCAGCTGGCGCTGCTGCCGCCCGGCCTGGCACTGCCGCATGTGAAGTCCGGAAAGATCAAGGCCATTGGCGTGACGTCGCCCGAGCGCAGCCCGCTGGCCGGCGACCTGCCCACCATCCGCGACGCCGACGTGCGCGGCGCCGACCTGGAGATCTGGACCGCGCTGGCCGCGCCCGCAGGCATGAAGCCGGCTGCGGTTGCCAAGCTCAATGCAGCGCTGGTCGAGGTGACCAGCTCGCCCGACGTGAGCCAGGCGCTGCTCAAGACAGGCTGGCAAGCTCAGCCGGGCACGCCCGATGCGCTGGCCAAGCGCATGCGCTCCGACACGGCGCGCCTGGGCGGCGTGATCATCATGAAGGGCATCCAGTCGGAGGGCTAGCGCGCCCTCCGATGCACCTAAAGCAGTTGGGAGACCTTCTTCGCGGCGTCGATCAGCGCCGGGAGCATGGTCTCCTGCATCACCTTGGCGCTTGTGCGGTTGGCTTGTCCGCTGATGTTGAGCGCGGCCACCATGCGGCCCTGCTTGTCGACGATGGGGGCGGCCACCGAGATGAGGCCCTCCTCGAGCTCCTGGTTCACAAGGCACCACTGCTGCCTGCGCGCCTGCGCCACCTTCGTCATGAGCGCATCGACGTCGGTCACCGTGTGCTTGGTGAGCGCCTCGCGCTCGGAGGCCTCGAGCCGGGCGCGCACCTCGTCGTCTTCAAGGTCGGCCAGCAGCAGCCTGCCTAGCGAGGTGCAGTAAGCCGGCAGCCGCGAGCCCACGCCCAGGCTGATGTGCATGATCTTCTTGGTCGGCACGCGCATCACATAGACGATGTCGGTCGCGTCGAGCACGGCGGCGGAGCAAGACTCTTGCACTTGCTGCACCAACGCTTCCATCACGGGCTCCGCGCGGTTCCATATGGGCATCGATGAGAGGTACGCAAAGCCCAGGTCGAGGATGCGCGGCGTGAGCGTGAAGAGCTTGCCGTCGGTCACCACATAGCCCAGCGTCTGCAGCGTGAGCAGGATGCGCCGCGCGCCCGCCCGCGTGAGCCCGCTCGCGGCCGCCACCTCGCTCAGCGTCTGCCTTGGGGCGCTTTCGCTGAACGAGCGAATCACCTGCAGGCCGCGCGCGAACGATTGCACGTAGCTGTCGCCGGGGGCGGGTGCCTCGGGTGCCGTGGGCGAGCCGGTTCTCAGAGCGTGGGTTGCCATGTGGAGTGATCCTCTTTAGAATTCATTATACGAACAAATGTTCTTTAGACGAACAAATCGGCGGTTCTCGAATTCGACGGGTTGTTCGGCGGATCGCAGGCAGTTCGGTTTCTTTTCCCACTCCCGGAGACAGGCTTCATGATCAACAAGATCGCGCGCTCGGTCGCCGATGCCCTTGAAGGCATCCAGGACGGCGCCACGGTTCTCATCGGCGGCTTCGGCACCGCCGGCATTCCCGGCGAACTCATCGACGGCCTCGTCGAGCAGGGCGCCAAGGACCTCACCGTCGTCAACAACAATGCCGGCAACGGCGAAACCGGCCTGGCCGCGCTGCTCAAGGCCGGCCGCGTGCGCAAGATCATCTGCAGCTTTCCGCGCCAGGCCGACAGTCAGGTGTTCGACGGGCTCTACCGCAGCGGCAAGCTCGAGCTTGAGCTGGTGCCTCAAGGCAACCTGGCAGAGCGCATTCGCGCGGCGGGCGCCGGCATTGGCGCCTTCTTCTGCCCCACGGGCTACGGCACGCAACTCGCGGGTGACCGCGAAACGCGCGAGATAGACGGCAAGCAATACGTGCTCGAGTACCCCATCCACGGCGACGTGGCGCTCATCAAGGCCGAGCGCGGCGACCGCTGGGGCAACCTGGTCTACCGCAAGGCCGCGCGCAATTTCGGCCCGGTGATGGCCATGGCTTCGAAGAAGACCATTGCCACCGTGCACGACATTGCCGAACTCGGCACGCTCGACCCCGAGACCATCGTGACCCCGGGCATCTTCGTGCACCAGGTGGTGCGCATCGAACGCGTGGCAACGCAAGCCGGCGGTTTCAAGAAGGCGGCATGAACATGAGCAGCACTTACCAACGTCGGACCAAGGACCAGCTCGCCGCCCGCGTGGCGCAGGACATTTTCGACGGCGCCGTCGTCAACCTGGGCATCGGCCAGCCCACGCTCGTGGCCAACCACCTGCCAGCGGGCCGCGAGGTCATCCTGCAAAGCGAGAACGGCATTCTCGGCATGGGCCCCGCGCCCGCGGCCGGCGAAGAAGACTACGACCTCATCAACGCCGGCAAGCAGCCCGTGACGCTGCTGCCGGGCGGCTCGTTCTTTCACCATGCCGACAGCTTCGCGATGATGCGCGGCGGCCATCTCGATATTTGCGTGCTCGGCGCCTTCCAGGTGTCGGCCACGGGCGACCTTGCCAACTGGCACACCGGCGAGAAAGACGCCATTCCCGCCGTGGGCGGGGCCATGGACCTGGCCATCGGCGCCAAGCAGACCTGGGTAATGATGGACCTGCTCACCAAGCAGGGCGCAAGCAAGCTGGTGCAGGAATGCACCTATCCGCTCACCGGCATCGGCTGCGTGAAGCGGGTGTATTCCGACCTTGCTACGCTCGAATGCACGCCAGAGGGCCTGAAGCTCGTCGACCTGGTCGATGGCCTCAGCCGCGAAGAACTCGAGAAGCTCGTGGGCCTTCCCATTGCCGCCTGAAGCGGATTCATTCACTTTTGAGACAAAAGACATGACCAACCAAGCCTTCATCTGCGACGCCGTTCGCACACCCTTCGGCCGCTACGGCGGTTCGCTCAGCAGCGTGCGCACCGACGACCTGGGCGCCGTGCCCCTCAAGGCGCTGATGGAACGCAACAAGAACGTCGACTGGCAAGCCGTGAGCGACGTGCTCTACGGCTGCGCCAACCAGGCCGGCGAAGACAACCGCAACGTCGCGCGCATGTCGGCGCTGCTGGCGGGCCTGCCGATCGAGCTCGGCGGCGCCACCATCAACCGCCTGTGCGGCTCCGGCCTCGATGCCGTGGGCACCGCGGCGCGCGCCATCCGCGCGGGCGAAGCCGGCCTCATGATTGCAGGCGGCGTGGAAAGCATGAGCCGCGCACCGTTTGTCATGCCCAAGGCCGAAAGTGCGTTCAGTCGCAACAACGCGGTGTACGACACCACCATCGGCTGGCGCTTCGTCAACAAGCTCATGAAGGCGCAGTACGGCGTCGACTCCATGCCCGAAACGGCCGAGAACGTGGCCACCGACTACAAGATCGAGCGCGAGGCGCAAGACCTGATGGCGCTCAACTCGCAGCTGCGCGCCGTTGCATCGCAGAAGTCCGGCTTCTTCGACGCCGAGATCGTGCCCGTGACCGTGCCGCAGAAAAAGGGCGATGCGATCATCGTCAACAAGGACGAGCATCCGCGTGAAACCAGCATGGAATCGCTCGCCAAGCTCAAGGGTGTGGTGCGCCCCGACGGCACCGTGACCGCGGGCAACGCCAGCGGCGTGAACGACGGCGCCTGCGCGCTGCTGCTGGCCGACGAAGCCAGCGCCGCCAAGCACGGCCTCACGCCTCGTGCCCGCGTGGTCGGCATGGCGACGGCCGGCGTTGCGCCGCGCATCATGGGCATTGGCCCCGCACCCGCCACGCAGAAGGTGCTGGCGCTCACCGGCCTCAAGCTCGACCAGATCGACGTCATCGAACTCAACGAAGCCTTCGCAGCCCAGGGCCTTGCCGTGCTGCGCCTGCTCGGCCTGAAGGACGACGACGCACGCGTCAACATCAACGGCGGCGCCATTGCGCTCGGCCACCCGCTGGGTGCCAGCGGCGCACGCCTTGCCACAACAGCCGTCAACCAGCTGCACAAGGGCGGCGGCCGCTACGCGCTATGCACCATGTGCATCGGCGTGGGGCAGGGCATTGCCGTGATCCTGGAACGCGTCTGACGAACCGCCACTGCGTGGCCTGCTGCCTGGCCTGATTCGCCAGGCGGGTTTTTGCGCGAAGCAAAACCTCAACTAAAGTCGAGATCGAGAGGTCTCGATGAAGAAATCCAAGCCAGCAGAACCGCCCGACTTTTCGCCCACCCTTTCGGTGGGCGAGGTCGCGCAGCGCAGTGGGGTGCCCGTGTCCACCCTTCATTTCTACGAATCGAAGGGGCTCATTGCGAGCCATCGGGCGCCGAGCAACCACCGCCGCTATGCACGTGACGTGCTCCGGCGCGTGGCCTTCATCCGCGTGGCGCAGCGCGTGGGCATTGCGCTGGCCGACATCGCCGACGCCCTTGCCACGCTTCCCACCTCCGCCGCGCCCAGCCGAGCCGACTGGGCGCGGCTTTCGGCCGCGTGGCGCGCGGAATTGGACGAGCGCATGGCCCAGCTCAAGAAGCTGCGCGACACGCTGGACGACTGCATCGGCTGCGGCTGCCTGTCCATCGACCGATGCCGCCTCCGCAATCCCGCCGACAAGCTGGCCTCGCAAGGGCCGGGCGCACGCCGACTGATGGTCAGGCTCGAGCCGGCCGAAGACTGAAAAGGCCGCGTCACTGCGTCCCGGCGGGGAGCAACGACATCAGCTCGTTCTTCTCCGCGGCGGACATCGCGAGCGTCAGCCGGCCGAACTCGACGCGGTAGCAAGGCAGCATCAATGCCGCCGTCAACGAATGAACGTCGCCGCTGCGCGCAAGGTACTCATTGCATGCGGCAATGCTTCGATGGATTTCGAGCGCCTGCTCGATGCGGCCTGGACGGCCGGAGGGTTGCTGGTCACTGTTCATGCGACGCAATGTGCTTCCTCAACCTAACTTGAGGTCAAGCCGACGGGTCGAGAAGCCCTGCGACTCATGGGTGATCGGTGCTCCGAAGCCGGGCGCGGGCGACCGTCGCTGTGCAACGTAGTGTGTTGGTTTCCCGGTCTCGACACACTGGCATACGCAATGTGGGCCGTGTGGCCGGTGGGCGAAAAACAATCCACGGGTCATCAACTGCGCCCTTGCGCATCGCCCGAAGGAATCACCATGAAGCTCTCCCTCATTGCCATCGGTGCGGCCATTGCCGCGTCGGTGGGCGCACTGACGTTTGCCGCGCCACGCCTCGGCGGCGACACGCCCGCGGGCGTGGTGCGCCCCGCGCCGGAGTTCCAGAACATCGACACATGGCTCAACTCGCCGCCGCTCAAGCTCGAGGCGTTGCGCGGCCAGGTAGTGCTGGTCGACTTCTGGACCTACACCTGCATCAACTGCCTCAACCACCTGCCCCACGTGAAGGAGTGGCACGAGAAGTACAAGGACAAGGGCTTGACCGTGGTGGGCGTGCACACGCCCGAGTTCGCGTTCGAGAAATCGACGAAGAACGTGAAGGACGCCATCGAGCGCCTGCAGATCAGGCACGCCGTGGCGCAGGACAACAGCTACGGCACCTGGCGGGCCTTCAACAACCAGTATTGGCCGGCCGTGTACCTGATCGACAAGGAGGGGCGCATTGCCTACTCGCATTTTGGAGAGGGCAGCTACGGCGCCACCGAGAAGAAGATCCAGGCGCTGCTTGCGGAACCCTCTGGCGCCGCACTTACTGGCGCGGCGCCGGTCGGGAGCGCCAAATGAAGAAGCTCTGGTTTGCGCTGCTCTTTTTTGCGGGCGGGGTGGCGCACGAGGTGCGCAACCCGACCAGCTGCCAGTGCATTGCGTCGGTCAGTCTTTCGCCTCGACCGACGAAGCGAGGACGTAGCCTTCGCTCCGCACGGTCTTGATGTAGCGCGGCTCGCGCGCATCGTCGCGCAGCCGCTGCCGCAGCCGGCTCACGAGCAGGTCGATGGAGCGCTCGAAGAGCTCGGCCTCGCGGCCCTGGGTCAGGCTCAGCAACTGGTCGCGGCTCAGCACCTTCTGCGGGTGGTCCAGAAACACGCGCAGCAGCCGGTACTCGGCGCCGCTCAGCGCCACCATCACGCCGCTTTCGTCGATGAGGTGGCGGGCCACGGTGTCGACCTCCCACTTGCCGAACGCCAGCTTCTGCGCCGGCTCGGCGGCATTCATGTTGGGCGGCAGCATGCGGGTGCGGCGCATCACGGCGCGCAGCCTCGCGAGCAGTTCGCGCGCCGAAAAGGGCTTGGCCAGGTAGTCGTCGGCGCCCATCTCCAGGCCCAGGATGCGGTCGGCCTCCTCGCTGCGTGCGGTCAGCATCAGGATGGGCGTGGCCTTGTACTTGCCGGTGCGCAGATCGCGGCACAGCGTGAGCCCGTCTTCGCCGGGCAGCATCAAATCGAGAATGATCAGGTCGAACGGGCCCGACTCTTCGAGCGCGGCGCGCATGTGGCGCCCGGTGGGCACCGCGACCACCCGCAGACCGTTCTTCACCAGGTAGGTGGTGAGCAGCTCGCGGATTTCCCGGTCGTCGTCGACGATGAGGATGTGATCGGAAGTCTTGGGTGTCATGGCAATGAACAGGAAAGGATGGTGCGGAAGGCGCCGCAGCCGCAATGTAGCGTCACCGCCGCCCGAAGGCTGCGAACAGTGAAACGTAGTGTGTTGATTTCTTGCGCGGATACATAGGCATACGCAATGCGGGTTGGCAGGGCAGGGGCGGCCCAACAATCCGTTCGTTCGCAAACCAACGTATGTCAACCTTCATCAAGGAATCACCATGACCCGCATCGAAAAAGTCCTCTACACCGGCAAGACCCACACCTCTTCGGGCGGCCGCGACGGCGAAGCGCGCAGCTCCGACGGCCGCCTGGACATCAAGCTCTCTTCGCCCGGCAGCGCCGGCGCCGGCACCAACCCCGAACAGCTGTTTGCCGCCGGCTGGTCTGCCTGCTTCATCGGGGCCATGGGCAAGGCGGCCGGCAAGATGAAAGTCACGCTGCCGCCCGACCTGGCGGTGGACGCGGAAGTCGACCTGGGCATGGCCGGCAGCGAGTATTTCTTGCAGGCGCGCCTGAACGTGAGCCTGCCGGGCCTCGACCGCGAAGTGGCACGGGCACTGACCGACGCGGCGCACCAGACCTGCCCATACTCCAAGGCCACCCGAGGCAATATCGACGTTGCCATCAACCTGGTGTGACCCGGTCACGCCGCCCATAGAAGAAAGCGCCCATGCCCACTCCTGCGAACCCTTCCGCGAACACGGCCCGTGCCGCGAATCTCGCGAATGCCGCTAGTGCCGCCGAGGGGTGGCGCAGGCTGCTGCCGGGTTCGCTGTTCTACCGCGTGACACTGATCATCGTGGTGGGCCTGGCCGTTGCGCAACTGCTCACTTTCGCCGCGATCCGCTACGAGCGGAACATGGCGCTTCGCGAGCTGATGATGATCGGCATCGAGCGAGACATCGCCAGTTCGGTCGCCATTCTCGACCGCCTTCCCGCGGCCGAGCGCGCAAGCTGGCTCGACCGGCTGGAGCGGCGCAACTACCGCTTTGTGCTGGGCGGCAGCGCGGATGGTACCGAGCCCGGCTCGCCCGCTTCGCGCCAGTTTGCCGCAGCCATTACCGAAGCGATGCGCCCGTTCGAGATCGTCAAGGTGGGAGAGGTGGCCTGGCCGCCCGAGGGGCTGCAGATTCAGGTGCGGCTGGGCGACGGGTCTTCGGTGGTGGTGCATGCCAGGCGCGTGGGCATGCCTGTGTCGGGCTGGGTGATGTGGCTGCTTGTCGTGCAGCTGCTGGTGCTGGCCGTTTGCGCCTGGTATGCGGTGAGGCTGGTCACACGGCCGCTTGCGCAACTGTCCGCCGCGGCCGACGAGCTGGGCCCCGACCTCAAAGGCCAGGCGCTCGCGGAAGACGGTCCCAGCGAAGTCGCGCATGCGGCGCGCGCCTTCAACGCCATGCAGCAGCGCATCGCGGGCTACATGGCCGAGCGGGTCGAAATCCTTGCGGCCATTTCGCACGACCTGCAGACGCCCATCACCCGCATGCGCCTTCGCACCGACCTGATGGACAACGAGCAGGACCGCGAGAAGTTCCGGCAAGACCTGGACGCGATGAACTCCCTTGTGCGCGAAGGCGTTACCTACGCACGCACGCTGCACGGCGCAACCGAGCCGCCGCTGCGCATCGATGCCGACGCGCTGCTCGAGAGCATGGTGGCCGACTATGAAGACGTGGGCCAGCAGGTGCGGCTCGAAGGCAAGGCCGGCGCGCCCATCGTGAGCCGACCCAACGCGCTGCGCAGGATCTTGATGAACCTGATCGACAACGCGCTGAAGTTCGGCACCGACGTGCGCGTGCAGGTTCATGCCGAGGGCGGCAAGCTGGTGGTGGCCGTGCTCGACAACGGACCGGGCATTCCGCCCGACGAGCTCGAGGCGGTGCTCAAGCCCTTCTACCGCGTCGAGAGCTCGCGCAACCGCAGCACCGGCGGAACCGGCCTGGGCCTGGCCATTGCGCACCAGCTTGCCATGGCCATGGGCGCCGAGCTCACGCTGAACAACCGCGCCGAAGGCGGGCTGGAGGCCCGGCTCACGCTGGGCACCGCGCCCGCGCACTGAACACATCCTTTCACGGACGACCCCGATCATGCTCATCCTCCTCATTGCCTACCTGGGCGGCGTGCTCACCATATTGAGCCCCTGCATCCTGCCGGTGCTGCCTTTCGTGTTCGCGCGCGCCGACCGCCCGTTTCGTTCGCATGGCCTGCCGATGCTGCTGGGCATGGCGCTGGCATTTGCCGCCGTTGCCACGCTGGCAGCGGTGGGCGGAGGCTGGATCGTCACGCTCAATGAATACGGGCGCTATGCCGCCATCGCAATGCTTGCGCTGTTCGGCGTCACGCTGCTGTTTCCCGGCATTGCCGACCGCATGAGCCGGCCCTTGGTTGCGATGGGCGTGCGCATGTCCGCGACGCAGGGCAATGCCGCGCCGGGCTCGGTGTTCTCGCCGCTCATGCTGGGCGTGGGCACGGGCCTGCTCTGGGCACCGTGCGCGGGCCCGATCCTCGGCCTCATCCTGACCGGCGCGGCGCTCAATGGCGCGAGCGTGGGTACCTCGCTGCTGCTGCTCGCCTATGCCGCGGGTGCGTGCACGTCGCTGGCGGCCGCGCTGCTGTTCGGCGGGCGCGTGTTCTCTGTCATGAAGCGGTCGCTGCACACCGGCGAATGGGTGCGGCGCGCCGCCGGCGCGGCCGTGCTGGTGGGCGTGGGCGCCATCGCACTGGGGCTGGACACGGGCTTGCTCGCACGCCTGTCGGTCGGCACCACGTCGGCGCTGGAGCAGGCGCTGGTGGACAAGATCAAGCCGGGCACGCCGCACGCCGAGCCGGTTGCGGTGCAGGAAGATGCAGGCTTCTTGCGAGTGTCGGACCACCGCACGGCCGCCGCGCCTGCGCGCCAGCTCAAGGTCGAAGGCAACTTTCCTTCGCTGGCGGGCGCCACCGAATGGATCAACTCCCCGCCGCTCACGCCCGAGGCGCTGCGCGGCAAGGTGGTGCTGGTCGACTTCTGGACCTATTCGTGCATCAACTGCCTGCGCACGTTGCCCTACCTCAACGCATGGGCCGAGAAGTACAAGGATGCGGGCCTTGTGGTGCTGGGCGTGCATACGCCGGAGTTCGCGTTCGAGAAGCGTTCGGCCAACGTGCGCAGGGCGACCAAGGACCTGGGCATCGGCTTTCCCGTGGCCACGGACAACGACTTCGCGATCTGGCGCGCCTTCGAAAACAATGCCTGGCCGGCGTTCTACTTCATCGATGCCGAAGGCCGCATCCGCCACCATCAGTTGGGGGAGGGCCGCTACGACAAGGCCGAGCAGGTCATCCAGCAGCTGCTGGCCGAGGCGGGGCAGGCCCGCATCCCTGCGGGGCTGGTCGCGCCATCAGGGCAGGGTACCCAGGCGCAGCCCGGCCTCGAGCCTGCCTTGTCCGGCGAAACCTACGTGGGCCACGAGCGTGCGCACGGTTTTGCCTCGCCGGGCGGCCTGGTGCGAGATCACGCAAAGGTCTACCACGCGGCCTCTTCGCTGCGCACCAACCAATGGGCGCTGGCCGGCGACTGGACCGTGGAGGCCGAGCGCGCCGTGCTCAACAGTGCCAACGGCCGCATCGCCTATCGCTTTCAGGCGCGCGACCTGCACCTGGTGCTCGGTCCCGCGGCCAACGGCAAGCCGGTGCGATTCAGGGTGCTGGTGGACGGCAAGCCGCCGCTTGCGGATCACGGCGCCGACACCGACGCGCAGGGCTATGGGGTGGTCGATGCGCAGAAGCTCTATCAGCTGGTGCGCCAGTCCGCCAATGGGACCAACGGGAAAGACAGGCTGTTCGAGATCGAGTTTCTCGACGCGGGCGCACAGGCCTACGCGTTTACCTTCGGCTGAGCGTTGGTGCGGACCGGGCGGCCGGCGAAAAGGCGAAACGGGCAAAAGGACTTTTACGCCGCCCAGGCGGTCAAGGAGAGCCGGCGCAGCATGTCGGTCTGGCGCGACTCTTCGGCGTCCCGCAGGCTCTTGGCTGCGCGGGCGGCCACGTAGGCTACGTACATCGTCTCGATGGCCTTGCCCCATTCGTGCATCTTTTGAGAAACCGCGTTGGTCGACGTTGCCGACGAGTCTTCCGCAGGGCAGTCGGGAACCTCGAAACCTGCTTTGCTGAGGATGGTGGCTTTCTGAAAAATGGTGAGCATGGGGCTGGCCTCTGGAATATGGGCATCAGGTTAGCCATGGCGCAAGAGGCGTGCCATCAGCCGCTTGACGTATGTGTTTGTCAGTAAATGGCTATCCATCCCGGCAAACAGCCGCGGTTTTCTAGGCCTTAAGCCTTAGGCTGATGTCGATTCGGCGTGCCGCCACACCAGCGTGGCGGCCGTCAGGTCTTCCAGCGCGCTGCCCACCGCCTTGAAAACGGTGCGCTCGCCGTTGTCCGTGCGGCCCGTACGCTCGCCCCGGCAGAGTGCGGCAAGCGTGCCCTGCACCTCATCGGCGCGCAGCGTGCCGGCCGCTATCGCGTCGAGCAGGTCGCCCGCTTTCTGCAATGCTTCGGTGGTGTCGACGAAGGTGCGGGCGCCCGCAAAGCAGCGGGCATCGGCCTCGCGCATGGCGGGGGTGAAGCTGCCGATCAGGTCCAGGTGCGAGCCCGGACTCAGCCATTCGCCGCGCACCAGCGGCTCGGTCGCGAGAGTGGCGCAACTCACGATGTCGGCTTGCCGCACGGCCGTTTCGAGCGCGGTGACGGCGCGGGCATTCAAACCCTCTTCGCGCCATTGCGCGGCCAGGGCCTCGGCGCCTTCGGGCCGGTGATTCCACACCTGCACCTCGTCGATGGGCCGCACGCTCGCATGCGCGGCGGGCAGCAGCCTGGCGATGCGGCCGGTGCCCACCACCAGCAGCCGGCGTGCATCGGCCCGCGCCAGAAATGCTGCGCCCAGCGCCGATGCGGCCGCCGTGCGGCGCGCGGTGAGCTCGTTGCCGTCCATCATTGCCAGCGGCACTCCGGTGCGCGCGTCGTACAGCACATAGGTGGCATGCAGGCCGGGCAGGCCGCGCGCGCCGTTGCCCGGAAAGACGTTGATGGTCTTGATGCCGAGGAACCCCGCTTCGCTCCACGCCGGCATGATGAGCACGGTGCCCTTGTTTCCGCCGGCCGTCTCGATGCTGTGCACATGCCGCGGCGGCACCTGCGCCTCGGCCGCGAAGGCGGCTCGCAGCGCAGGCACGAGCCGCGCAAAGACCAGCGGCTCGCGGGTGGCGATTTCGTCGAAGTGCTTCATGGTTGCCGTGGTTGCAGCGCGGCGTCGAAGAATTCGGCCAATGCGCTCGCCATTTCGGCGGAGGATAGCTCAGCCCGCGGCAATGCGGCTCCATTCGAGGCCGTGCTTGGCAAGGTACTTTCGCAGCCGGTCGGCATCGTTCACCACACTGCGCTGCGCGCGCGACGCTTGGAAAAGCTGGCGCCCCGCGTCCGACAGGCTGCGCGAATCACGGCACACACGCACCACCGCCTCCAATTGCAGCCGGTCGAACAGGTCGAGGGCGGCAGCACGCTCGTCGCCCAGCAGCGCATCGAGGTCCACATCCGCAGCGCCGCCGCTTTGGCCTTCTGGGCCTTCGCGGTTCCACAGCCACCGAAGCCGCGCAATCTCGGCTTCGACCAGCGCGACCGGAATGCGCCCGCCGTCCGCCAGCGTGGCGAGCCGCGTCACGCTGGCCGAAAGGTCGCGGAAGTTGCCGCACCACAGCGCCTCGGCGCTTTGTGCAAAACGCAGGTAGGCCGCGCGGGCCTCGGCGTTGAAGCGCACCACGCGGTTGTTTTCGGCCGCGTGAATGGCCAGCAGGTGGTCGAGGTTGGGCTCGATGTCTTCCGGCCGCTTTGCCAGGCCCGGCAGGTCGTAGGTCCAGAGGTTGATGCGGGCGAACAGGTCTTCGCGAAAGCGACCGGCCGCCACGTCGCTGCGCAAGTCGCGGTTCGTGCCCGCAATGAGCTGGAAGTCGCTCTCCACTTCCTTGTCGGCGCCGACCGGAAAGAAGCGCTTCTCTTCAATGGCCTTGAGCAGCATGGCCTGTTCGTCGAGCCCGAGCTCGCCGATCTCATCGAGAAACAGCGCGCCCTGGTGCGCCGTGCGCAGCAGGCCCGCTCGCTCGCCCGCCGCGCCGGTGAACGCGCCTTTCTTGTGGCCGAACAAGGTGGATGCGGCGCCGTCGCCCCGAAGCGTGGCGCAATTCACCTCCACGAACGGTCCCGTCATCTGGTGCCGCGCCTGCTTCAGCTCGAACATGCGCCGCGCCAGGAAGGATTTGCCCGCACCGGTTGGCCCCACCAGCAAGATCGGCGCGCGCGAGCGCACCGCCACGCGTTCGATCTCGTCGATGAGCGCGTTGAAGCGCGCATTGCGCGTGGCGATGCCGCTCTTCAGGAAGGCCACCGCGTCGCGCTGCTCGGCGTCGAAGCGCCGCGCAATCGCGTCGTAGCGCGACAGGTCGAGGTCGATCAGCGCCACTTCGCCCGGGTTGCCCGCGCGCTGCCGCTTGGGCGGCGAGGTCTGCGCAAGCACGCCCGGAATCACCCGCGATTCGGCCAGCAGGAACATGCAGATCTGAGCCACGTGCGTACCGGTGGTGATGTGCGTCCAGTACTGCTCGCGTTCGGTGTCGAAGGTGTAGCTGCGCGCCCAGTCGTAGAGGCGCGCGTACACCTCGCCGAAATCCCACGGGTCCGCAAGGTCGAGCGGCACCAGGTTGACGGTGGTCTCGGGCGAGACGGTGGCGATATCGGCCTTGACCACTTCGGCCAGCGCCTTGTGCTTGAGCGTGTAGAGCAGCTCCATGCGCGAGATCACCATGTCCTCGTGCTGCGCGAGCGAGACGGTGGGGCGCCACTTTTCCCAGCGGCCTGTGCCTTGGCCGGCGTCGAGCTGAGTGCCGAGAAAGCCGATGACGACGGTGGATTTCTTCATGTTTGGGATAAATGACTATCCAAAATTATAAGAACCGCCGTCCATTTGAGACTGACAAATTTTGGTGCGGGCAGCAGGAAACAGAAAAATCTGTTTCAGATCAACAACTTGAATTCAGCTGGCGTTGCGAAGCCGCTGCCTGGCACACCCGTTGCAATAAGGATCACACATCCAAGAAACGAACGAACAAAAAGAACGCCACAAGGAGAAGTCACATGGCCAACCTTCAACTCTTCCAGACCCTGCGCGGCGCGCTGCTGCCTTCGGCCGACACGCTCAACGAAGCGGGCGGCGCGGCCTACGCGCTGTCGCCAAAGCACCAACTGGCGCAGCTCGCGGCCACCGGTTGCCTCAACAGCACCTTCTATGCACAGGCGCAAGACCAACTCGACACCGTACTGGCCCTCGCCCGCGAGGTCGATCCGCTGTTCGTCGCCAAGACGGCCGTGTACGCACGCCGCGCCGGCCACATGAAGGACATGCCCGCGCTGCTGGCCGCCACGCTGGCGGTGCGCGACGTGGCACTGCTCGCCAAGGTGTTCGGCCGCGTGGTCGACAACGGCAAGATGCTGCGCAACTTCGTGCAGATGCTGCGTTCCGGCGCGGTGGGCCGCAAGTCGCTCGGCACGCGTCCGAAGAAGCTCGTGCAGCAATGGCTGCTCGAAGCAACCGAGGCGCAGCTGCTGAACGCCGCCGTGGGCAACACGCCCTCGCTGGCCGACGTGGTGAAGATGGTTCACCCCAAGCCCGCCGAAGCCTGGCGCGCCGCATGGTTTGCATGGCTCATCGATCGTCCGTATGCGCTGGAGGCTCTGCCTCCCGTGACGCAGGCTTTCGAACGCTTCAAGCGCGACCGTGCGCAAGCGGTGCCCGACGTGCCGTTCCAGATGCTGACCGCGCTGGAACTGGACGCGCAGGCCTGGGCGCAGATCGCGCAGCGCGGATCGTGGCAGATGGTGCGTCAGAACCTGAACACCTTTGCGCGCCACGGCGTGTTCGAGCTGCCCGGTCTTGCTGAAGCGGTGGCTGCCAAGCTGCGTGACCCGCAAGCAGTGGCCAAGGCGCGCGTGCTGCCGTACCAGTTGATGGCGGCTTACACCGCAACCGGCGCCGAGGTGCCGCATGTGGTGAAAGAGGCGCTGCAGGATGCGATGGAACTCGCACTGGCCAACGTGCCGGTGTTCGACGGCCGCGTGGTGGTGTGCCCCGACGTGTCGGGCTCCATGAGCTCGCCGGTGACGGGCCACCGCGGTTCTGCGACCACAGCGGTGCGCTGCATCGACGTGGCCGCGCTGGTGGCTGCCGCCGTGCTGCGCCGCAATGCGGATGCGCGTGTGCTGCCCTTCGAAACGAAGGTGGTGTCGCTCGCGCTGAATCCGCGCGATTCGGTGATGACCAACGCAGCCAAGCTGGCGGCGGTGGGCGGCGGCGGTACCTCGTGCAGCGCGCCGCTGGCGCTGCTGAACAAGGAGAAGGCGCAGGCGGACCTGGTGGTGCTGGTGTCGGACAACGAATCGTGGGCCGACCGTGCACGTGGCCGGGGTACGGCCACCATGCAGGAGTGGGAGGCGTTCAAGCAGCGCAACCCCAAGGCGCGGCTGGTGTGCATCGACATCCAGCCCTATGCGACCACCCAGGCGCAGGAGCGCGGCGATGTGCTGAACATCGGCGGCTTCAGCGACGAAGTGTTCAAGCTGCTGGCGGTGTATGCCGCGGGCGGCCTGGGCGCCGACCACTGGGTGGGCGTGATCGAAGAGACTTCGATCTGAGAGAAGAAAAAGAGAGAAGGGCGCCGCGGGTTTCGGCCCATGGTGCCCGGCTCGAAATGAATTGAACGTCGTCGTTCGGCGAATGCAGATGCGAGTACATCCAACCATGTTCTTCCTCGCATCGATTGTTGGTCGCCGAACGGGGATGAGGTTTTTTGCAGCGAATGCTGGCGGAACTACAGCCTTCAACGCTCGGGGTCGCGGGTTCGAATCCCGCCGGTCGCAAGACCGTAGCTCAGTGGTAGAGCACGACTGTTTCGCCGATTTTTGTCGCTGCTTTTTTGTTTTGAGGTGAATGCAGGCGGGTTTACAGGATAGAGCGTCATGGTCTTGGCCATGAAGGTCCCGGGTCCAGACCCCGGTCTGTTTCGGCAGATAGCTCAGTTGACGACCCGTCGCTCCTCGTCACCTCTTTTTTGTATAGCGGGCACGCAGGCACAGAAGGGAGCGCCACTGCCAAAAATGTTGTTATTGCCGGCAGGCCGGGTAGCACCGGATGCGGCGGGAAAGCCGGTCGACGAGCAAGGTTGAGGATGCAGGTGCTGGCTCCGATGACGGGTCTGCCACTGGCGCGCGTTTCCAATCGTCGACTGGGCCATCGGACTCAAACACCATGGTCGCCGTATTGATGTGGGTTCGAATCCCACCGTGTCCACCATTCAGTTGCAAGAATAGATAGATAGACAGTCAGAGAGAAAAGAAAATGGAACAGAACTACAAACTGCACCAGGTAGCCAACGGCGTCCCCGTCAAGATGTGGACGAACGGTGTGCCCGTGGAAGACGAGGCGCAGAAGCAGCTCGAGAACGCGGCGCGCCTGCCCATCGTGTTCAAGCACATCGCGGCCATGCCCGACGTGCACTACGGCATCGGCGCCACCGTGGGCTCGGTGATCCCGACCTTCAAGGCCATCATCCCCGCCGCGGTGGGCGTGGACATCGGCTGCGGAATGATGGCCTGCAAGACCACGCTCAACGCGCGCGACCTGCCCGACAACCTGGGCCCGCTGCGTTCTGCGATCGAGAAGGCCGTGCCGCACGGATCGAACCCCAAGCGCATGGGCCGCGACAAGGGCTCGTGGGAAACGCCGCCCGATGAAACCGATGCGGCCTGGGCCAGGCTGGTGGATGAGTTCGACCTGATCTGCGAGGACTACCCGCGCCTGAAGAACACCAACAACCACAAGCACCTGGGCACGCTGGGTACCGGCAACCACTTCATCGAGGTGTGCCTCGACGAGGCGGGCGCGGTGTGGTTCATGCTGCACTCGGGGTCGCGTGGCGTGGGCAATGCCATCGGCACGCACTTCATCGAACTCGCGAAGAAGGACGCCGAACTGCACCAGCGCAACCTGCCCGACCAGGACCTGGCGTACTTCGAAGAAGGCGCCAAGTACTTCGGCGACTACGTGCGCGCGGTGGGCTGGGCGCAGAAGTTCGCGCGTGCCAACCGCGAGGTGATGATGCAGCGCGTGGTCGCGGCCGCGCGCAAGGTCATCGCCAAGCCGTTCGAGGCGCATGTGGAAGCGGTGAACTGCCACCACAACTATGTGAGCCGCGAGACGCACTTCGGCGAAGACGTGCTCGTCACGCGCAAGGGTGCGGTGAGCGCGAAGGCCGGCGAACTCGGGATCATCCCCGGCAGCATGGGGGCCAAGAGCTACATCGTGCGCGGAAAGGGCAACCCCGAGAGCTTCATGAGCTGCAGCCACGGCGCGGGCCGAAAGATGAGCCGCACCAAGGCGAAGAAGCTCTTCACCATCGCAGACCAGATCGCCGCGACCGAGGGTGTCGAATGCCGCAAGGACGCCGATGTGATCGACGAGATTCCGATGGCCTACAAGGACATCGACGCGGTGATGGAAGCGCAGAAGGACCTGGTGGAAGTGGTCTACACACTCAAGCAGGTGGTTTGCGTGAAGGGTTAGAAGCCCGCGCTGGTCCGAGGACGAGGGGCGCGGGCGTGTGCAACGGCAATCGAGTAAATAACAATGAAAAGCAACAAGCAACGCCGCGCCGAAATCAAGGCGCACCGCCTCGAACGCGCCACCGCGCTGAAGGCGCAGCTGCGCACGCAGGACGCCCGTCAGCTCTCGGCGGGCGGACTCGTGCCTGGCATGGTCATGGCCGACAAGTCGCGGCTCGCGCACTACAACACCACCTTCGGCGAGGTGCCGGATTTCTATCTCGACCAGGCCTTTACTTGTCGCGATTGCCGCGCCCAGGAGGTGTGGACGGCAAAGCAGCAGAAGTGGTGGCATGAGGTTGCGCAAGGCTCGGTGTACAGCCACGCCGTGCGATGCCGTGCATGCCGGCAGACCCGCCGCGCCTTGCGTGATGCAGCGCTTCGGAACGAAGGCGCCAACCTGCTGGGCGAGGAGGTAGGCCGGCTGCGTGCGCTCGCCACGCAAAAGCCTGGCGCCGACGCGCTCGCGCTAGTGGAGTCTGCCCTGCAAAGCAAGTGGCGGAGCCTGCGCGTGGTCGCCATCGAAGTCATGGGTCAGTGGGGCGGGCCCGAGCAGATCGGGCGGCTGCAGGCATTTGCAGCGAACCGCACAAGCAGCTATGGCACGTGGGAACGCGAAGCAGCGGACGCCGCGACGAAGGCACTGGCGCACAGGGCCGAGGAGGGGAGTCGGGAATGTTGAAGCTCACCTTCCTGGGCACGTCCTCAGGAGTCCCTACGCGCCAGCGCAACGTCTCCGGCCTTGCGGTGCAGACCGTGCTCGGTGCCGACTGGTTCCTTGTCGACTGCGGCGAAGGCACGCAGCACAGGCTGCAGCAGACCCGGCTGTCCTTGCACGACATGGCGGCGGTCTGCATCACGCACGTGCACGGTGATCATTGCTACGGCTTGCCGGGCCTGCTCGCCAGCGCGGGCATGGGCAAGCGCACCAGACCGCTGAAGCTGATCGCGCCGCTGCCGGTGTGGCGGTGGTTCGAAGCCACGCGCCGGTTGACGGACCTGCATCTGCCGTACGAAGTGGAGCATGTCGATCTGGAAACCGACGCGCTGGTGTACGAAGCCCCGGGCCTTCGCATTGAGCGCCATGTGCTGCGGCACCGGGTGCCCAGCCACGCCTACCGCGTGCAGGTCGAAACCCGGCGCGTGCGGCTGAAGGCCGATGCGCTGCGTGCCGCCGGCCTGCCGCCCGGCCCCGCATGGCGCGCGCTGCAGAACGGCGAAGACGTACCTTTCAACGGCGCGGTGCTGCGCAGTGCCGACTTTGCGGAGACGCAAATCGACACGGCAAGTGCGGTGCTTGGCGGCGACAACTCCGAGCCTGCGCTGCTGCGCGCGGCTTGCGAAGGCGCTCAACTGCTGGTGCACGAAGCCACCTACACGCAGGAGGCGCTCGACAAGGTTGGCCCCGGGCCCATGCACAGCTCCGCGCGCTTGGTGGCCGAGTTTGCGCAATCCGCCAAAGTGCCCAACCTGGTGCTGACGCACCTGAGCCCCCGCCACCAGAACGACGAAGGGATGGCGGCGCTGATGGCGGAAACCCAGGCCCACTACAGCGGCCACGCGTTCCTGGCCAGCGACCTGGACGTTTTTGAACTCGACAGCGCCGGCAACGTGGCTGTCACCCGTGGCCGATCGGATGATTGAAAAAACCGCCGGCAAGAAGAAGTTTTTATTCATGAGCAACAAAGAACAAGAATTCCTGCGCTCGGCGCACCCCATCGATCCCGCCATGCGCGTGCAGATCATGGATGCCCTGCGCGACATCGAAACGCGCCATGACGTCACGGTGCTGTTCGCCTGCGAATCCGGCAGCCGCGGCTGGGGCTTTGCCTCGCCCGACAGCGACTACGACGTGCGCTTCATCTACGTCAACCGCCTGCCGTGGTACCTCACGGTCACGCCGCGCCGGGACGTGATCGAGGTGCCGATCAGCGGTGATCTCGACATCAACGGCTGGGACCTGCGCAAGGCGCTGGGGCTGATGCGCGAGTCGAACCCCACGCTGCTCGAATGGCTACGCTCGCCGGTGGTGTACCGCGAAGACGAAGCGGCCATGCCGCGTTTTCGTGCGCTCTCCGAGGCGGTGTTTTCCAACGCGCGCGGCTGGCATCACTACGCGTCGATGGCGAAGAAGAACTTCCGCGAGCACCTGCAGTCCGACGAGGTGCGCTACAAGAAATACCTTTACGTGCTGCGCCCGCTGCTGGCCGCGCGATGGATCCGCACGCAGCCCGGCATGCCGCCGATGCGCTTTGCCGACCTCGCGCAGAAAACGCTCGACCCCGTGCGCGACGCAGCGCTGATCGACGAAATCAACGCGCTGCTCGAAGTGAAGATGCGCGCTGGCGAGGCGGCGACCAGCCCGCGCTGGCCGGGCATTCATGCGTTCATCGAAAGCGAACTGGCGGCCAACGCAGCCGAACCTGTCACGCCACTGCCGCAGGCCGATGGCACCGGGCTCGATGCATTTCTTTGCGAGACGGTGCTGCGCTTCGACGCGGCCGCGTCCGCAGTGAAGAAAGGAGGCCGCGCATGATCGAACTCGACGGCTCTCAAGGCGAGGGCGGAGGCCAGATCCTGCGCACCAGCCTCGCGCTGTCGGTGGCAACGGGCCAGCCCGTCGCCATCGAGAAGATTCGCGCGGGCCGCGCCAAGCCGGGCCTGATGCGCCAGCATCTCGCGTGCGTCAACGCGGCGGCCGAAATCAGCGGCGCGCAGGTCGAAGGGGCCGAGCTCGGATCGCAATCGCTGCGCTTCGTGCCCGGACCGGTGCGCGCGGGCGACTACAGCTTCACGATTGCGAGCGCGGGCAGCTGCATGCTGGTGCTGCAAACGGTACTGCCACCGCTGCTGCTGGCCGGCACGCCAAGCCGCGTGCAACTGCGCGGCGGCACGCACAACCCGATGGCGCCGCCGTTCCACTTTCTGGAGCGCGCCTTTGCGCCGCTGGTGCGCCGCCTGGGCGCGGACCTTCAACTGGTACTGCGCCGCTGCGGCTTTTATCCCGCCGGCGGCGGCGAGGTCGATGCGACCATCGTTCCGTCGGCCGACGGGCTGAAGCCCTTCGATCTGGTCGAGCGCGGCGCATTGCTGTCGGGCCACGCCGAGTGCCTGGCGCCGGGGCTCGCACGGCACATCGCCACGCGTGAGCTGGAAACGCTGGGCAAGGCCATGGGCTGGTCGGGCGAGCAACTGCGCGTGGGCACGGCGCGGCAGAACGAAGGGCCGGGCAACGCGCTGCTCGCCACGCTGGCCTACGAGCATGTGACCGAGGTTTTCACGGCCTTCGGCGAAAAGACGCTGAGCGCGGAGCAGGTGGCGCATGCGCTGGTGAGGGAACTGCGCGACTTCCAGAAGAGCCAGGCGGCCGTGGGGCCGCATCTGGCCGACCAGTTGGCGCTGCTTTTGGGCCTGGCGACATGGCAAAGCGGCGGTGCCGCCGCGTTTACCTGCAGCGAGGTAACGGAGCACACGCGAACCAACTGCGCGGTGATCGAGCGCTTTCTGCCGGTGCGCTATGCCATCGAAGAAGCCGCGTATGCGACCACCGTGTTTGTCAACTACAGGGGCGTTGTTGCGGGCTGAGAACAGATGACCGACAGCGGCTCCGACCGCCCACGCACCACCAGTGTGTCAACCTGCTCCGCGGCGTGCGCCAGGCCGGCCTGCTGCGCCGCGAACAGCGAAACTACCAGCCGTGATGCGGCCGCCTTGGAATGGTCCTGCAGCCGGCTTGCCGTGTTGACCACTTCGCCGATGGCGGTGAAGGTGGTCGTGTCGAGGTAGCCCACTTCGCCCACCGCCGCGCGCCCGGCGTGCAGGCCCATGCCAAAGTCCAGCCGCTGGCCGAATTGCGCCTCGAAGCTTTCGCTCCAGGCGTCCATGCGCTCGCCGATGAGCTCGGTTGCGCGCAGCGCCTGGCGGCATGCGGTGGGCAGGTCGGTCTCGAGCCCGAAGATCGCCATCACGCTGTCGCCGATGAACTGGTTGGGCACGCCGCCGCTTTCGCGAACCGCCGCGCCTACCGTCGCAAAGTAGCGGTCGAGCACGTATGCAAGATCGAACGGCCATTGGCGTTCCGACAAGCCCGACCAGCGCCGCAGGTCGACAAACAGAATAGCCACCTCGCGCTCGCGCCCGAAGCTGCTCACCGGCGCGGGACGGCCGCCGTTGGGCGGCGGTGCGAACAGCGGGGTGACCTCGATGTCGCCATGGGGCCGCAGCTGGCAGGCCAGCCGCACGTCGCCGGGCGCACGCACGCGCTCCAGCGTTCGCTGCTCGTCGCGGCCCGGCTCGCCGATGTGATCAGCGGGTCCGCGCACCCGCACGCGGCAGGTCGAGCAGCGCGCCCGGCCGCCGCACACCGAAAGATGGTCGATGCCGTGCGAGCGGCTTGCTTCGAGGACGCTCCAGCCGCGTGGCACTTGCACCGTTCGGCCGGGGTAGCGCAGCGTCACCGATGAGCCGTGCGACCGGCGCGCGAGCCAGTTGCGCATTCCGAAGGCCACGAGCAGGGCGGCCAGCCCGAATGCATAGAAGAACTTGATGCCGCTCTCTGCGGCGTCGAGCGCGCGGCCCTGGGCCGCTGTTGGCGCCACCGCAGGCGGCACGCCGGTCCATTGGAACTCCCGCCCCATCGAGACGAAGCCCATTGCGGCGGTGAGCGGCAGCACGACCGCAAAGGCCAGCAGCAGATGGGAGAAGCGCCGGTAGCCCGGCCGCGCCCTCAGCGCAAAATGCATGCCGAGGCAGCCGTGGGTCCAGGCGGCAAGCATCATCGTCAGCTGTGCAGCGGCGCCCGGCGGGCTCCACAACCCCCACACCACGCGCGCATACGAGCCCTCGACGCCGTACGCCTGGTAGGCGCCGCGCATGGCCGTGAGGTGGGCCGCCATCAGCAGGGGTAGCGCAAAGCCCAGCACGATGCGCAGGCCCTCGAGCGCAGGCATGCGCAGGGTGCGGCGCTCCCAGAGTGCGGCCACCGCCAGTGCCAGGTGCACGGCGGCGGCGCTGTACAGCAGCAGCGTGCCCGGCAGGCTGTGCCAGAAAACCTGCACGCCGCGCAGCACCGTCTCGGCCGCGGCAAAGGAGACGATGCCGAGCGAATGGTTGAGCAAATGCGCCGTCACATAGGCCATCAGCACCAACCCGCTCGCCCAGCGTAGATTCCGCCGGCTGGGCGGTATCGACAAAGAAGGGGCTTGGGGGGAACGTCTGTCCATGAACGGGTTCGAAGGGGCTCCCGAGCATAATGCGCGCGCCCCTCTCATCCGGCATGGCCCCAACTACTCCTTCGACCGCTCTCCGTTCCAGCCTTGCGCTGCGCCGCATCGCTTTGCTCGAGGGGCTTTCCGACCAGCGCCTGGACCTGCTCGCGCAGCAGTGCCTGTGGCACAACGTGGAGGCCGGCAAGCCGCTGCTGCTGCGCGCCGAGCAGCAAGGCGACGTGTTCCTGCTGGTTTCTGGGCGGGTGCGGGTGACCACCTATTCGGCCAATGGCCGGCAGGTCACGTTCAGGGATTCGGGAGCCGGCGAGCACTTTGGCGACATTGCCGCCATCGACGGCGGGCCGCGCTCCGCCGATGTGGTCACGCTCGAGGCCAGCGTGCTCGCCAGCCTCGACAGGCTTTCCTTCATGGCCCTGCTGCGCGACGAAGCGGTGGTGGCCGAGCGCGTGATGCAGCGGCTCGCTTCATTGGTGCGGCAGCTGTCGGAACGCGTGATCGACCTGAGCACGCTGGGTGTGCAGAACCGCTTGCATGCCGAGCTGCTGCGGCTCGCGCGAATCGCGGGCGTGGAAAGCAACCAGTCGAGGCTCGACCCGGCGCCCAAGCACGCGGCCCTGGCCAGCCAGATCAGCACCAACCGCGAGCAGGTAACGCGCGAGCTCAATGTGCTGGTGCGCAGCGGCGTGCTGCGCAAGGACGGCAAGGCCCTGCTGGTGGCCGACGCCGCCCGGCTCGAGCGCATGGTGGCGCAAGTGCGCGGGGATGCCGGCTGAACCCGTTGAACCGAATCAGTTCCAGCGGCCGCGCAGACCGCCGAGGCTGAAGCGGCCGGCGCCCAGCAGCACCACGGCCAGGGCGCCGAACAGGTACAGACCCTGCAGTTCAAGCGCCCAGCCACCCTGCTTGGTCAGGGCGAACAGGTCGGCCATGTGCACCAGGCCGAAGGCCGCAAGCATGTTGATGACCACCACGCCCGCGGCAGCGCGGGTCCAGAAGCCGGCAATCATGAGCACCGGCGCCACGATCTCGCCCACGTACACCAGGTAGGCCAGCCCGCCCGGCAGGCCGGCCTTCACCAGCATGGCGCTCACGAAGCCCACGCCGGCCGAAATCTTGAAAATGCCGTGCAGCAGCACCAGCACGCCAATGGCAACGCGCAGCAGCAGCTTGCCGGAATCGTCCAGCGTGGCGGGGGAGGGAGAGGCGAGCGAAGATGCGATCGGCGCACGCGCGGAATCGGCGGCTACGGCCTGGGTGTTCATGGCAGATCCTTGAAGAAGAAAGTTGTATGCCGCCGCGGAATGCGACGGTTGCGGTTCCAGTGTGCGCAGCCGCGGCCGGCGCGGCTGTGCGTTTACGCACACTTTCCTGAAGGTGCCCGAGGTGCCCGAGGTGCCCGAGGTGCCCAAGGTGCCTGAAGGGGGCTGCAAGCCAGGCACCGTCCTGCTACGCTTGCACCGCCCGCCAACACGGCGGGCTTTTTTCTGCGCCGCCCTCCCCCATGCTCTTTCCTGTCATTACCGATCCGCATTTTTATGCGGTTGCCGTTCCGGCGGTGCTCCTGCTCGGCATCAGCAAAAGCGGGTTCGGCGCCGGCTTCGGCTCGCTCGCGGTGCCGCTGATGGCGCTCGCGGTCACGGTGCCGCAGGCCGCGGCCATCCTGATGCCGCTGCTGCTGTTGATGGACTTGCTGGGAATCGCTGCCTTCCGGCACGACTTCGACCGGGCGCTGCTCAAGTTTCTTGTTCCGTTCGGACTGCTCGGCACCGTGATTGGTACGCTGCTGTTCCGAACGCTTTCGGCCCCCACGGTGGCGGGCATCGTCGGCGTGTTCACGCTGCTGTTTCTCGCGCAGCGGCTGGTGTTTCCGCCCAAGCCGGACGATCCGCTGCCCTCGCGTGTGGCGGGTGCGGCGCTCACCGCGGTGTCGGGCTTCACGAGCTTCATTGCCCATGCGGGAGGGCCGCCCATCAATGCCTACGTGATTCCGCTGCGGCTCAAGCCGGTGGTGTTCACGGCCACGATGGCCTACTTTTTCTTTGTGGTGAACCTGAGCAAATGGGTGCCGTATGCATGGCTCGGCCTTATCGATTTGCGCACGCTGGCCACGTCGGCGGTGCTGATGCCGCTTGCACCGCTCGGCGTGTGGGTCGGCATTCGCATTGCGCGGCGCATCAGTGCCACATGGTTCTACCGCTTCCTGTACCTGGGCATGCTGCTGACCGGGCTCAAGCTCGTCTACGACGGTTTTCTTGCCTGAGCCCGGGTGGCAGGGTCAGAACTCGACGATGCTCTTGAACCCGCCGAAGATCATCCGCTTCGCATCGAAGGGCATGGTCTTCGGGTCCATCGCGGCAATGCGCGGATCGGCCATGACCTTGGCGTTGACCGTGTCGCGGTGCTTGCGCGACTTGTAGACGATCCACGAGAAGGCCACGGTTTCGTCCGCCTTCTGCTTCACGCTCTGCGGAAACGAAGTGAACTTGCCGGGCTTCACATCGTCGGCAATGCACTCCACGTATTCGAGCGCGCCGTATTCCATCCAGATCTTGCCGGCCTTGCGCGCCAGCTTGCGATACGCCTCGACGTTGTTCGAGGGAACGGGAACCAGAAAGCCATCGACATAGCGAGCCATTGAAAGTCTCCTTGAAAGAAACGGAAAGAAGAGAAGAAACGTGGGCCGCCGGACTGGCGCGCCCTCAAGACGCCGCCGCACGGTTTGCCGTGCTTGCGGATGCCGCGGCCCCTTCGTTGTTTCTGTTGTTGCTGTTGTTGTCGTTCTGGGCAGGCCCCGGTGGCGCAGTGCGAAGCAGCAATGCGCCGATCAAACCCGCCAGCGCCGCAAACACGGCGCCGACAAGAAACGCAAGGTTGTAGCCGCCTGTGAGCGCAAGCGGCAACTGCGCCCCGGCTGCCTGCATCGAGTCCGTGCGCGCCGCGGCCGCACTGGCCAGCACGGCCAAGCCGAGTGCACCGCCCATCATGAAGGCGGTGTTGACCACCCCAGAGGCCAGGCCTGAATCGGCCGGGTCGACTTCGCTCATCGCCGCGAGCAGCACCGGGTTGAACGCCATGCCGGCGCCCAGGCCGAGCAGCATCATCCCGGGCAACACGTCTACGGCAAAGCTGCCGTTGACGGGCGCACGCGCAAAGAGCGCAAGGCCGATGGCCGCGAGCCACAGCCCGGCCGCAAGCGGCTTGCGGATGCCGAAGCGCATGACCAGCTTGGCCGAGAGGCCGAGCGAGAACACCGCCATGATGATGTTGGCCGGCAGGAAGGCAAGGCCGATCTGCATTGGCGTGTAGTTCAGCACCAGCTGCATGTACAGCGCCGAGATGAAGAACCACGCGAACATGGCCGCCGCCCACAGCACCCCCACCACGTTGGCAACCGACACGCTGCGCAGGCGAAAGAGGCCCAGCGGCATCAGCGGATGCTGCACGCGCGCCTCGATCGTGATGAAGATCGCAAGCAGCACCACCGCTGCCCCGAGCAGGCCCAGCGTTTGCGTGGAGCCCCAGCCGGCCTCGTTGCCGTTGACCACGCCGTAGACCGCGAGCATGAGCGACAGCGTGACGGTGACGGCGCCCGCCACGTCGAGCTTTTCGCCGTGCGCCTGGCCGCGCGCGTTGGGCAACAGCGCCACGCACAGCGCATACACCGCCACGCCGATCGGCAGGTTCACCAGGAAGATCCAGTGCCAGCTCAGCGAACTCGTGAGCAGCCCGCCCAGCAGCACGCCGATGCTGCCGCCGCCCGCGCAGACAAAGCCGTACACACCCATTGCCTTCGCGCGGTCGGCCGGTTCGGTGAACAGATTCATGATGAGCGAGAGCGAAACGGCCGAGACCACCGCGCCGCCCAGTCCCTGCACCGCACGCGCCGCCACCAGCAGGGCCTGCGAGTTGGCAAGGCCGCAGGCGAGCGATGCGAGCGTGAACAGCACGAGGCCGATGAGAAAGAGCCTGCGATGGCCGTACAGGTCGCCGAGCCGCCCGCCCAGCAGCAGGAAGCCGCCGAAGGTGAGCATGTAGGCATTCACCACCCAGACCAGCGAGGTTTCGGTAAAGCCCAGGTCGGTGCGAATGGAAGGCAGCGCCACGTTCACGATCGTGGTGTCGAGCACGATCATCAGCACGCCAAGGCACAGCACCATCAATGCGAGCCAGCGCTTCCGGTTGTTGTCGAGTGTGTCGGTCATGGAGAGTGATTCCCTGCAGCAGGTTGCGAGTGGGGTGGGTTCAGACCAGCGGCTTGCCGCCGTTGATGAGCCACGGCGTGCCGAAGCGGTCGGTCACCATGCCGAAGCCCTCGACCCAGAACGTTTTCTCGAAGGGCATCGAGACAGTGCCGCCCTCGGCGAAAGCGTCGAACACGCGGCGCGCTTCGGCGACGGTGTCGAGGGTCAGCGCAACGCCGAATCCCTTCATGCCTTCGTAGGTCTGGCCGGGCATGGTGTCGGAGGCCATGAGCATGCCGTCGCCATAGGCAAGGGAGGCATGCATGATCCGCTTCTTGGCGTCGGCCGGCATCTGCTCGGTGCCGGGCGCTTCGCCGATGGTCATCATCATCTGCATGGTGCCGCCGAGCGTCTTCTCGTAGAAGCGCATGGCTTCGGCTGCGTTGCCGTCGAACGTGAGGTAGGCGTGGATGGGAGACATGGTTGTTTCCTTTCGGGGTTATTTTTCAGAGGCCGTCTTGAGGTTGGCAAGGCCGGTCTCGAAGTCCTTGCCGATCATCTGGTCCATGTTGAAGAAGATGCCCATGAGCTTGGCGATGTAGGGACTCGGGCCGTGCATGGCCCAGGTCACCTGTGTGGCGCCGTCCTGCGGCTGCAGCGTGAACTCGGCCATGTTGCGGGCTTCGAAGGGCTTGGTGAAATCGAGCTTGATCGCGATCTTCGAAGAGGGCGCCGACTCGACGATTTCCATGCGGCCCGCGCCCGCCTTGTCGTTGCCTTCCCACGCGTAGGTTGCGCCCTTGCCGGCGGGTGCGCCGCCAAAGGTGCGCTTCATGCCCGGGTCCAGCTTCTCGTAGGGCGACCATTCGCCCCAGCGGTGAAAGTCGTTGATCAGCGGAAAGATCTTCTCGGCCGGCGCGGCGATGCGCGCCGTGCGTTCGACCCGGAAGGCGCCGGGCCGGGTCGCGGCGTAGATGAGCACGATCGCGACCAGCGCGAGGATGACGAGGGCAATTTTCTTGAGCATGAAGATGTTCCTGATGCGGGGTCGGGAGGCACCGCCGCGGTAATCGATTACTGGCCGGCGTGCACCACCAGCAGCCAGCCGATGCCGAAGCGGTCGGTGAGCATGCCGAAGCTGGAGCTGAAAAAGGTCGGCGTCAGCGGCTGCATCACCTGCCCGCCGTCGGCCAGCGCATCGAACCACTGGCGCGCCTCGGCATCTGTGCCGGCGCTGAGGGCGAGCATGATGCCCTTGAATTCCGCTTGGCCGGAACACCGTCCGTCGGAAGCCATCAGCTCGGTTTCGCCGATGCGCACCACGGCGTGCATCACCTTGTCGGCAGCAGGCGTGGCGCCGGGGCAACCTGCCTCGGCTTCGGCCGCCGGCATTTCCGGCGCGTCGCTGTAGCGCATGAGCTGTACGACTTCGGCGCCCAGCGCCTTCTTGTAGAACGCGATTGCTTCGTCGCAACGGCCTTCGAATGACAGGTAAGACTGGACTTTCATGGCGGTTCCTTGGACTGAGGGTGAAAGGGTGCGCAGAAGACCTGCGCGAATACGGAATACTTAGTTTGTGTACACCGTCCACAAAGAATAGCAGACATAATGGACACTGTCCACATGGAGATTCCGATGAGCCCCCCCGTCATTCCGCCAGGCCCCGTTCCGCCCGCTGCCCGCAGCACCTACCGGCACGGCGACTTGCGGCGCGCGTTGCTCGAGGCGGGCATTGAACTGGCCCGCGACGGCGGCCCCGACGCGGTGGCGCTGCGCGAGGTGACGCGGCGCGCGGGCGTGGTGCCCAACGCGGCGTACCGGCACTTTGCAAGCCGGCGGGAACTGCTGCTGGCGGTGCGGGCGGCCGCGCTCTCGGCGGCTGCAGTCTCCATGGAAAAGGAACTGGCGGTGCTGCCCCGCGAACAGCCGCCCCTGGACTTTGCGCGGGCGCAGGTGCGGGCCATCGGCACGGCCTACCTGCGTTTCGCGCAGGCCGAGCCGGGGCTCTTTCGCACGGCTTTCGTGGTGTCGTCGGAAGATGCCGAAGGCGAGGTGGGCCCGGCGAGCGTGGGCGCCAGCGGGATGGGTCCCTTTCAGCTGCTGGGCGCCGCGATCGACCGGCTCGTGGAGGCGGGCGCGCTCGAGGCTTCGCGCCGGCCTGATGCCGAGTACCTGGCCTGGTCGGCCGTGCACGGGCTGGCACTGCTGATCATCGACGGGCCGCTGAAGGGCATCGGCGCCGAAGCGGCCCACGCGCTTGGACAGCGCCTGATCGACATGGTGGAGCGCGGCCTCTAGCCAGACCTCCTCTGGGCAGACCTCCTCTGGGGGCGGGCGGCTACAGGTAGATCTTCTGCAGCAGCCGGATCAGGGTTTCGCGCTCACGCGCCGTGAGCCGGGCACTGGCATCGGCCTCCAGCTGCGTCACGGTCTGCTCGGCTTCGCGAATCAGCTTGTCGCCCGCCTCGGTGAGATGCAAGCCGACGGCACGGCCGTCGTGCGGGTGCGGCTTGCGTTCGATGAGCCCGCGGCTGTCCAGTGTGGCCACCAGGCTCACCAGGTTGGGCGGAAGAATATCGAGCGCGTTGCACAGCTGGCGCGAGGTGGCGCCTGGGTTGTGCGCCAGCAGCGAGAGCACCGAAAAATCGATCTGCTTGAGCCCGTACGGCGCCATGCGTTCGGCGAATACGCCGCTGATGATCAGCCAGGCGCGGCGCGCGTTGTAGCCGACCAGGGCTTCGAGCATGCGGGCATCGAGCCGGTCGGACTTGCCGTTGCCCGGCGTTGCGGGCTCTGCCTTGGCGGAACTGTTCTTGGATGGACGAGGCATGGCCCGAGCGTAACCCGCGACCGGCCCGGCCGGCGCGCCGTCAGTTGGAAGCAGCGGGAGTTTTTGCGGCGTCGTGCGACATGGCAACACCCTCGCAGGCGCGCTTGACGATGCCCAGCCGCATTTCGAACTCGGGCAGCACCCAGCGCCGGAATGCCGCGGCGGGGCCGGCCCTGGCGGCGCGTTCCGCATCCGACGCCTCGGCCGCATCGATGCGCGCCCAGGCCCAGGCCATCAAGGTGAGCATCACCACGCGCAGGTAGTCGTCGGCCACTTCGTGGGGCAGCACCGGGTTGGCATGCGCTGCCATGGCAATGGTGGTGCCCAGGTAGCGCAGCTGCGCAAGCCGCCGCTGCACGTCGGCATCGGCTTCGCGCGAGGCATCGAGCGTGTCGCGCAGCTCGAGCAGCACGGCCGACATGGCGGCGCCGGCGTCGGGCAGCACCTTGCGCACCAGCAGGTCGATCGCCTGGATCTCGTTGGTGCCCTCGTAGATCATGGTGACGCGTGCATCGCGCACGATCTGCTCGATGCCCCATTCGCGCACATAGCCGTGGCCGCCGAACACCTGGAGGCATTCGCTCGCGCCATGGAATGCCTGCTGCGTGCAGGCGGCTTTCAGGACCGGGGTGACCAGCGAGCACCAGCGCTGCGCGCGATCACGCGCCTTGGCGTTGGCATCGTGCGTGGCCACGTCGAGCATCAGAGCGGTGCGGTAGGCGAGCGTGCGCCCGGCTTCGACCCAGGCGCGTTGCGTATCCAGAATGCGCCGGATGGCTGGATGTTCGGCGATCAGGTCGGCGGCTTCGCTGCCTCGGCTTGCGGGCACTGTGCCGGGCGCGCGCATCTGGCGGCGCTCCGCGGCGTAGGCGTCGGCTTTCTGCCGGGCGGCATCGAGCAGGCCGACGCCCTGCAGCGCCACATGCAGGCGCGCCGCGTTCATCATGACGAACATCGCGGCCAGGCCGCGGCCTGGCTCGCCGACCAGCCAGCCCGTGGCCTCGTCGAAGCGCATGACGCAGGTCGGGCTGCCGTGCAGGCCCATTTTTTCTTCGATGCGTTCGCAATGCACCGCGTTGCGCGTGCCGTCTTGCAGCTGCTTGGGCACCAGCACCAGCGACAGGCCCTTGGCGCCGGCAGGCGCATCGGGCAAGCGGCAAAGCACCAGGTGCACGATGTTCGGAGTGAGGTCGTGCTCGCCGCCTGATATGAAGATCTTGCCGCCGCTCACGCGAAAGCTGCCATCGGCCTGCGGCACGGCGCGCGTGCGCGCCTGGCCCAGGTCGCTGCCTGCGTGGGCTTCGGTCAGGCACATGGTGGCCAGCCATTCGCCGCTGGCGATCTTCGAGAGGTAGCGGGCCTTCAGTTCGTCGCTGCCGTGGTGCTTGAGGCAAGCGTAGGCGCCGTGCAGCAGGCCTGGCGCCATGGTGAACCCGTGGTTTGCCGCGCTCAGCCATTCGTAGAGAACGGCTTCGAGCACGGTGGGCAAGCCCTGGCCGCCGTCTTCCGGCGCCGCCGAAAGGCTGGGCCAGCCGCCATCGACCAGCGCCTGGTACGCCTCGCGAAAGCCCGGCGGCGTGGTGACTTCGCCCTGGCTGAAGCGGCAGCCGATCTCGTCTCCGCCGCGGTTCGGTGGCGCGACCGCCTCGGCCACGAAGCGGGCCGCTTCTTCCAGCACCTGGCTCTGCAGCGCCTCGTCGGCTTCGGCAAAGGGCGCGAGCGCGCCCAGCCGCACAGGCGCGTCGAGCACCGCGTTCAGGATGAATCGGCTGTCTTCGGGGCGGGGGCGGTAATCCATCGAGGTATCGGTATCAGGATTCGGCGGTGAAGCCGATCTTCTTGACCAGTGGGCCCCAGCGTTCGTATTCGGACTGGAGCGATTTCTTCATGTCCTCGGGCGAGGAGCCGTGCGCGATCAGGCCCACCGACAGCAGGCCATCGGCCACGGTCTTGTCCTTGAGGGCAGCCTGGATGGCGGTGCTGGCCGCGGCGACCACGCTGGCCGGCGTCTTGGCGGGCGCGAAAAAGCCGAACCATTCGTCGGCCACGATCTCCGGAAACCCCTGCTCCGTGAAGGTGGGCACATCGGGCAGGTAGGCGGCGCGCTGCGCGCCCGAGGTGGCCAGCACGCGCAGCTTGCCGGCCTTGGCGAAGGGCAGGTAGTCGCCTACCGGCGTCATGCTCGATGCGATCTGCCCGCCCACCACGTCGTTGATGGCCGGCAGCGAGCCGCGGTAGGGAATGTGCCGCAGGTCGGTGCCGCTGTTCAGGCCGAGCAGCGCGCCCAGGAAGTGAGGCGTGGAGCCCGCGCCCGGCGAGCCGTAGCTGGCCTGGCCGGGGTTGGCCTTGGCCCAGGCGATGTAGTCTTTCAGCGTCTTCACGCTGGCCGGCACCATCGGTCCGACCGCCAGGCCGTGCGTCATGACGGCGCCGATGGAAACGGGCGCGAAATCGGCCAGGCCGTAGCTCAGCTTGGTGTAGATGTGCGGGTAGGTCGACAGCGCAGAGGCCTGCGCCAGGCACAGCACCGAGCCGTCGGCCACGGAAGTCTTGAGTGTTTCGAGCGCAATGCGCCCGCCGGCACCCGGCTTGTTCTCGACCACCGCGTTGATCTTGGAGAAAGGCGTGTCGCCGAGTTTTTCGGCCACGCGGCGCGCCACGCTGTCGCCAGCGCTGCCGGCCGGAAAGCCGTAGTAGATCTTTGCCTGCTGCACGGCCTGGGCGAGTGCGGCAAGCGGATGCAGGGCGCCGAATGCGGCTGCGCCGCCGAGCACCTTCACGAACTGACGTCGGTTGGTCATGGTCTTGTCTCCGGTTTTCTAGGGTTCTGGAATCGAAATCAGCGCGGTGCCATGCGCAAGGCGCCGTCAAGGCGAATCACTTCGCCGTTCAAATGCCCGTTGGTCACGATGTGGCAGGCCAGTTCGGCAAATTCCGAAGGCTTGCCCAGGCGCGGCGGAAACGGAATCGATGCCGCAAGCGATTGCTGCACCGCTTCGGGCAGTTCCATCAAGAGCGGCGTGGCAAAGAGGCCGGGCGCCACGGTGCACACGCGAATGGCGTGCTGCGCCAGGTCGCGTGCCATCGGCAGCGTCATGCCCACCAGGCCGCCCTTCGATGCGCTGTAGGCCTGCTGGCCCACCTGGCCGTCGAAGGCGGCGACCGAGGCGGTGAAGAGCATCACGCCTTTTTCGCCGTTGTCGAGCGCTTCGAGCTTGGCGCAGCGCGCCGCGAACAGGCGCGCCATGTTGTAGCCACCGATCAGGTTGATGTTGACCACGCGCACGAAGTCTTCGAGCGGAGCCGGGTTGCCGTCCTTGCCGACGATGCGTTTGGCGCTGCCGATGCCGGCCACGTTCATGAGAATGCGCGCGGGGCCGTGCGCCGCCGCGGCCTTGTCGAGCGCCGCATTGACGCTCTCGGTGTCGGTGATGTCGCAGACGCACGCCACGCCACCGATCTCCGAAGCGACCTTTTCGGCGAGCTCCGCATTGCGGTCGAGCACGGCCACCTTGGCGCCCAGCCGCGAGAGTTCGCGCGCGGTGGCTTCACCGAGGCCCGATGCGCCGCCGGTGACGAGTGCTGCTTGTCCTTCGATCTTCATGGTGTGTGTCTCCTGGATGTGGGTCAGCGGGGCTTCAAGGTGAAGGGCAGGGTGTCGGCATGCAGCGCCTCGACCAGGTGGGCGCGGTGCTTGAGCACGGCGCGCTGGTTGATGGAGCCCTTGTCGGTCACTTCGCCCTTGTCGATGGAAGGGGGCTCGGCCATCAGGTGCAGCCGCGCGACCCGGTTGGCACTGCCGGTGCCCATGGCCGACAGTTCGTTGGCCACCTGCTGGAAGTGCGCCTGCACCGGCGCGCTTTCGAGCACCTGCTGCATCGTTGCGTCTGCCGGCAGCCCTGCGAGCTCGCGCACCTTCTGCGTGGGGAAGATCAGCGCGCCGACTTCCTTCAGGTTGATGCCGGTCAGCACCGCGTCTTGCACATAGGGTGCACCGGCCGCGATGATCTTTGCGCGCAGCGGCCCGACGCTCACGAAGGTGCCGGTGGCCAGCTTGAAGTCTTCGGCAATTCGGCCGTCGAAGCGCAGGCCGCGGTGAATGTTGCTTTCGTCGATCCACTTCACCGCGTCGCCGGTGCAGAAGAAGCCCTCGTCGTCGAGCGCCTCTGCCGTGGCTTCTGGCGCACGCCAATAACCGGGCGTGATGTTGGGGCCGCGGTAGCGCACCTCGGTCTTGCCATCGACCTGGATCAGCTTGAGCTCGATGCCCGCCGCGGGCAGGCCGATGTCGCCCGACTTGACCTCGGGGCCGGTGACATACAGCGCGAAGGGGCCCGACTCGGTCATGCCCAGGCCCGTGCCCATCACGATGCGCTCGCCCACTTCGGCCTCTTGCGTGCGGTGCAGGCTGTCCCAGATGGGCTGCGCCAGCGCCGCGCCGGAATAGAAGAACATCTTCACGCGCGACAGCAGGTTGCGGCGCAGCACCGCATCGGTTTCCATCGCGTGCGCAATGGCCTCGAAGCCGGTCGGCACGTTGAAGTAGATGGTGGGCGCGATCTCGCGCAGGTTGCGCAGCGTCTCGGCCATGCCGTCGGGCGTGGGCTTGCCGTCGTCGATGTAGAGCGTGCCGCCGTTGTCCAGCACGATGCCCACGTTGTGGTTGCCGCCGAAGGTGTGGTTCCACGGCAGCCAGTCGACCAGCACCGGCGGCTCTTCGCCCAATGCGGGAATCGATTGCCGCAGCTGCTGCTGGTTGGCGCACCACATGCGGTGCGTGTTGATCACCGCCTTGGGCATCTTGGTAGAGCCCGAGGTGAACAGGAACTTGGTGATGGTGTCCGGCCCGGTGGCGCGCATAGCGGCGTCGATGGCCGGCGTTGCGGGCGTGGCGGCGAGGGCGTCCAGGCTGGTGGTCGCGCGGCCTTCGAGTTGGCCTTCGGCGAGGACGACTTCGGTGTCCGCAGGCACCACGGCCTGGATAGCACGGGCATAGCGCGCGGCGTCGGCGGCGAACACGAGGCCCGGCGTGAGCGTCTCCAGCACGTGGCGCAGCTTCTCGAAGTCCTGGCTCACCAGCGAGTAGGGCGGCGACACGGGGCAATACGGCACGCCGGCATAGAGGCAGCCCAGGGCCAGCAGCGCGTGTTCGATGCTGTTCTCGCTGAGGATCGCGACCGGGCGGTCCGGGCCCAGGCCGCGATCGAGCAGGGCCTGGCCGATGCCGCGCGCCTTCTGCAGCGCCTCGGCATAGCTCACGCGCTGCCAGTCGCCGGTGCTGCCGTCGGGCAGCCGTTCGCGGCGGGCGATGAAGGTGCGCTCGGGCGCCGCTTCGGCCCAGTGCGCCAGGCGGTCGGTCATGCGGTCGCGGTAGGGGCCGAGCTCTGTTTCGGCGCGCAGGTACTGCGTGCCCGGCGCGCCTTCGCGCAGCACTGCGCGGGTAACGCCGAACGCCAGCGGACGGTATCGGATCGTGGTCATCCTTTGCTCACCTTGGCGCCGCGGCCTTCGAGGAAATCGCGCACGCGCTCCTTGGCCTCCGGTGCGTTCTGCACGATGCCGGACATCAGTGCCTCGGTAAAGAAGCCGTGGTCGGCCGACTGCTCGGCAATGCGCGGCAGCGCATGCATGAGCGCGTAGTTGGTGAGCGGCGCGTTGGTGGCAATGCGCTTGGCGAGTTCAAAGGCCTTGTCGAAGGCCGCGCCTTCGTCGACCAGGTACTGCGCGAAGTTGGCGCGCTCGCCGTCTTCCGCGTTGTAGACGCGGCCGGTCATCATCATGTCGGTCATGCGGGCCACGCCGATCAGCTTGGGAATGCGCACCGAGCCGCCGCCGCCCACGAAGATGCCGCGCGAGCCTTCGGGCAGCGCATAGAAGGTGGAGCGGTCGGCCACGCGGATGTGGCAGGCGCTGGCCAGTTCCAGGCCGCCGCCCACCACCGCGCCGTGCAGCGCGGCAACCACCGGCACCGGACCGTGCTGGATCAGGTCGAGCGCGGCGTGCCACATGCGCGAATGCTGCATGCCCTGGCCCGCGTCGCGCTCTTTCAGCTCGCTCAGGTCGAGGCCGGCGCAGAAGTGCGGGCCTTCGCCGTCGAGCACTGCCGCGCGCACCGTGGAGGGCAGGGTCTCGAAGGTATTGCGCAACGCGAGGACCAACCCGTCCGAAAGGGCATTGCGTTTGGCGCCGCGCGTCAGGCGAACGATGGCGACTTCGTCGCGAATGTCGAGTTGGAGGTCGGGATTGGTCATGATTGCATTCGTGTGTGAGTTGGATTATGGTTATGATAAATAATCAATTCAAGGCACTTGAGAGCCCGAAATCCTAGGGACTTACCCGTACTGGAGACAACGAGATGGACCACAAGAACCTCATCGCGATCGACATCCACACCCACGCCGAAGTGAGCTGCTGGAACCCGTTCGACAACTACGGCGAGGAGTACGACCGCGCCGCCGACAAGTACTTCGGCTCGAGCGGGCGGCCGACCATTGCCGAGAGCGTGGCGTACTACCGCGAAAGAAAGATCGGCCTCGTGATGTTCATGGTCGACGCCGAGTCGAACATGGGCCGCCGGCGCATTCCGAACGAGGAAATTGCCGAGGCCGCGCAGAAGAACAGCGACATCATGATTGCCTTTGCCAGCATCGATCCGCACAAGGGAAAGATGGGTGCGCGCGAGGCGCGGCGGCTCATTGAGGAGCACGGCGTGAAGGGCTTCAAGTTCCACCCCACGGTGCAGGGCTACCACCCCTACGACAAGATGGCCTGGCCCATCTACGAAGTGATTGCCGAGTACAACCTGCCGGCCATCTTCCACACGGGACACAGCGGTATCGGCTCGGGCATGCGCTGCGGCGGCGGCCTCAGGCTGGAGTACAGCAACCCGATGCACCTGGACGACGTGGCCATCGACTTTCCGGACATGCAGATCGTGATGGCGCACCCCAGCTTTCCGTGGCAGGACGAGGCGCTGAGCGTGGCCACGCACAAGCCCAACGTGTGGATCGACCTGTCGGGCTGGAGCCCCAAGTATTTTCCGAAGCAGCTGGTGCAGTACGCCAACACGCTGCTGAAAGACCGCATCCTGTTCGGCAGCGACTACCCGCTGATCACGCCCGACCGTTGGATGAAGGACTTCGAAACGGCCGGCTTCAAGCCCGAGGTGATGCCCGGCATCCTGAAGGGCAACGCGGTGCGGCTGCTCAAGCTGGAAGGCTGACCAGGTGCCAGCCCGAGGGCGGGCTCAGCCGTCCGCCTCTTCCGCTTCTTCTTTTTCCTCGAACCGGTCCCAGTCGCGGCCCGAGCGGCGTTGCCGTTCCTCGCGTTCGCGTGCCATCTGCTCCTCGAACTGCTGGCGGCCCGCCTTGTTGGCCGCAATGAGCTTGGCGCGGTCCTTGTAGTGCGGATAGATCTCGTCGCTCAGCAAGATGTTCCGGCGGCGGAACCGCATGGCCGTTTCGCGCGCTTCGTGGGCGGGCCAGCCCAGCGCCTCGAGCGTGGTGCGGGCGCTGCGCAGCGACGATTCGAACACCTCGCGTTCCACATCGGTCACGCCGCGGTCGCGGAGCTGAAAAAGGTGCGTCACGTTGCGGGCCCGCGCAATGATGCGTGCCTGGGGAAAGTGCTCTTTCACCAGGTCGACGATATTGAGCGACTGCTCGATGTCGTCCACCGCCACCACGATGGCCTTGGCCGTGCCGGCGCCCGCGGTGCGCAGCAGGTCGAGCCGCGTCGCGTCGCCGTAGAACACGCGAAAGCCGAACTGGCGCAGGCCTTCGACGGTGTCGGCGTCATGGTCGAGCACCGTCACGCGCAAGCCCTGCGACATCAGCATGCGGCCGACGATCTGGCCGTAGCGGCCAAAGCCGCAAATCAGCACCTTGGCGTCCTGCTGCTCTGAAATTTCTTCCAGCTGGGTGCCGTTGCCGCGGCTGTAGCGGGGCAGCACGAACTTGTCGAGCAGCACCAGCAAGAGCGGCGACAGCAGCATCGACAGTGCCACGGCGCCGATCAGGAGCGAGGTGATTTCGGGCGGCAGCACGTCAGGCCCCGCGGCCTGGAACACCACGAACGCGAACTCGCCGCCCTGCGCCAGCAGCAGCGTGAACACGGGGCGCTCCTGGTAGGCAATGCCCATGGCCTTTGCCAGCGCATAGATCACCACCAGCTTGATGGCCATGAAGCCGACCACCAGCACGGCCATGAGCCAGGGGCTCGCAATCAGCACGCCGAAGTTGATCGACATGCCCACGGCAATGAAGAACAGGCCGAGCAGCAGGCCCTTGAACGGCTCGATGTCGGTTTCGAGCTCGCGCCGGTATTCGCTTTCGGCCAGCAGCACGCCGGCAAGAAAGGCGCCGAGCGCCATCGAAAGGCCCACGAACTGCATCAGCGCGGCAATGGCCACGACCAGCAGCAGCGCCGCGGCGGTGAAGATCTCGGGCGTGTCGCTGCGGGCAATCCAGCGCAGTACCGGGCGCAGGGCAAGCCGGCCGCCCAGGATGATGCCGGCGATGACGCCGACGATCTTGAGCGCCTCGAGCGCGCGGTCCACCCCGCTGAGCGACTGTTCGGCCGCTGTGGCGCCTGCCAGGAGGGGCAGCAGCGCGAGGATCGGAATGGCCGCCACGTCCTGGAACAGCAGGATCGAAAAGCCGGCCTGGCCGCTCGGCGTCTTGAGCAGGTTGCGCTCGCCGAACACCTGCAGCGCAATGGCGGTGGACGACAGCGCCAGGCCGAGAGCCGCCACCAGCGCCACACGCCATTCGGCACCCGCGGCCCAGCCCACGGCAAACAGCACGGCGGCGCAGCTCAGCACCTGCGCGGCGCCCCAGCCGAAGATGGGCCGGCGCAGGTTCCACAGGCGCTTGGGTTCAAGCTCGAGGCCCACCAGAAACAGCATCAGCACCACGCCGAATTCGGCGAAATGCAGCACGTCTTCCACGCTGGAGACGAGCCCCAGCCCCCAGGGGCCGATGGCGATGCCGGCCACGAGGTAGCCGATGATGGAGCCGAGGCCCAGGGCCTTGGAAAGCGGCACCACCAGCACGGCGGCGCTCAGATAGATAAGGCTGCTTGTCAGCCAGGCGGGTGCGTGCTCCATGCTCAGGCCGTGCCTTTCTTGCCGTCGTTTTCGGCTTCTTCGTTGGCGGCGGAGATGGAACGCAGGCCGTGGGCCATTGCGGATTGGAAAGCGCCGGAAGCCGAGGCGGCTTCGTCGTGCTCGGCGGGGCGATCGGCCTCGGGCACCGGGCAGGCGATGCAGGCATCGAGCTCTTCGAGTTCGGGCCACTCAGGGTAGCTGCCGAGCCGCTGGGCGAACACGTCGACGTGCGCAGCCACGTCGGCTTCGCTCGCGCTGCGCGCGCCGTGAAAGACCAGCGGCGGCAAGAAGCGCATGCCGCACAGCGCCGCGGTCTGCTCGTACGGCGGCAGGAAGGCGTCGAAGAAATAGCGGTGATAGCTTTGCGGGTGGTAGCTCTGCTCGGGGCTGCCCGTGGTGACGGCCAGCCACAAGTCCTTGCCTTGCAAGGCGGTGCCGCCAGGGCCGTAGGCCCAGCCGTAGCCGAGCACGTCATCGACCCAGAGCTTTTGCAGCGCAGGCATCGAATACCACTGGATCGGGTGCAGCAGCACCACCAGGCTGGCCTTGGCAAGCCGCGCCTGCTCGGCCTCGATGTCGATGGAGAAGTCGGGGTAGCTGCCGTAGAGGTCGTTCACCTCGACGCCGGGCACCGATCGCGCGGCGGCCAGGAGCCGCCGGTTGACGCGGGAATCGCGCCAGTGCGGGTGGGCCGCAAGCACATAGATGCCGCCGGAATCGGCGTTGGCACTGTCGGTGGATGTTGTTGTCGTCATGCAGCGAACATAGCTCAAGATCGGCTCCTGCCGCCCGGGCGCGCCTCGTGTCGCTACGATGCGGGCTGTTCCAGCTCTGGAGGAGATGCTCATGCCGGTGGTTCTGGTCGCCAACCCCAAGGGTGGCGTAGGCAAGTCGACGCTCGCGACGAACATTGCGGGCTACTTCGCAAGCCGCGGCCATGCCGTGATGCTTGGCGACGTGGACCGCCAGCAATCTTCGCGCCTCTGGCTCGGCCTGCGGCCGCCGCAGGCGCGGCCCATCTCCACCTGGGAGGCCACGGGCGACAGCGCCGTGGTGCGGCCGCCGCGCGGAACCACGCATGCGGTGCTCGACACGCCGGCCGGCTTGCACGGATGGCGCTTCAAGGAGGTGCTGGCCCTGGCCGACCGGGTGATCGTGCCGCTGCAGCCGAGCATCTTCGACATCTACGCCACGCGCGATTTTCTCGACCGGCTGATGGAGCAGCGCCGCGCCGAAAAAACGAAGATCAGCCTCGTGGGCATGCGCGTGAACGCCCGCACCCTGGCCGCCGACCGGTTGAACGAGTTCATCGCCAGCCTGGGCGTGCCGGTGCTGGGCGAATTGCGCGACACCCAGAACTACGTGCAGCTCGCGGCGCGCGGGCTCACGCTGTTCGACATTGCCCCGGGGCGCGTGCAGCGCGACCTGGAGCAGTGGCAACCGATCTGCGAGTGGCTGGAGGGCTGAGGCTTTCGGCTGTCGCGATGCCGACACCCGCGCCCGCGCCCCAGGCGCCAGAATGCCGCGCATGACCAAAAAGACATTCCAGACCCTTCAGGATCTTGCCGCCTGCGTTGGCCAGGAAGTCGCCGTGAGCGACTGGATCAGCATCACGCAGGAGCAGGTGAACCAGTTCGCCGAAGCCACGGGCGACCATCAGTGGATTCATGTCGACATCGAGCGAGCCAAGGCCGGCCCCTTCGGCGGGCCGATTGCGCACGGTTTCCTCACGCTCTCGCTGCTGCCGCGTTTCTATGAGACGGCGCTGGAGGTGGTCGAGTCGCGCATGGGTGTGAACTACGGGCTGAACCGGGTGCGCTTCATGTCGCCGGTGCCGGTCGGCAAGCGGCTGCGGGCGCGCATGAAGCTGCTCACCGCCGAGCCGATTGCCGACGACGGCATCCAGATGACTTGGGAAACGACGATCGAGCTCGAAGGCGCGGCCAAGCCGGCCTGCGTGGCGGAGTCGGTGGTGCGCCGCTACCGCTGAGGCGGTTTGCCCTCCTGTATCCGGCCCTACATCCGGCGGTCGGTCACTTCGCCGTAGGTGGCGGGACCCTGGCGGGTAACGCCGAGTGCGCCGGCGCGAACAGCCGCGCGGTCGGTTGTGCCGGCGGTCGGGGCAGCGGTGCCGGTGCCGCCATTGCCGATTTGGAGCGGCTGGCGCGCCTGGGCCTGGACTTCGGCGCGCGACTGGGCCGACTGGAAAGGTGCCGGCGGCAGCGGATTCTGTTCACCCTGGAAAGCCTGGGCGCCGGTACAGACGCCGAGGGCGGCAAAGGTCGCAAAGGCAATTGACTTGGCATTCATGGCGGAACTCCTTGAGGCAAGGCGGTGGATGGACTCACTCGTATGCCCGGCCGGACGACCGGGCATGCCTGTCATACGGTGCTTCTTGCCTGTTGGATTCGCCCCTTTGCCGCTGCAAGGGCTGTCTTTTCAACCGAATCCGTTTTGCCGCCAGGCTTCGAACACGGTTACCGCCACCGCGTTCGAAAGATTGAGGCTGCGCTGCCCCTCGCGCATCGGCAGCCGCAGGCGCTGGGATTCGGCAAAACCCTCGCGCACCGCGGGCGGCAGTCCGCTCGTCTCCGAGCCGAACACCAGCCAATCCCCGGGCTGGAAGCGAACGTCGTGCACGGCGCGCGTGCCGCGCGTGGTGAGTGCAAACATGCGGTCGGCGGCAGGCTTTTCGGTGTCGAGCAGGGCCTGCCAGCTGGCATGGCGCTTGACCTCGGCGTATTCGTGATAGTCGAGCCCGGCGCGGCGCAGCAGGCGGTCGTCCATCGAAAAGCCCAGCGGCTCGACCAGATGCAGCGCGCAGCCGGTATTGGCCGCCAGGCGGATCACGTTGCCCGTGTTCGGCGGGATTTCGGGGTGGACCAGGACGATATGGAACATGCGCCGATTGTCGCGGCGGCGCGCCCGCTCAATGCGGCGAGCCGGTCCGCGCGAGAACCACGGCCGTGATATGGGCAACGCCGGCCAGCCGTAGCGCCGCGGCCGCCGAGAAAAGGGAGGCGCCCGTCGTCATCACGTCATCGACCAGCACGACGCGCCGGCCCTGCAACTGGCTTGCGCGCAGCGGCTCCACCGCGAAGGCCCCGCGCAGGTTGCGAAGGCGCTCGGCGCGCGCAAGGCCGATCTGCGCCGGTGTGTCGCGGGTACGCAGGAGCAGGGTGGCGTCGGTCTTGGCGGGCGCCAGCCTTCGCGCGAGTTCGAGCGCCTGGTTGAAGCCGCGCTCGCGCAGCCGGGCAGGCGCCATGGGCATTGGCAGCACGGTGTCGCATTGTTCCAGCGCCGGTTCGACCCAAGGCACGCTGCGCATCAGCGTTGAAAGCGGGCCGGCCCAGCCCGCCTCGCCGCGGAATTTGAACTGGGCGATGCATTCGGGCCACGGCCACGCATAGTCGCAGGCCGCAAGGCAGGCGTCGAGCGGCGGCGGTTCACCCACGCATTCGCCGCACCGGACGACGCCCTCGGGAAGCGCAAGTGCGCAACTGCCGCAGCGGGCGGCGGGCGGCGCAAAGCGGGCCACGCAGGCGTCGCAAACGCGCCGGGAAGGCCAGGCACGGCATACCTCGCACTGGCTGGGCAGCCGTGCAAGCAGAGAGGTCAAAGGCCGACGGGCCCAACGGCTGAACATGGCCTCAATATACTCACGGCCCCATGGCCACCGACCCCGCAAGAAGACCGCCGACCATCGATCCCACGGCGGCCGCACGCTGGAGGCGGCTCGCGCCTGCCGACGGCTCACCCTGGCTGCACGAGGAAATCGGCCGCCGCATGGAAGACCGGCTGCAATGGATCAAGGCGCAGCCGCGCACCTGGGCCGACTGGGCCCCCCTTCGCGGCGGCATGGAGGCGCACGAACTCGTGGCCCGGCGCTACCGCGAGGCCGCCTGCTTCGTGATCGAAACCGAGCCGGCCCTTGCCGCCGCAACCAGCCAGGTACTGGCTGCGCCCTGGTGGAGCGCGCGGCGCTGGCAGGGCGGTAAGGCGCGTTTCGATGCGCCGCCCGAAGACGGAGTCGACCTGCTCTGGGCCAACATGTCGCTGCACATGGCCGCCGATCCCGAGGCGCTCATTGCTCAGTGGCACCGGCTGGTGGCGACCGACGGCTTCCTGATGTTCTCTTGCCTGGGGCCCGACACGGTCCGCGAGTTGCGGGCGCTGCACGCGCGGCTTGGCTGGCCGGCCGCGGGCCACGAATACACCGACATGCACGACTGGGGCGACATGCTGGTGCACGCCGGCTTTGCCGAGCCGGTGATGGACATGGAACGCATCGTGCTTACCTGGGCCACGCCCGAGGCGGCGCTTGCCGAGCTGCGCACGCTCGGGCGCAACCTGCATCCGGCGCGCTTTCCGGCGCTGCGCGGCAAGGCATGGCACCGGTCGCTCAAGCACGCGCTGCCCGAACTGGCGCCGGCGGAAGAGGGCGGCGGGCGCATTGCGCTGACCTTCGAAGTCATCTATGGCCACGCCTTCAAGCCGGCGCCGCGCGTGGCGCTTTCGGCCGAGAGCGCGGTGTCGCTGCGCGAGATGCGTTCGATGCTGCAGCGCGGCCGGCCCGGCGCCTGAGCCGGCGGGCCGTCCCAAGGCGAAGACTGCTGCGCATCTTGCGGGCGGGCACCTGTGTCTACCCGCTACAATCCGCCGTTGCGTGAAACTCGCGGGTGTTGTTCCGCGAACGAGGGCTGTCCGATCCAGTGGAGACAAGGGGTGGGCCGGTCGTCGACGCACCGATTTGCTGAACTCGCCCGTGTCGAATTCCGTGTTTCGTTTTGCCACCGTTTCAGGCCAGAACATCCACTGGTTCCTGAAGCGCAATTGCTCGGTGACGCCGAGCCAGCTGGGCTGGCTCTACGCCTCGCTGTGCGTGGTATCGCTCGGTATCGGTACGGCGTTCTGGCTGCACGGAGCGCCGCTGGTGCTGCCCTTTGCGTGGCTCGAACTGGCGGCGGTGGGTTACGTATTCATGCTGTACGCGCGGCACGCGACCGATGGAGAAAAGATCGCGTTGCAGGGCGGACGGCTGGTGGTGGAGCTCGAGAACGGTGGAGACTACGAGCGCACGGAATTTCTGCCGCACCAGGTGCGGGTCGAGCCGCAGGCCGGCGATCGCTCGCTGATCGAGGTCTCGGGTCAGGGTCGGTCGGTCAGGGTGGGGCGCTATGTACGCCCGGAGTTGCGAGCCGCACTGGCGCGCGAGATTCGCATGGCGTTGCGTGGCGCCTGATCGGCTCGCGCGGCACTGCACGGTTGGGTTTGTTGAAAAAATTGAGAAACGTGAACACGATGAAGAGCATTTGGCGCAACAAGTACAGGCCGGCGAATCTGTTGCTGGCGGCCGGCGCGGCTTTCAGCGGCGCGGCGCACGCAGTCAACGATCTGCCCGGCGGCCCCTCGGTGCGCCAGCTGAATCTTCCGCTTGGCGTTACCAAGATTGCGCAGGAACAGCACTTCCTGCACACGGTGATGATGATCCTGTGCACGGTCATCTTCGTCGCCGTGTTCGCGGTCATGTTCTATTCGATCTGGAAGCACCGCAAATCGGTCGGCCACAAGGCGGCCAACTTCCACGAATCGGTGGTGGTCGAGGTCATCTGGACCATCGTGCCCTTCATCATCGTGATCGTGATGGCGCTTCCCGCCACCAAGGTGCTGGTGGCCCAGAAGGACACCACCAACGCCGACCTCACCATCAAGACCACCGGCTACCAGTGGAAATGGGGCTACGACTACCTGAACGGTGAAGGCGAGGGCCTGGCCTTCATCTCCACGCTCGACAGCTCGCAGCGCGCCATGTCCGACGCCGGCGCCAAGGGCCAGATGCCCGACGACTACCTCTTCAAGGTCGACAACCCGCTGGTGGTGCCGGTCCAGAAGAAGGTCCGCATCATCACCACCGCCAACGACGTGATCCACGCATTTGCCGTGCCCCAGCTCGGCATCAAGCAGGACGCGATTCCCGGCTTCGTTCGCGACACCTGGTTCCGTGCCGAAACCGTGGGCGACTACTACGGCCAGTGCCAGGAACTCTGCGGCAAGGAACACGCCTACATGCCCATCCACGTGAAGGTGGTCTCGGCCGCCGACTACACGGCATGGGTGGATACCAAGCGCAAGGAAGCCGCTGCCAAGCTCGACGATCCGAGCAAGGTCTGGACGCTGCCCGACATGATGGCCCGCGGCGAGAAGGTCTATGCCGCCAACTGCGCAGCCTGCCACCAGGCCAACGGCAAGGGCGCCGGCCCGATCAAGCCGCTCGATGCCAGCCCCAAGGTGGTCGATGCCGACCACAAGGTGCAGCTGCTGGTGCTGCTCAATGGCCAGAACAATGGCGCAATGCCCTCGTGGAAGCAGCTGAGCGACACCGACCTCGCCGCCGTTGCCACCTATACCAAGAACAGCTGGTCGAACAAGACGGGCCAGCTGGTGCAGCCGGCCGAAGTTCTGGCCCTGCGCGGCAAGTGATCGCGAAGATCGAGCCCAAGCGCCCCGCGACGAAGAAATTGCAAGGAACAATGAAATGAGTGCAGTCCTCGACCCCCACGGTCACGCCCACGACGGCCACGCACACGATCACGACGAGCACCATGCAGCGCCCACCGGCTGGCGCCGCTGGGTGTTCGCCACCAACCACAAGGACATCGGCACGCTCTACCTGCTGTTCAGCTTCACGATGCTGATGGTGGGCGGCGTGCTCGCGCTCCTGATCCGCGCCGAGCTGTTCCAGCCCGGCCTGCAGCTGGTGAACCCCGAACTGTTCAACCAGTTCACCACCATGCACGGCCTGATCATGGTGTTCGGCGCCATCATGCCGGCGTTCGTGGGCTTCGCAAACTGGATGATCCCGCTGCAGATCGGCGCATCCGACATGGCCTTTGCGCGCATGAACAACTTCAGCTTCTGGCTGCTGATTCCTGCTGCGCTGATGCTCGTGGGTTCGTTCTTCATGCCCGGCGGCGCACCCGCTGCCGGCTGGACGCTCTACGCCCCGCTCACGCTGCAGATGGGCCCCTCGATGGACGCCGGCATTTTCGCGATGCACATCATGGGCGCCTCGTCGATCATGGGCTCCATCAACATCATCGTCACCATCCTGAACATGCGCGCGCCCGGCATGACGCTGATGAAGATGCCGATGTTCTGCTGGACCTGGCTCATCACCGCCTACCTGCTGATTGCCGTGATGCCCGTGCTCGCAGGCGCCATCACCATGACGCTGACCGACCGCCACTTCGGCACCAGCTTCTTCAACCCCGCCGGCGGCGGCGACCCGGTGATGTACCAGCACATCTTCTGGTTCTTCGGCCACCCCGAGGTCTACATCATGATCTTGCCGGCGTTCGGCATCATCAGCCAGATCGTTCCGGCGTTCTCGCGCAAGAAGCTGTTCGGCTACGCCTCGATGGTGTACGCCACCTCGTCGATCGCGATCCTTTCGTTCATCGTCTGGGCGCACCACATGTTCACGACCGGCATGCCGGTCACGGGCCAGCTGTTCTTCATGTACGCGACCATGCTGATCGCGGTGCCGACGGCCGTGAAGATCTTCAACTGGATCGCCACCATGTGGCAGGGCTCGATGACGTTCGAGACCCCGATGCTGTTTGCGGTGGGCTTCATCTTCGTGTTCACGATGGGCGGCTTCACCGGCCTCATCCTGGCCATTGCCCCCATCGACATCCAGCTGCAGGACACCTACTACGTTGTGGCGCACTTCCACTACGTGCTGGTGGCCGGCTCGCTCTATGCCATGTTTGCGGGCTACTACTACTGGGCGCCCAAGTGGACGGGCGTGATGTACAGCGAAGCGCGCGGCAAGATCCACTTCTGGTGGTCGCTGATCTCGTTCAACGTGACCTTCTTCCCGATGCACTTCCTGGGCCTGGCAGGCATGCCGCGCCGCTATGCCGACTATCCGATGCAGTTTGCCGACTTCAACGCGGTGGCATCGATCGGCGCGTTCGCCTTCGGTCTTGCGCAGGTCTATTTCTTCTTCTTCGTCGTGCTGCCGACCATGCTCGGCAAGGGCGAGAAGGCACCGCAAAAGCCATGGGAAGCCGCTGAAGGCCTCGAATGGGAAGTGCCGTCGCCGGCGCCTTTCCACACCTTCGAAAACCCGCCCAAGCTCGATGCGACCGCCACCAAGGTGATCGGCTGAACGCTTCACGGCCGCAGGCCCGCATGACGACAATGACCACGCCCGAACAAAGAAAGAACAACCGCCGCATGGGGCTCACGCTGGCCTCCATCGCGGTGCTGTTCTTTCTCGGATTCCTGGTCCGCATGATCTGGTTCAGCGGACGCTGAAGCGAACGGAGCCGTACGCATGAGCCTCGGTCAACGCATCAAGCGCGCCAATGTGCGCATGGTCGGCAAGCTGGCCGTGGTGGCGTGCGGCATGTTCGCGTTCGGCTATGCCCTGGTGCCGCTCTACCGCGCCATCTGCGAAATGACCGGCATCAACATCCTCGCCCTCAACGAGCTCGAGGTGCCGGGCGGCGCGAGCGGCGGCAAGAACGTGCGCGTGCCCGACAACTCGCAGGTCGACACCACCCGCACCATCACGGTCGAGTTCGACTCCAACGTGCGCGGCGGCCTTTGGGACTTCAAGCCCGCCGAGCGGACGATGCAGGTGCACCCCGGCCAGCTGAACACGGTGATGTACGAGTTCCAGAACGTGCAGAACCGCCGCATGGCTGCGCAGGCCATTCCGAGCTATGCGCCGCAGCAGGCCGCGCCGTACTTCAACAAGCTCGAGTGCTTCTGCTTCAACCAGTACACCCTGGATGCCGGCGAAAAGAAGCAATGGCCGGTCGCTTTCGTCATCGATCCGAAGATCTCCAAGGACGTGAAGACGATCACGCTGTCGTACACCTTCTTCGAAGTCGGCGGCAAGACGCCTCCGGCTCCGGTTGCCGCTGTTTCCAATGCTGCCCATGAGCCCCGCTCGTGACCGCCGGTCCGAATTCGCCGCCGCCCAAGGCCACGCTGTGGGACACGGTGAAGGCCGTCTGCTGGTCATTCTTCGGGGTGCGCAAGAAAAGCGCCTACCAGGACGACCTGGCCAAGCTGAACCCGCTGCACATCATCGCGGTGGCATTTGCCGCGGTCATCGTTTTTATCGTCGGCCTTGTGCTGCTGGTGCGCCACGTGGCTGCGCCCTGAAGACAGCCCGCAGGGCAACCGACATCCAGACCCCATCGAATCGAATCGAGAGAAGAAAGAAAGCCAGGAGCTGATATGAGTTCAACCACCCACGGCACCACGCCCTACTACTTTGTGCCCGGGCCATCGGCCTACCCGGTCATGGCTTCGATCGGCCTGTTCTTCGTGATTCTTGGCGCCGGCCAGTGGATCAATGGCCATCAATGGGGCGCGTGGTCGCTGCTGCTTGGCATGGTCGTGTGGCTTGCCACGTTGTTCGTGTGGTTCAGCGCGGCCATCGGCGAGAGCGAAAGCGGCCAGTACGGCCACAAGATCGATCTCTCGTACCGCTGGAGCATGAGCTGGTTCATCTTCTCCGAGGTGATGTTCTTCGGCGCCTTCTTCACCGCGCTGTGGTGGACCCGTACCCATTCGCTGCCCGCTCTGGGCAGCCTCGAAAACGCGCTGCTCTGGCCCGATTTCAAGGCCGTGTGGCCGAGCATTGCCGCCGGCGCCACCGGTTCGCCGGCAGACATCGTCGAGCCGTTCCAGACCGTCGGCCCGTTCTGGCTGCCCACGATCAACACCGCGCTCCTGCTGAGCTCGGGCGTCACGCTCACCATTGCGCACCATGCGCTTCGCGCCGACCATCGCGCCCAGTGCATCCGCTTCATGTGGCTCACCGTGCTGCTCGGCCTGGTCTTCCTGGGCGTGCAGGGCTACGAATACTTCCACCTGTACACCGAACTGAACCTCAAGCTCAGTTCGGGTGCCTACGGCTCGACCTTCTTCATGCTGACCGGCTTCCACGGCCTGCACGTGTTCATCGGCATGCTGATGCTGCTGTTCATCACGCTGCGCCTGCGCAAGGGCCACTTCACGCCGGAACGCCATTTCGGCTTCGAAGGCGCGGCCTGGTACTGGCACTTCGTCGACGTGGTGTGGCTCGGCCTTTACGTGCTGGTCTACTGGCTTTGAGCGAAACCCGCGGCATACAAGCAAAAAGGCGCCGAAAGGCGCCTTTTTCATGGTTCTCGTGGAACGAGCACCATCTACTTGCTGACCGGGAGCCCGGTGGGCTGGATGTAGCCGAGTTTCCAGGCGAGCAGCATGCAGAGGAACAAAACCACCGAAATGCCGATCCGAAAGGTGAGGGCGCGCGCCATGCCACCGCTTTTGGCACGCCCGTTGCGCCCGTCTTTCAGCATGTAGAAGAGCGCGAAGGCGAGGCTCGCGAAGATGCCCAGGAAAGCCAGGGCGACGAAGTATTTCATGACCCCGATTATCGGCCGCGCGCCTCATCCCTTCCAGTGACGCCGGAACCCGTTTCTTCCGCCGCGCGTGCGCCGGGGCGGGTCCGCTTCCTGCTGGTCACGCTGGCAGCCGCGCTCACTTTGGCCGCCACGGTGTCGCTCGGGCGTTGGCAGCTTTCGCGCGCAGCCCAAAAAGAGGCGCTGCAGGCCGAGATCGAAGCCCAGAAGCAGAAGCCGCCGCTCGATCAGGCCGAATTTCTGGCGCTGGAGGCGCCGGCCGGCGCGTTGCACCGGCCTGTGCGGCTGCGCGGCCTCTGGCTGACGCCGCAGACGGTTTACCTGGACAACCGGCAGATGCACGGCGTGCCCGGGTTTTACGTGCTCACCCCGTTCGCCCTCGAAGGAAGCGACCAGACGGTGATGGTGCAGCGTGGCTGGGTACAACGCAATTTCAACGACCGCATGCAATTGGGCGCGGTCCAGACGCCGCCCGGCATTGTCGAAGTCACGGGGCTGATCGAACCCCCGCCGGGCCACTTGTTCGAGCTCGGCAAGCCGGCCGCAGCCGCCTCGGCACCGGAAGCCCAGGGGTCTTCGCCCATCCGGCAGAATCTGGACCTGGAAGCGTTCCGCGCCGAAACCAAGCTGCCGCTGCGCACCGATGTGTCGCTGCAGCAGGTCGGCCCGGCTTCCGAGGGGTTGCAGCGCGACTGGCCGGCCCCCGCACTGGGTCTGGAGAAACACTACGGCTATGCATTCCAGTGGTTCGGGCTCTCAGCCCTCGTGGTCATCCTCTATGTCTGGTTCCAATTCATTGCCCCCCTCCGCCGCTCCAGGCGCCGCACACACGATGCAAGCAGCCTCTGACGAACCCCTGGGCCTGACGGTGCACTCGATGCCGTCGCCCAACCAGGCACTCGACGGCGCCGAGGGCCGCCGCACGGTCGTCGGACGCTGGAAGATGATTGCGGTGATGCTGATGTGCGCCGCCCCTGTCATTGCGTCTTATTTCACCTACTACGTGATCCGGCCCGAAGGCCGCAGCGTCTACGGCGAGCTCATCGATCCGCAACGCGTGCTGCCGGCACTCACCGCCACCGACCGCAACGGCGCGCCGGTCGACGTCGCCACGCTCAAGGGCCAATGGCTGCTGGTCGCCGTGGCCGATGCGGCTTGCAATGCGCTTTGCGAGCAGCAGCTTTACCTGCAGCGCCAGTTGCGCGAAAGCCTGGGCCGCGAAAAAGACCGGCTCGACCGTGTCTGGCTCGTGAGCGACGCGGCGCCTGTGCCCGCCCGCCTGGCCAATGGCCTGCGCGGCGCCACCGTGCTGCGCGTGCCGGCCGAGCAGCTCGCCAAATGGTTTGCGCCTGTCCAGGGCCATTCGCTGGCCGAGCACCTGTATGTGGTCGATCCCATGGGCAACTGGATGATGCGTTTCCCGGCGGGCATGGATGCCAAGGGGGCCAGCCGCGCCAAGCGCGACCTCGACCGCCTGCTGCGCGCCTCCGCATCCTGGGACGAACCCGGCCGCTGACACGATGGACACCGGCTCGCTCTACGACCTCACACCGATCGCCTGGCTGATGGCGGCCGGCGTGCTGATCGCGCTCGGCCCGCTGGTGTGGGTGTGGCGCCGCAATGCCGGCGCCGGCCCGGCGCGCCGGCTGCAGGCGCTCACTGTGCTCACGCTGTTTCTCACTTTCGATCTCACGCTCTTCGGCGCCTTCACCCGGCTTACGGATTCGGGCCTGGGCTGCCCCGACTGGCCCGGCTGCTACGGCAACGCGAGCCCCGTTGGCGCGCGCCACGAAATTGCAATGGCGCAGTCGGCCCAGCCGACCGGCCCGGTCACCCACAGCAAGGCATGGGTAGAGATGGTCCACCGCTATCTCGCCACCGGCGTGGGCGTGCTCATCCTTGTACTCGCGGGGGCCACCTGGGTCGTGCGGCGCCGCCAGCGCCGCCTTCCCGTGCAGGCAGAGGGCGAACACGCCACGCTCAGCGCATGGTGGCCGGCGGTGACGCTGGTCTGGGTCTGCCTGCAGGGCGCATTCGGCGCGCTCACCGTAACCTGGAAGCTCTTTCCGGCGATCGTCACGCTTCACCTGCTGGGCGCCGTGGTGCTGCTCGTGCTGCTGTGCATCCAGGCGGTGCGCTACAGGCAGGCCGCCGCGGACCGGCTGCCCATTGCCGTATCGCCCGCATTGCGCAACGGGTTGCTTGCCACTTCTGCATTGCTCCTGCTGCAAATTGCGCTTGGCGGTTGGGTCAGCACCAACTACGCCGTGCTGGCGTGCACCCAGTTCCCAACCTGCCAAGGCAGTTGGTGGCCGCCGATGAACTTTGCGCAGGGCTTTGAAATCTGGCGCCACCTGGGCGTGACCGGGAGCGGGTCCCCGCTCGATTTTTCGGCGCTCACTGCCATTCACTACGTGCACCGGCTGATGGCCTACGTGGTGTTTGCCGCGCTGGGCGTGCTCGCTTGGCGCTTGCGCCGCATCGGGCCGCTGCGGCCGCAAGCCGGATGGCTCATCGGCCTGGCCCTGCTGCAGCTTGCCACTGGCCTGGGCAACGTGCTGCTCGGCTGGCCGCTCGCCGCGGCCGTGCTTCACACCGGCGGCGCCGCGGCGCTGGCCGTGGTGCTGACCTGGGCGCTTTGCGAAAGCCGCCGCGCGACCGCCGCCGCAACCGTACACAACAAGGACAAGGCGCCCGGCGCCCTGCATGACAACCAGAGGGGGGCCACCGCGTGAGCACGCCGATTTCCGTGGAGCAGGCAAGCACCGCCAGCGTGCTGCGCCAGTTCTATGCGCTGACCAAGCCGCGCGTGGTGCAGCTGATCGTTTTCTGCGCCCTCATCGGCATGGTGCTGGCCGTGCCCGGCGCACCGACATGGGCCGATGTGCAGCGCGCACTGCTGGCTTGCGCCGGCATCTGGCTGGTCGCGGGTGCGGCGGCGGCGTTCAATTGCCTGGTCGAGAAGGGTATCGACGCCAAGATGAAACGCACCGCGTGGCGACCCACGGCGCGCGGGCAGCTCAGCGACCTGCAGGCCTTGATGTTCTCCGCGCTGCTCTGCCTGGCCGGCTCGGCGCTGTTGTGGTTCAAGGTGAACCCGCTCACCATGTGGCTGACCTTTGCGACCTTTGTCGGCTACGCGGTGATCTACACGGTGATCCTCAAGCCCCTGACGCCGCAGAACATCGTGATCGGCGGCGCGTCGGGCGCAATGCCCCCTGTGCTGGGCTGGGCCGCGATGACGGGCGACGTAGGCCCCGAGGCGCTGATCCTCTTTCTCATCATCTTCCTGTGGACGCCGCCGCACTTCTGGGCCCTGGCGCTCTACCGCGTCGAGGACTACCGCAAGGCGGGCCTCCCGATGCTGCCGGTGACCCACGGCAACGAGTTCACGCGGCTGCAGGTGCTGCTGTACACCTTCATCCTTTTCGCAGCCTGCCTGATGCCGTTCATCTACGGCATGAGCGGCTGGCTCTACCTGGCGGTGGCGGTGGGCGTGAGCATCGGCTTCACCGGCTATGCCTTTGCGCTCTGGCGCAAGTATTCCGACATGCTGGCGCGCAAGACCTTCCGGTTTTCGCTCATTCACCTGAGCGTGCTGTTCGCGGCATTGCTCGTCGACCACTATCTCCGTTGACCGAAATGTCCGTATCCATGAACAAGCGAAATGCTCTCAGGTTGATCGTCGGCAGTGCAGGGTGGGCAGGCGCCGCCGCCGCCCTCGGCCTGGGGCTTTCCGGCTGCAGCGAACCCCGGCCGAGCTTCAATGCGGTCGACATCACCGGCGCCGACTACGCCAAGGACTTTTCGCTCAAGGATGCCGATGGCAAGGTTCGCACCATGGCCGACTTCAAGGGCAAGGTGGTGGTGCTGTTCTTCGGCTATGCCCAATGCCCCGACGTCTGCCCCACCACCATGACCGAAATGGCGCAGGTCAAGCAGCAGCTCGGAAGCGACGGCAACAAGCTGCAGGTGGTGTTTGTCACGGTCGATCCGGCGCGCGACACGCCCGAGGTGCTGAAGGCCTACATGGGCGCGTTCGATCCGAATTTCGTCGCGCTCATTCCCACGCCCGAGCAGCTCGCCGCAACCGCCAAGGACTTCAAGGTCTATTACAAGAAGGTCGAGGGCAAGACCCCCACCAGCTACTCGATGGACCATTCCGCCGCCAGTTTCGTCTACGACACCGAAGGCCGGGTAAGGCTGTACGCGCGCTATGGCACCGGCGTCGCGCCGATGGTGTCCGACGTGAAGGCGCTGCTCAAGGCCTGAGCGAGTGCCGCCCCAGCCGATGGACGCTGCCGTTGCCTTCGCCCCGGTCGATCATCTGAAGACGCGCAGGGGCGCATTCCGCATCGCGCTCATTCCGCCCGAGGTGCTGCGCGCGCTGAACGACGGGTTGCTTGAAACCGTCAACCTCAACGAATTCCTGGCGCTGGAACTGCCGCAGCTGGCGCGCAGCGTGGCGGGCCATATCGGCCTGGATCCGGCGAGCGAGCGGCTGGCCGACACGCTCGCCATGCTCGGCGCCTTCAAACCGATGCAGCGGCACGGCCACATTGCGCGTGCGCTTTACGACCTGGCGGCGCTGCATGCCGAGCGCGATGCCGTCGCGCACCGGCTGGCCACGCACGCCAGCGACGTGGCGCGCTGCTGGGCTGCGCAGTGGGTGGCGCTCTCGGGATTGCCGCTGGCCGCGCAACTGCAGGCGGTGCGCCGGTTTGCCGCCGACTCGCACTTCGGCGTTCGCGAAATCGCCTGGATGGCGGTGCGCGACGCGGTCATCGGCTCGCTCGACGAATCGCTGGCGCTGTTGCAACCCTGGACGGCCGACGCCGACCCGAACATCCGCCGCTTTGCCAGCGAGCTCACGCGCCCGCGCGGCGTGTGGTGTGCACAGATCGAAGCGCTCAAGGCCGAACCGTGGCGGGCGCTGCCACTCATCGAACCGCTGCGCGCCGACCCCAGCCGCTATGTGCAGAACTCGGTGGCCAACTGGCTCAACGACGCGAGCAAGACCCAGCCGGAATGGGTCGACCGGCTCTGCACGCGCTGGATCGACGAATCCGACGCGCCGGCAACCCGATACATCGCCAAGCGCGCGCTGCGGACGCTTTCGAAGCAGGCATGAAGGAATAAAAAAAGCCCGGCATGACCGGGCTTTTTTCTGAGCGAAGAACCGAACCGGGGCTTACGCGTATTCGGCCAGCGCCTTCTTCATCTTCTTCATGGCCGCGACTTCGATCTGGCGAATGCGCTCGGCGCTCACGCCGTACACCGCCGCCAGGTCGTGCAGCGTCATGCCGCCCGAACCGTCGTCGTTGACCTTGAGCCAGCGCTCTTCCACGATGCGGCGGCTGCGTTCGTCCAGCGCCTCGAGCGCGGTAGCGATACCGTCGCTCGAGAGCCGGTCGCGCTGCTGCGATTCGAGCAGGGCGGTCGGTTCCTGCGTGGCGTCGGCCAGGTAGGCGATCGGACCGAAGGCTTCATCGCCGTCGTCCGACGGACCCGGATCGAGCAGCACGTCGCCGCCCGACAGGCGGGTTTCCATTTCAAGCACTTCTTCGGGCTTGACGTTGAGCCGGGTCGCCATTTGCGACACCTCGTCGGGGCTCAGCGTGTCGCGGTGCGTGCCGTTGTCGGCAGCGGCCGAATCCGCCTTGAAGCCTTGCTTCATCGAGCGCAGGTTGAAGAACAGCTTGCGCTGGGCCTTGGTCGTGGCGACCTTGACCATGCGCCAGTTCTTCAGGATGTACTCGTGAATCTCGGCCTTGATCCAGTGCATGGCGTAGCTCACGAGCCGCACGCCCTGGTCGGGGTCGAAACGCTTCACGGCCTTCATGAGACCGACATTGCCCTCCTGGATCAGGTCGCCGTGAGGCAGGCCGTAACCCAGGTATTGGCGCGAAATGGAAACCACGAGACGCAGGTGCGAGAGGATCAGCGCACCGGCCGCTTCGAGGTCGTTGTGGTCGCGCAAACGGCGTGCGAAGCCCTGCTCTTCTTCGAGCGTGAGCATCGGCAGGCGGTTGGCGGCCGAAATATAAGCATCCAGGTTGCCCAGCGGCGGCACCATCGACCATGGATTGGCAACGGCGAGCTGGTTGGCAGAGGCTCCAGACAGCGTGGTCATCAGGGGAAACTCCTTTGTATTGGGCATATTAGCACTCGATTAGAGGGAGTGCTAAAGCAAGGGTTCCCGTTCAGTCTCTATCGGGCCGATAGCCAATGGCATCACCTTGTCCTGCTATGCAACGAACGTTGGTTCCGGGATCATGCCGCGAGTTCCTTTACCAACTCCTTGGGATTTCATCGCACGGCAGCAATTTCTTACAATCCGTTGCGTTGCGTTTCGCCGCGCGGCCCAAGTCGCGCCTTCGTGTATATCTATTGCACCCGCTCATGCCTTCCTCCAGACCCGCCTGCCGCATCATTCGCAATGCCCGCCTGGCCGCAGGGCTGACCGCCTCTATGGCACTGTTCGCCTGCGGCGGAGGGGGAGGCGGAGGTGGCGCGGGTAACGCGGCATTCTTCGTTCCCACCGCGCCGCAGCCCGCCACGCCTGCGCCCGCCGGCACATCCGGCGAATCCACTGTGCTGATGCGCGTCAAGTCGGAGGCCGTCGGCGGCAACTGCACCTTGGGCGGCGCACGCGTCGACGCCGGCCTGGACGCCGACAACAATCACGTGCTCGCGGACAGCGAAGTCACGTCCACCCAGTACATCTGCAACTCCACCGCCGGGGTGGATGGCCTCAGCACGCTGGTGCGCATGCGGGCCGAGCCCGCCGGCGGCAACTGCGCGCAGGGCGGCTCGCAAGTGCTGGCCGGCAAGGACCTGAACCGCAATGACGTGCTCGAGGATGCGGAGGTGACCAGTTCGGCCTACGTCTGCGGCGGTGGGCCGGGTGCGACGGGCGCTGCGGGGTCGAATGGCCGCGACAGCCTGCTCGCGTTCGCCGCCGAAGCACCGGGCGGCACCTGCACCTATGGCGGTCAACGCGTGCAGTCCGGGCTGGACCTGAACGCCAACGGCGTGCTCGACGCCGCAGAGGTCACGGCCACGGCCTACGTGTGCGCGGCCGCGCCGGCCGACACGCGCTGGGTCAACGTCACAGCCTCGAGTGTCCAGACCGAGTCGAACACCGGCTATCAGGCGAATTCGAGCACCGGCGTCACGCTCACCCTGCCGCCCGCCCCCACGGTGGGCGATTGGATCAAGGTTGTGGGGGTGGGCAGCGGCGGGTGGACCATCGCGCAGAACGCTGGGCAGCGCATCGACACGCGCGGCCTGCCCGGCGGATCGGACTTCGACTGGCGCTCGGGGGCGCTCACCAGCAGCTGGAGCAGCCTGGCCTCGTCCGCTGATGCCACCCGTCTGGCGGCAGCATCCAGCAGCGGCGATCTGTACACCTCGAGCGATTCCGGTGCGACCTGGGGCCTGCGCCTCACGGGACAGACCTGGAGTGGCGTCGCTTCTTCCAGCGATGGACTTGCGCTGCTCGCCGCGACCAACGGCGGTGCGCTTTTCCGCTCGACCGACGGCGGCAGCACATGGGCCAACGACGGATCTTCCCGAGCCTGGAGCGCGGTGGCCAGTTCCGCCGACGGGTCGCGCCTGGTCGCGACCGCCTACCTCGGGCAGATCTGGACGTCCTCGGACGGCGGTAGCAGCTGGACTGCGCGTGAGTCGAACCGAGCCTGGCGTGCCGTGGCCTCTTCGGCCGATGGCCGGGTTCTGGTGGCGGCCACCAATGGCGCCCAGCTGTATGTCTCGACCGACTATGGCGTGAGCTGGACCGCGCGCGCGAGCGGCCAATTCTGGTGGTCGGCGGCGTCGTCGGCGGACGGCAGCATCCTGTACGCCACCGTGGACACGGGCGCCGTCTGGATTTCCACCGATTCGGGTACCACGTGGGAAGCGCAGAGCGTCAACCGGGAATGGCGAGGCATCGCCACGTCCGCCGACGGCCGCTACGTCGTGGCCGCCACCAGCGGTGGTCGCCTCTACGCGTCCAGCGACAGCGGCCGGACCTGGCGTGCGACCAGCGACGCCGGTGCCTGGACTGCGGTCGCGAGCAGCGCCGACGGCGTGAAGGTGGCCGCCGCCAAGTCGGGCTCAGCCATCCATCTCGGTACGCGTCGCGCTTCGACCACCCTCGGAACGGCCGGGTCGATTTCCGGAGGGCAACAGGACTCGCTGGAGCTGCAATACGTGGGAGGCGGGGTGTTCCTGCCCGTCGGCTATGTGTTGGCCAACGTGGCATTCGTCATTCGCTGAATCCGCTTCGCGGCTCGCACGCTGGTGTGGGGCTTACCAGCGGATACCCAACCGCAAAAACAGCCTCGAGAGTACGAAAAGCGGCCCCACCCAGAGGTATTGGATGTCTTCGAAGAAGGAAGGTTTCCTGCCCTCTATCTTGTGTCCGATGAACTGGAAGATCCATGCCACTACAAAGATGGCGGCGGAAATCGGCAGAACAAGGGCGCCCATGGCCTGAACTATTGCCAGCACCAGCGCGGTACCGATCAGCATGGTGATCAGGAAGGCGGGGGAGCGAAGGGTGGCGTAGTACACCAGGCTGGCCGCCACAAAGCCGTAGGCCACCCACGGGTGCAGCGCGAACAACAGCCCGACGATGCTCAGCATGATGGCCGGGATCGCGACGAAGTGAATCAGTTCGTTGGTCGGATGGCGGTGGCTTTCGCCATAGTGGGCAAGCAGCCGGTCGACCTTGCGGTCTGTTGCGGCCACCGGGGCATCGGCGGTGTGCATCATGTCTGTCTCCAAAGCGTCGCTCGGTACGGCGATGTACCTGCATGGTGCCTTCGCCGAAAGGCGATGGCAAGTGCTATTGAAAACGCAGCAAAACCATCTTTGGGCGCCCCTGATGGGGCCATGACTTAGGACACTGTTGCGCATTTCGCGCGTCGCTAAGATCGGCCGCGTGGCCCTTCCGCTCGAATCTTCCTCCCAACCGCCGCCTTCCATTGCTGAAACCGGCCTTGCCCGCGCGCGCACCGCGATCCTGGTGGTTGACGACCACGATCTGCTGCGTCTCGGGGTGCGCGCACTGGTGCAGACGCAGGCCGCTTCTTCCGGCGCGAGCATCGAAGTTTTCGAAGCCGGCAATGCGGCGGATGCGCTTGCGCTCTACGAGGAACATCAGGATTCCATCGGCCTGGTGCTGCTCGACCTGGCGCTGCCGGACACCCATGGCCTCAGCGGCCTGGCCGAATTTCGCCTGCGCTACCCGGCGGCGCGCCTCGTGGTGCTTTCGGGCACGGGCAACACATCCCTGGCCCAGGGCGCGCTGGCGCTGGGTGCGAGCGCCTTCCTGCCGAAGTCGGCAGACCTGAAAGAGGTGGTGGGTTTTATCCGGGCCTGCGGGCTGCTCGACGCGGAAGCGGCCGCAGTCACGCCTCCGGCCCTCATGCAGGCGCCCAGCGGCCAGATCGAATCGATGCAGGCCAGCGCCTGGCAAGAGCTCACCCCGCGCCAGATGCAGGTGCTGCAGTGGGTGCTCGAAGGCAAGGCGAACAAGGAAATTGCCCAGATTGCAAACCTGAGCGAAGGCACGGTGAAGAACCACGTATCGACCATCCTGCTGCTGTTCGGCGTGCGTTCGCGCGCGCAACTGATCAGCAGCCTGCGTTGAGCCCGCCGCCCGTGGCCGCCGACACGCCGCTGAGCCAGCGGGTGCTGCGTGAGCACGTGGCCTCGGTGTATTTCAACTACAACGCGACTTTTCTCGCGCGCCTGGTCTTCGTTCTTGTGCTCGGTGGGTTCATGTACCTGCAGCTGGGCGACCCGATGGTGCTGCCGTTTGTGGTGCTGCACCTGGCGCTCTACCTGGGCATGTATTTCACGCCGCGCTGGAACCCGTGGGTGCCGGCGTCGGAAAGCGCCTGGTGGGCCCGCAAGATCACCCGCATCGTGACGCTGCTCGGGTTTGCCGATGCGCTGGCGCCATGGATCTTCGTGCCCGCAGGCAACCTGCCCGTCACGGCCGCGCTGATGGTGGTGATGATGGGCAACTGCGCTCGCGCGGTGCAGTCGCTGCGGCCGCTGAAGGCGGCGCTGTTCGGCCACACGCTGCCGATGATGGGCGGGCTGATCGTCGCCCTGGCGTGGCAGGGCGATTCCATCCATCTCTTTCTTGCGGCCTTTGCCACGATCTACCTCGTTCTGATGCTGCGCGTGGGCGTGCAGGAACACCAACTGCTGGCGGATTCGCTGGCCCTGCGCTTCGAGAAGGAAGCACTGGCCGTGCGGCTGGAGGAGCAGATCGCCGCCACCGAACGTGCCAGCGAAGAAAAAACCCGCTTCCTCGCCAGCGCCAGCCATGACCTGCGGCAGCCGCTGCATGCCATTGCGCTGTTCGGCGCCGCGCTCGAAAACGAATTGCGCGGCCGTCCCGAAGGCGCCCATGCGGAACGCCTGATGCGCGCGGTGAACGCACTGGGCACCTCGCTGGACACCATGCTCGACGTCTCGCGGCTCGATGCAGGTGTGGTCACGCCGGAGATCCGGGCAGTGCAGCTCGACGCCTTGTTCCTGCCGCTCAACCACATGTTTTCTCCGCAGGCCGAACAGAAGGAGCTGCAGCTGCGCGTGCGCGCGAGCGGATTGTGGGTGCGCAGCGATCCGCAACTGCTGCACCGCATGCTCTCGAACCTGATCGACAACGCGCTCAAGTACACCGTGAGCGGCGGCGTGACCGTGCGGGCCCGCGCGCGCGGCGATGCCGTGTGGATCGACGTGCGCGACACCGGCGTCGGCATTGCGCCAGAGCAGATCGGCCGCATCTTCGAAGAGTTCTATCAGGTCGGCAACCCGGGCCGCGACCGGTCGCAGGGGCTGGGTATCGGCCTTTCGATCGTGCAGCGCCTGTCGCGGCTGCTGGACCATCCGCTGCAGGTGCATTCGCGCCCAGGGCGGGGAACCCACTTCCGCGTGGTGCTGCCCGCCGCCGCGCCGCTGGCGGCCTCCACCCTGCAGGGCGCCGAGGCTCACCGGCAGCGCGCCGCAGGGGCTCAGGCACTGCCCGAGCGCGTGCTGCTGGTCGACGACGAAGCGGAAATCCGAGAGGCCATGAGCGAGCTGCTGCGCTCCTGGTCCATCGAGGTGGAGGCCGTGGCCGACGAGGCACAGGCTGAAAAAGCCCTGGCGCGGGCGGAAGACCAGGCACGGCCCTTCGACCTGCTGGTGTGCGACTACCGCCTGGCCGAGGGCAACGACGGGCTCGACGCCGGCCAGCGCCTTCGCCGGCGCCCCGGCACCGACATGCCGCTGTTGCTGGTCACCGGCGAAACCGCGCCCGAACGCTTGCAGCGCGTGCGTGCGTCCGGCGTGGCCGTGCTGTTCAAGCCCGTCGATGCCGGCAAGCTGCTTCGAACCCTGAACGAACTCGCGCCCGCCGGCGCGACATGACCTTTGGCACTGGTGTGCGGGCGGGGCGCGCTTTACCTTTGCGCGGTCTCACACATCAATGTTCTCAGGGAGTGATTTCATGCAATCGAAACTAGTGATATCGGCGCTCGCCGCAGCTCTGGCGGCCTGCGGTGGAGGAGGTGGTGGCGGCAGCGGCGGTGGATTCGCCGGGTTGCCGGTGGTACCGGCGCCCGCGCCCGCTCCTCCCGCGCCGCCGCCCCCGGCCCCGCCGCCGCCCGCTCCGGCCCCGGTTCCCGCCACGCGCACTTTCATGTACGAGGCCTTGGCCCCATCCGCCGACCCATCGGCGTTTCTCACCCGGCTGAATGCGCAGGGCGCGAGGTCGTTCCGCTTTTTCGGCGGCTTCGCGTTCACCATTTCGATGACCCCCTACAGCGCAGAGGTTGTCGAGGCCTATGTGAAGGACGCCGAAACCTCCTACGCCTTCGAGTTGATGCCGGTCGCAGGCTCCGCGGCCGACTTGCAGGACCAGCTCAACGCTCAGGGTGCCCGAGGCTTCAAGTGGGGCGGTCCCTACGTGATAGGCGGCCAGACGCGCACGCTCTATCGCAAGGACAACTCCTCCTCGTCGACCTACACCTATGCCGTGCTGACGGCGCCAGGCGACAGTGCCGGCTATCTGGCACAGGTCAACGCCCAGGGCGGCAACGGCTACTTCAGTGTCGCCGGCGCCTACATGGTCGGCGGAACCACGGTGCTGGTGTATCAGAAGGACTCGCAAGGCAGTGCAACCTATGGCTACGAGGCGCTGGGCCAGCCCGGCAGCGACGCCGATTTCCTGGCGCAGCTCGAGTCCCAGGGCGCCCGGGGCTTCCGGTTCAAGACCGGCTACGTCTTCTCGGACGGCACCAAGCTGCTCTACGAAAAAGACCTGTCGCAATCGGCCACGTTCAGCTACCTGAACCTGCAGACTGCCGGCAACAGCGCGGACCACATCGTGCAGGCGAACGCCGAGGGCGCGAAGGGCAATGCGCTGGTGGGCGACTACGCGCTGCCAAGCGGCCAGATCCGGACGCTCTACATCCGGCCGGCCAGCTGCACCGGGTTTCTCTGCGATACCCGATCGCTCTTCGGTTTCTGAGCGGCTTCTAGCGGCTTCCGAGCAGCGGCAGGCACTGCTGGCGGCACCTCAGCCCAGCAGAGCCTGCGCGAACTCGCGTGCGCTGAAGGTCTCGAGGTCTTCCAGCTTCTCGCCCACGCCGATGAAGTAGACCGGAATGGGCCGCTCGCGCGCAATGGCGCAGAGCACACCGCCCTTGGCCGTGCCGTCGAGCTTGGTCACCACCAGGCCGGTGAGGCCCAGGGTCTCGTCGAAGGCCCTGACCTGCGCCAGGGCGTTCTGCCCGGTGTTGCCGTCGATCACCAGCAGCACTTCGTGCGGTGCCGTGGCGTCGGCCTTGGTGACGACTCGCTTGATCTTCTTGAGCTCGTCCATCAGGTGCAATTGCGTGGGCAACCGGCCTGCGGTGTCGACCAGCACCACGTCCTTGCCGCGTGCCTTGCCGGCCGTCACCGCGTCGAAGCTCACGGCGGAAGGGTCGCCGCCTTCCTGGCTCACGATCTCGACCGTGTTGCGGTCGGCCCAGACCAGCAGCTGCTCGCGCGCCGCCGCCCGGAAGGTGTCGGCCGCCGCAAGCAGCACCGAGGCGCCTTCGTTGGCCAGGTGCTTGGTGAGCTTGCCGATGGATGTGGTCTTGCCCGCGCCGTTGACGCCGGCCACCATGATCACCGTCGGCGAGAACTGGCCGATGACCAGCGGCTTCTCGAGCGGCCGGAGCAGGTCTGCAATGGCATCGGCCAGCAGCTTCTTCACCTGCGTGGCGTCGGTGGCCATCTGGCGCTTGACGCGGCCGCGCAGGTCGTCGAGCAGGAACTCGGTGGCCTTCACGCCGGCGTCGGCCATCAGCAGCGCCGATTCGAGCTCTTCATAAAGCGCCTCATCGATCTGCGCATTGACGAACACCGCCTGGATGCCGGTGCCGGTCTTGCGCAGGCCGGTTTTCAGCTTGTCGAACCAGCCCTTGCGCTCGGCGGGCATCGCCGCTTCGGTCGCTGGGGCCGGCAGCGGCGCCGGGGGCTCGACGGGAGCAGGCGCCGGAACCGGCGCCGGTGCAGGCATTGGTGCCGCGGGCGGAGCGACGGTGGGCGGCGTGGCAGGTGCAGGTGCAGGTGCAGGTGCAGGTGCAGGTGCGGGGGAGGGTGCGGGCGAAGGCGCAATTGCCGGCGCAGGTGCAGGCGCGGTTTCCTCCGCGGCAGGCTTGGAGCCGAACCAGCTCGACGGCGAGAACACCGAGCGCGCCGGGGCAGGATCGGGTGCCGGCGCCGGTGCCGGTTCAGCGGCCGGGGCGGGCGCCGGTGCGGCCGGGGCTTCGGCGGGAGGTTTTTTCTTGAAGAAACTGAACATCGGGAGCTTTTTACAATCCGACCCATTCTATGAAACACCCCTCGCCACGCCGTGCTGCGTCCGGTGCGGTGCTGGCAATGGCGCTTTCGGCGCTGTGGGCCGCGCCCGTACTGGCCCAGTCCACACCGGCTCCCGCCGTCTCTTCCACCTCTCCTGCCTCCGTTTCACCGGCCGCTGGCGCAGCGGCACCCGCGCCCCAGCAGTTCACCCTTGCCAACGGCATGACGCTGCTGGTGCTGCCTGACAGGCGCGCACCCACCGCGGTGCAGATGGTCTGGGTGCGCGTGGGCTCCGTCGACGAGGTCGACGGCACCTCGGGCGTGGCCCACGTGCTCGAGCACATGATGTTCAAGGGCACCAAGACCATCAAGCCGGGCGAGTTCTCGCGCCGCGTGGCGGCCCTGGGCGGCCAGGAAAACGCGTTCACCTCGCGCGACTTCACCGGCTACTACCAGCAGATTCCCGTGTCCAGCCTCGAGCAGGTCATGAAGCTCGAATCGGACCGCTTTGCCAACAACCAGTGGTCCGACGACGAGTTCAAGCGCGAGATCGAAGTGGTCAAGGAAGAGCGCCGCATGCGCACCGAAGACCAGCCGCGCGCATTGCTGGGCGAACAGCAGAACGCGGCGGTGTTCACGGCCTCGCCCTACCAGCGCCCCGTGGTCGGCTGGATGAGCGACCTGGACGCCATGACGCCGGACGACGCGCGCGAATTCTTCCGGCGCTGGTATGTGCCGGGCAACGCCGCCGTGGTGGTGGTCGGCGACGTTGACGTGGCCAAGGTGCACGCGCTGGCCGAGAAGTACTACGGCAGCATTCCCGCGCGCGCCGTGCCCCCGCGCAAGCCGCGCATCGAGCCCGCGCAGCGCGGCATCCGCCGCATCGAGTTCAAGGCGCCGGCGGAGCAGGCCTACGTGTCGCTCGCGTTCCGCATTCCACAGCTGGAAAAAATCGACGATGCGGACAGCGACGTCTGGGCGCTCGAAGTGCTGTCGGCCGTGCTCGACGGCTACTCCGGCGCGCGGCTCGATCGCGCCTTGACCCAGGGCCCCGACCGCGTGGCCGATTCCGCCGGTGCCTATTCGGGCCTGGCCGGCCGCGGGCCGCAGCTGTTCATGCTGGTGGGCGTGCCGGCGCACGGAAAGACCGCCGAGGCGGTGGAGGCGGCGTTGCGGGCCCAGGTGGCGCGTATCGCGAAAGAAGGCGTGGGCGAGGCCGAACTCGCGCGCGTCAAGACGCAATGGGTGGCCAGCGAAACCTACAAGCGCGATTCCGTGATGGCGCAGGCGCGCGAACTCGGAAGCAACTGGGTGCAGGGGCTGCCGCTCGACTCCAGCGCCCGCATCATCGCGAAGCTGCAGGCCGTGACCCCTGCCCAGGTGCAGGCAGTGGCCGCCAAGTACTTCGGAGACGACCAGCTCACGGTGGCCACCTTGCGCCCGCTACCGCCGGAAGCCAAGCCCCGTGGCCGCGGCTTTGCAGCGCCCGCGGGCGAGATGCGTTGAAGGGCCGGACCTCCATGATTGCCATGAAAAAAATTCTCCGTCCCGCACTGTTCGCTGTTGCTGCTGTCCTGGCGGGCGCCGCGCAGGCCGCGCTTCCGATCGAGCATTGGACGCTCGCGAGCGGCGCCAGGATCTACCTGGTGTCGACCCAGGCGCTGCCCATCGTCGATGTGCAGATCGATTTCGACGCCGGCAGCCGGCGCGACCCGGCGGCGCAGGCCGGCCTGGCCAGCGTGACCGCGACCATGGTCGAGAAGGGCGTGCGCGCCGGCAAGAACGGCGAGCCCGCGCTCGATGAAAACGCGCTGGGCGAAGCCTGGGCCGACCTGGGCGCCGAGTTCAATGCCAGCGCCGGAACCGATCGTGCCAGCTATTCGCTGCGCACCTTGTCCGACCCGGCCCTGCTGGCCAAGGTGGTGGCGCTGGCATCGCGCGAGATCGGCGAGCCGGCCTTTCCCGACGACGTGTGGCAGCGCGAGCGCGAACGCATCAATGCATCGCTGAAGGAGGCCAACACCAAGCCGTCGACCATCGCGGGCCGCGCCTTTTCGCAAAGCGTCTATGGCAGCCATCCGTATGGCCAGGAAGTGACCGAAGCCACGCTGGCACGCATCGACACGGCGGCCATGCGGCAGCGCTACCAGCAGCTCATCGTGCCGTGCCGGGCCAAGCTCAGCATCGTCGGTGCCGTGACGCGCGCGGAAGCGGAAGCCATGGCCACGGCGCTGCTCTCGCGGTTGCCCGGCCCCGAGGCCTGCACACCGTTGCCGGCCATTGCGCCGGTGACCGCGCTTTCGGCGCCCAAGGACGAGCGCATTCCGTTCTCATCGGCGCAGGCCCACGTCTTCATTGGCCAGCCCGGCTATCCGCGCAAGGACCCGGACCACTTCGCACTCACGCTCGGCAACTACGTGCTGGGCGGCGGCGGCTTCGTTTCGCGGCTCACCAACGAAGTGCGCGAGAAGCGCGGCCTGGCCTACAGCGTCTACAGCGGCTTTTCGCCGGGGCTTGACGCCGGGGCATTCCGCATCGGTTTCCAGACGCGGCCGGACCAGGCCGAAGAGGCGGTGAAGATATCCCGCGAAGTGCTTGCGAAGTTCGTGGCCGAAGGCCCGACCGCCGCCGAACTCAAGGCCGCCAAGGACAACCTGATCGGCGGCTTCCCGCTCCTGATGGACAGCAACCGCAAGCTCATCGGCAACGTGGCCAACATCGCGTGGCACGACCTGCCGCTCGACTACCTCGACACCTGGACCGCGCGCATGAATGCCGTCACGGCGGCCGAGGTGCGCGCAGCCTTTGCGCGCAAGCTGCAGCCCGAACGCATGGTGACGGTGGTGGTGGGCGGCAAGTGAGCGGACGGCGCTTCAGCGCAAGGCGTGTGCGCCGCTGCCGGCGGCTGCGCGCACGGTCGTCCTGAGGCGCTCGAGGAGCTGCGGCGCCGCGCGCGCCTGTTGCCAGTAAAGCGGCACCTGAAGCGCGGAGCCCGGCACCAGTTCTACCAGCGCGCCCGTGCGCATCGCATCGGCCGCCATGCTCACGGGGAGCATGCCCCAGCCCATGCCGGCCCGCGCCGCCTCGAGAAAACCGTGGGCGGAGGGCAACCAATGCCGCGGCGTCTCGATGCTGCGGTGGCAGATGCGCCGCACCCAGCGCGCCTGCAGCCGGTCCTTGCGGTCGAACACCAGGCTCGGTGCGTCGCCCAATGTGCGCGCACCCACGCCCTTGGCGAAATACCGGTGCATGAATTCGGGGCTCGCGGCCGCCACGTAGTGCATGGTGCCCAGCGCCTCGCTGTTGCAGCCGGCCACCGGCTGCGCCAGGGCGGTGACCGCGGCCAGCACCGCGCCGCTGCGCAGGCGCTCGGCGGTGTGGTCCTGATCGTCCACGGTCAGGTCGAGCAGGGCGGATTCTTCCTGCCTGGCAAAGGCCGCGGCGGCCGCCATGAACCACGTGGCCAGGCTGTCGGCGTTGACTGCCACGCGCACCGTGACCCGTTCGCGCTCGTTGCCGCCGCTGCCGGCCATGCCAAGCGCGGGCAGCGCGTCGCGCAGTTCGTGCTCCAGCATGCCGACGCGCTCGAAGTGGCGGCAGAGCTGCTGGCCCGCTTCGGTGGGCACGCAAGGCTGTCCGCGCACCAGCAAGGCACCCCCCGTGCGCTCCTCGAGCAGCTTCACGCGCTGCGAGACAGCCGAGGGCGTGACGTTCAGGGCTCGCGCGGCGCGCTCGAAGCTGCCTTCGCGCACCACGGCGGCCAATGCGTTCAGGGCGGCGTAGTCGAGCATGTTGCGTACTGAATTAGAAAAACTGAATATGCCTTAGAAAGTTTAGTTTGAGTTAATCGGCTCGCGTCGGCAAGCTTGGCGCCATGGTCACCGAACAAATCACCACCGCTTTCGCCAACGGGCTCTTCATGAGCCTGGTGCTCATCGTCGCCATTGGCGCGCAGAACGCCTATGTGCTGCGCCAGGGCTTGCGGCGCGAGCATGTGAGCGCCGTGGTGCTGTTCTGCGCGGCGAGCGACGCGATCCTGATCACGGCCGGCGTGGCCGGCATGGCGCAGGCGCTGCAAGGGCGGCCTGCCGTGGCCACCGCACTCGCCGGGCTCGGCGCGCTGTTCCTGGGTGGCTACGGGTTGCGGGCGCTGTGGCGCTCGCGGCAGGCCGGTGCGCTGCAGGCTACAGCCCAGGGCGCATCGCTCTCGCGCGCCGCCGTGCTCGCGCAGGCGGCAGGCTTTACGCTGCTGAACCCGCATGTCTATCTGGACACCGTGCTCCTCGTCGGCAGCACCGGCGCGCAGTACGGCGGCGCACTCAAGGCCTGGTTCGTCGCGGGAGCGACGCTGGCAAGTGCGCTGTGGTTCTCCGCGCTCGGCTTCGGGGCGCGGTGGCTGGCGCCGGTGTTTGCGCGTCCGCCTGCCTGGCAGGTGCTCGACGCGCTGATCGGCGGCACGATGCTCGTGCTTGCCGCGCTGCTCGCGCGGCGCGCCTTTCTCGGTATCTAGCGTCGCATGCGGCGGCGTTAAGCTTGCCGCATGCCCCAGAAGAAAGCCGCAGCCGCCAAGCGCCCTCCCTCGTCGTCATCGCCCTCGTCGCGGTCGCCGTCCCGATCGAAATCGCGCCCGAGTGAAGTGCGCATCATCGGAGGCCAGTGGAAGCGCACCCGCCTTGCCGTGGCCGACAAGCCGGGCCTGCGCCCCACGCCCGACCGCGTGAGGGAAACTCTGTTCAACTGGCTCGCAAGCATTGCGGGCGCGGGTGGCGGCGAGTTGCCGGGTTGGCATTGCATCGATGCATTCGCGGGCACCGGCGCCCTGGGCCTGGAGGCTGCTTCGCGCGGCGCCGCGAGCGTGCTGCTGTGCGAACAAGACGCCGCGCTGGTGGCGCAGTTGCAGGCCGCCAAGGCCAAGCTCTCGGCCGAGGCCGTGCGCATCGAGCGCGGCAACGGGCTCACCGCGCTCGAACGCGTTGCCGCGGGCAGCCTGGATGCGGTCTTTCTCGACCCGCCTTTCGACAGCACCACCCTCTACGAACCTTCGCTGCGCGCCGCCGCGCGGGCCGTGAAGGCCGGAGGCGCCATCTATCTGGAAGCACCCCGCCAGTGGACCGATGAGGAGCTCGCCGCCGTCGGCCTTGTTGGTTTTCGTTACTTAAAAGCGGGTGCCGTGCATGCGCACTTGCTGCGGCACCTTGTGAACGGAACTGCATAGGGACTGCATAATTCGCCGGACAAGCCGCACCGGCTGCATGAGGAAGAAGCAACCATGGCCAGCAACGTGATCGCGGTTTATCCCGGCACTTTCGATCCCATCACCCTCGGCCACGAGGACGTGGTGCGGCGTGCAACCCAGCTTTTTTCGAAGGTCATCGTCGCGGTTGCGGCGGGTCACCACAAGAAAGCGCTGTTCACCTTGCAAGAACGCATGGAAATGGCGCGCGAAGCCGTAAAGCCCTACAGCGACCAGGTCACGGTCGAGAGCTTTTCGGGCCTGCTGCGCGACTTTGTGGTGGCACGCGGCGGCAAGGCCATGGTGCGCGGCCTGCGCGCCGTGACCGACTTCGACTACGAGTTCCAGCTGGCGGGCATGAACCGCTCGCTCATGCCCGATGTGGAAACCGTGTTCCTGACGCCCAGCGACAAATACCAGTTCATCTCGAGCACCTTCGTGCGCGAAATTGCGATGCTCGGCGGCGAGGTCCACAAGTTCGTTTCGCCCGATGTGGAGACGCATCTGGCAGCCAAGGTGCGCAGCCTCGGTCGTGAGTAGCCGGTTTCCGTTGCCTCGCCTGCATCCGCTGGGCGATGCGGCGTTGCTTTGCGAACTCGCGCCGCCTGCCACGCTCGCGCAGCAGCAGCAGATCTGGGCGCTGGGCATCGAGGTTCAGCAGTGGCCCGGCGTGGGCGAGGTGCTGCCGGGCATGAACAATCTCACGCTGACTTTCGACCCGACGGCGATTGATGTCGATGCGCTGATGGCGCGCGTCAACGAAGCTTGGCCACGGCTGTCGGCAGCCGCCATCGAAGGCCGGCTGGTAGAGATTCCGGTGGCGTACGGCGGCGAGCACGGGCCGGACCTTGCCGCCGTTGCGGCGCACACCGGGCTGACGCCGGCCGAAGTGGTGCGGCGCCACAGTGGCGGCGAATACGTGGTCTACCTGCTGGGCTTTCTGCCCGGCTTTGCCTTCATGGGCGGGCTGCCGCCCGAACTCGCCACGCCCCGGCGGGCCGAACCGCGCACGGCGGTGCCTGCGCGCTCCGTGGGCATCGGCGGCGAGCAGACCGGCATCTATCCGCTGGTGTCGCCGGGCGGCTGGCAGCTGATCGGCCGTACGTCGCTGGAGCTTTTCGACCCGGCGGCCGAACCTCCCACCTTGCTGCGTCCGGGCGACCGCGTGCGCTTTGTCGTCGAAAGCGTCGAGACATGATGCTGGTCCAGAAACCCGGCATGCTGGCCTCTGTGCAGGACCTTGGGCGTCACGGGCACCGGCAGGTCGGCATCTGCCCCGGCGGCGCGCTCGACGTGCTGGCGCTCACGCTGGCGAACCGGCTGGTCGGCAATGCCGACGGCGCGGCCGGCCTCGAACTCACCATGGGCGGCTGCGAGATCCGCTTCGAAACCGACACGCGCATCGCATTGGCTGGAGACGATTTCTCCGCCCGGCTCGACGGCACGCCCATCTGGCCGTGCTGGAGCGTGCCCGTCAGGGCGGGGCAAACGCTCAAGCTCGCGGGCGCAAATGCATCCGGCGCGAAGAAGGCAGGCCTGCGCAGCTGGCTCGCGGTGGCGGGCGGTATCGACGTGCCGCCGGTGCTCGGTTCGCGCAGCACCGATCTGAAGGCCGGCTTTGGCGGCCACCAGGGGCGGGCGCTGCGCAAGGGCGACCGGCTCGCGCTGGGCGCCACGGCGCTCGATGCCGCCCAGCTCGCGCGGCGGCCGTTCGGGCTGCGCGGCCCGGATTGGGGGCCGGAGGAAGGCGGTTCGGCCATCGAGTTGCGCGTGCTGCCGGGGCCCGAGTTCGAGCAGTTCACCGCTGCCTCGCATGCGCTGCTCTGGAGCGAGCGCTGGCGCATTACCGCGCAGAGCAACCGCATGGGAAGCCGGCTTGCGGGTGCCGAACTCAAGCGCAAGCGCAGCATCGACATGCTCTCATCGGGCGTCATCCCCGGCACCATCCAGGTGCCGCCCTCGGGCCAGCCGATCATCCTGATGGGCGACGCGCAGACCACGGGTGGCTATCCGCGCATCGGCGTGGTGATCCGCGCCGACCTGTGGAAGCTCGCGCAGGCGCCGCTCGACGGCCGGCTGCGGCTGGTGCAGGTCGACATGGCGGCGGCGCTCGAGGCGTGGGCCGGGCAGCAGCGCTATCTCGCGCAAGTGGCGCAGGGGCTGGCCGCGGCAGGCTGGAGCGGACCGGCATAGACTGTGCGGGCAGCAGTCGCGCGGGCCCGGCTCCGATGCACCGGCCCGCCTTGAAGAAGGAACAACCCAAATGCAAATCGACCTGAATGCCGACCTCGGCGAAGGCGCGGGCAGCGACGAAGCGCTGCTCGGCCTTGTGAGCTCGGCCAACATCGCCTGCGGCTGGCACGCGGGCGATGCCAAGACCATGCAGCAATGCGTGCGCTGGGCCATCGAGCACGGCGTGGCCATTGGCGCGCACCCCAGCTTTCCCGACCGCGAAAACTTCGGCCGCAGCACCATGCACCTGCCGCCCGACGAGATCGTGGCCAATGTGCTCTACCAGGTCGGCGCGCTGGCCGCGATCGTCAAGGCCGAGGGCGGCAAGCTCTCGCACGTGAAGCCCCACGGGCAGCTCTACAACCAGGCCGTGAAGGAGCCCGAGCTTGCCGAAGCGCTGTGCGAGGCGGTGCGGCGCTTCGACCCGTCGCTCAGGTTCTTCGGCCTTGCGGGCAGCGGCATGATCGACGCCGCGCGCCGTGCCGGCCTTACGCCGGTGGAAGAAGTGTTTGCCGACCGCGGCTACATGCCCGACGGCAGCCTGGTGCCGCGCAGCCAGCCCGGCGCACTCATCGAAGACGAAGAGCAGTCGCTCGCCCAGACGCTCTCGCTGGTGCGCGACCGCAAGGTGACGGCCATCGACGGCAGCACGGTGCCCGTCAACGCCCAGACCGTGTGCCTGCACGGCGACGGTGCCCACGCATTGGCGTTTGCGCGCCGCATTCGCGACCGACTGCAGCAAGAAGGCATCGCCGTTCGCGCGACGGCCTGAACGCATTGCTCAAGCCGTGGTGCAGCGAACCAACGTCCTGCTGACCGGTTTCGATCCGTTCGACCGCGAAGCCCTCAACCCCTCTTGGGAAGCCGTGCGTGCGCTCGATGGCTGGAAGTGCGGCCGTGCCACCGTGCATGCGCGCCAGATGCCTTGCGTTTTCGGCGATGCCATCGAGGCGCTTGCAGGCGCCATGGACGAACTTCAGCCGCAGCTGGTGCTGTGCATCGGCCAGGCCGGCGGCCGTGCGGAGATCACGCCAGAGCGCGTGGCCATCAACATCGACGACGGCCGCATCGCCGACAACGCGGGCTGGCAGCCGATCGACACCCCTGTGGTGCGCGGTGCGCCCGCGGCGTATTTTTCGACGCTGCCGATCAAGGCCATCGTGCGCGACCTGCGCGCGGCCGGCGTGCCCGCGTCGGTGTCGAACACCGCGGGCACCTTCGTCTGCAACCACATCTTCTACGGCCTGATGCACCGCATGGCCACGCACCCGGTGCAGGGGCTGCGCGGCGGGTTCATCCATATTCCGTACCTGCCCGAGCAGGCGGCGCGCTTTCCGGGGGTGCCCAGCATGTCGCTGGTCACCATGGTCGAGGCGCTGCGCGTCGCGGTGGCCACCTCTCTGGCTGTTGAAAAGGACATTGCCGAAACCGGCGGTCAGCTCCACTGAGCCAGCCAGGCGAGCAGCGCCGCATTGACGAGCGCGGGCTTCTCCATCGTGAGCATGTGCCCGCATTGCGGCAGCCACACCACTTCGGCATGCGGCACCAGCGCCGCAATTTCGCGCGTGCGGTCGGGCGGTGTCAGCCGGTCCGTGTCACCGCAAACCAGGAGCACCGGCGCACGCAGAGAAGGCAGGTGGGGGCGCGCATCGGGGCGCCGCATCACCGCGCGGTTCTGGCTGATGAGCTGCTGCGTGCCGGCGTCCAGCACGATCTCTACGTAGCGCTCGACCAGCGCCTGGTCGGCCGCCTGCGTGGGGTGAAACGCGAAGACGGCGTTCGGCTCGATCACGTCGCGCAGTTCACCGCGCTCGAACAGTTCGATGGCGCTTTCGCGCAGTTCGTACATGTCCGGCGACTCGGGCCGCGCGTTGGTGCCCAACAGCGCAAGCCCCGCAATGCGCTCGGGCGCCTGCCGCGCGGCTTCCATGGCCACCATGCCGCCCATCGATGCACCGCACAGCACCAGCGGGCCGGGGTTCTCGCGCAGCACGGCCGCGGCCATGTCTTCGATGCTGTCGTGGCGCATGTGGGCATCGCTCACGCGCGCCTCGAACATGGCCGGAAGAACGGGGAGCTGGGCCTCCCAGAGGCGCTCGTCGCAGGCGAGGCCGGGCAGCAAGACAAGGTGTGGCATGAGGCGGATTTTGCGTCATCGCGCGCTCCGGCGTAACGGCATAGGCTGCTTGGCCAGAAGCCATTCGGCAGCGGAATCGACATACTTTCCGTTGCTGCGCGATTTGCGGTTCGCGCGTTTCCGCTTCCTACCGAGGACAAGAAAATGAACCTGGTTCAACGCGTGCAGGACATCCTGCTCAAACCCAAGGCCACCTGGCCCGCCATCGATGCAGAGCCCGCGGACACCGCATCGCTCTACAAGAACTACGTGATGATCCTTGCGCTGATACCGGCGGTGGCGGGTTTCATCGGCCTGTCGGTCATCGGCTTCGGCGCCTTCGGTGTCGACTTCCGCGTGCCCGTGGTCACGGGGCTCGTGAACATGGTCGTCGGCTACGTGCTCTCGCTCGTCATGGTGTTTGTGCTGGCGTTGATCATCGATGCGCTGGCGCCCACATTCGAAGGCTCGAAGAGCCAGATCGGTGCGCTCAAGCTGTCGGCCTATGCCAGCACGGCGAGCTTCCTGGGCGGGGTGTTCAGCCTGATTCCGTCGCTGTCGATCCTGGGCGCGCTCGCGGCGCTCTACGGCATCTACCTGATCTACGTGGGCCTGCCGGTGCTCATGAAATGCCCGCCGGACAAGGCGCTGGCATATACGGCCGTGGTGGTGGTTTGCGCCATCATCGGCGGCGTGGTGATCGCCTGGGTGCTCTCGCTTCTGACACCCTCGCCCACGCGCGTGAGCACGGCACCGCTCGCAATGCAGGTGGCGGCCATGCAACAGATGGTGCCGCCGAGGCTCTGAGGGCCGCGCATGCGGTGGAGAATGGGCGTTCCATGCCAACGCCCACACCCGACTCCGCGACCGAACTCATCCTGATCCGCCACGGCGAAACGGCCTGGAACCGCGAACTGCGTTTTCAGGGGCATGCCGATGTGCCGCTCAACGACATGGGGCACGAGCAGGCGCGCCGGCTGGGCTTGCGGATGGCGGGCGAGACGGCGCAGCACATTGTCAGCAGCGACCTCCTTCGAGCGCAGCAAACCGCGGCGCCGGCGTCGCTGCAGCTGTCGCTCCCGGTGGTCACATCGGCGAGCTTGCGCGAGCAGCACTTCGGCGTGGTCGAAGGCATGCGGGCCGACGAAATACAAGCCCTGCACCCCAGGGCATGGGAAGAGTGGCTGCAGTTCCGCGAGGACCACGCCATGCCCGAGGGCGAGTCGGCACGCGAATTCCACACGCGCATCGTTGCGGCACTGGGCAACCTTGCAGCCACCTACCGTGGGCAGCGCCTGGTGGTCGTTACCCACGGCGGCGTGCTCGACATGGTGTGGCGCACCGCACGCGGCCTCAGCCTCAGCGGGCCGCGTCAGAGCGACATTCCCAATGCGGGCTTCAACCGCATCCGCATCGCCGACCCTGCAATGCCCGACGCCATAGAGATCGTCGACTGGGCCGACACGCGGCACCTTGCCGACCTGCCGCCGCAGCCGGTGTACGACCAGCGGCGGCATCTCGAAAAAACCTGAGCCGCCCGCACGGGCGCGTCCCTTCAGGTGCAGCTGCCGGCCTTCGGCGTGCGCAGCAAAGGCCGGCCGGCACCAATGCCCGTGGGCTTGCCGGCGTCTACTGCCAGGCGGCCGTTCACCAGCACCGTGACCACGCCTTCGGACAGCAGCGTCGGTTGGGTGTAAGTGGCCTTGGCGGCATAGCGAGCGGGGTCGAACACGACCACGTCGGCGTAGTAGCCGGGCCGCAGGTGCCCGCGTTGTTTCAGCCCCAGCGTGTCGGCGGTCAGCGACGAGCTGCTGCGAATGAACTGCCCCAGCGAGATCGTGTGTTCCTTCACCACGTACTGCTCGTACTTGCGTGCAAAGGTGCCGTAGGCGCGTGGATGGCCCAACGAGGAGTCGGATGACGTCATGACCCACGGCCGCTTCATGAATGCGCGCACGTCGTCGTCGCTCTGGTTGAACGAGGCGATGTTCAGGTCGCCGTCCCGTAGCACGGCAATGGCGGCATCCACCGGGTCGGCGTTCGAGGCCGTGGCCACGTCGGCCAGCGTCTTCCCCACGTACTTGGTGCTGCCGGCTGAAAACAGGATGGTCTCCGGACCGCCACGCAGGCGCAGGTTCTCGCGCATACCGGTTCGCAGGCGCTCCTGGACGGCCGCATCGTCGAAGCGCTTGAGCATGGCCTCGCGCCCGCCGTCGACTGCCCAGGGCGGCACCAGCGCTGCCGAGAAGCGTGTGCTCGATGCCGTCCACGGATAGTGATCGGCGGTGATGTCGAGACCGGCGGCACGCTCTTTCTCGATGCGGCGGATGATGTCGCCGCTTTGGCCCTGCACATCCACGCCCAGTGCCTTGATGTGGGCCACGTGCACCGGCAGGCGCGCCTCATGGCCGATGCGGATCACTTCCTCGATGGAGCCCTTGAGCCCGATGTTGTACATCGACTCATCGCGGATGTGGCTGTCGTAGAGCCCGCCGTGGCGAGCGGCGACCTTCGCGAGTTCGATGACTTCCTCGGTCTTCGAGAAATTCTGCGGCGGATAGAAAAGCCCGGTCGAGAGCCCCAGCGCACCATCGCACATGGCCCGGCTCACGTGCCTGCGCATGGCGTCGAGCTGCTCGGGCGTCGGCGCGCGATTGGCTTCGCCCAACTGGTCGATGCGCACGGGGCCGAAGCCAACGTACATGGCAACGTTGGTTCCAACGGGGGCCGACCGCAGGCGCTGGGTCTGTGCGGCAATGTCGAAGCCGCCGAAACCGTCATTGCCGATCACCGCCGTGGTCACGCCCTGGGTCAGGAAGGGAATGTTCAGGCGCTTGCGCGGATCTGTGGAATGCAGGTCGGCATCGGCGTGGGTGTGCGCGTCGATGAAGCCCGGTGCCACGACCATGCCGGTCGTATCGATGGTTCGCCGTGCAACGAACTGTGCAGGTGCCTTCCGGCCCGCGAAAACGATGCGATCGCCCACGATGCCGACATCGCCAACCACGGGCTCATTCGAATCGCCCGTGTAGACGGTGCCGCCGCGCAGCAGCAGGTCGAGTTCGACCGGGGCATCGGTCGCGGCATGTGCCGCGTTGGAGAGGCCCGCGAGGGCCGCGAGCACGGCAAGCACGGCAACTGATTTCTGCATGGAACGTAACTGGATCGATGTGGAGCGGCCAGTTTAGAAGTCGCTCCCGCGTGCCTGTTAATTCCTTTTGCGACACGCCCCATGACTGGAAGGCATGACCTCGCTTGCCCCTCAAAGGCGAGAAGCCAGCTGCTCGAGCCCGAGCCGCGCATAGACATCGCTCGTTTGGCGCCGCAGCCGCAGCGATTCGGGCTGGCCATTGAGCTGCTGCTGCAGGATGCCCTGCGCACCCGTGAGCGTGGCTTCGGTGCCGGCACGCACGAGGGCATCGAGGTACGCCTGCTCGAAGAGGTCGCGCTGCGCATGGCTGCCACCGATTTCGACCAGGCGAGGCAAGGCGCTGCCGAGCCCTTCGATGGCCGAAGCGAAGTCGCCTTGCGCATGGGCAATGAGCCCGCGAGCGGCCGGCACGCACACGTGCTGCCACGCGGCGCGGGTGGAGACGGGTGCGCGTGGCGCATAAGCCTCCATGTTGCACAGCAGCGCATCCGCCTCGGGCCGGCCCGCGCGGGCCAGGCCATAGAGGTACTGCAGGTCGAGAAAGGGCAGCACATGGTCGGCCTGGCGCTGCACGAGATAGCGGCCCACGTCGCTCCACCGCGAGCCGGCATCGATGCCCGCGAGCTCGAAGCGCGCGAGCAGCGAGACTGCGCCGATCTGGTCTTGCGAGTAGTCCTTTGCCACGCCCCACACTTCGCGGTCGTACACCGCGAGTGCTTCCGCATCGCGCCCGAGCTCGATGAGGAACAGGGCCACATGCCACCAGTTGTGCGTGACCATGAACGAATTGAGCCCGGTCCAGGTGTCGCTTACGCCCTGCATGAACGCCAGGCCTTCGGAAAGCCGGCCTTCTGTAAGCATCACATGCGCCAGCGCGTGGTGCGCCCACGGCTCCTTGCGGCACATGCCGATGGCGTGGCGGGCGCTGGCCTCGGCCTCGCGCATCAGGTGGCACTGCTCGTAGCCGAAGGCGGCCATGCCGTGCACATAGGGCACCTCGGACGCGGCCGGCAGTGCGGCAAGCGCGAGCCGGAGCATGCCCGGACAGTCACCGGTATTGAAGCAGTGATATTGCCCCAGCTTCAGCGACACGAGGTCGCGCGGGTACTCGCGCGACTGCTCCGTGTGCAGCGCAATGGCCCTGGCGATGTCGCCGTCGGCCCACGCTTCAATCGCTGCGATGTAGCGTTGCTCGCGCGGTGTGGCGCGGCCGGATGCGGCTCGGGCCTTGGCGAGATAGGGACGCGCATTGGCCACGGCATCGCGCGATTCGGCGAAGAGGTGAAGCGTTGCGCAATAGGCCTGGACGAGGGGGCTCGAGTCGCTGTCGCCCAGCGCCAACAGATTGACGGCGCGGGCCTCGGTCGAAACGAAGCCCATGACGAAGTCTTCGACAAGCGGCAGGCTGGCGGCATCGTCGAGCGTGAGCGGGTTGCCGAAGCTGTCGGCGTGCGGGGTTGCGGCGGGCATGGCCGGATGGTGCCATGCCCCGCCGCGGGCTTCAAACGCCCGCTTGCTGGTGGCGGTACTCCTGGGTCTTTCCGCCGTAGCCGTAGGCCGCGCCGCGGGCATCGATCACGTGGATGTACGACACCTCGTGGAGGTTGGGCCGCAGGCGCGCCATGGCGGCATGCACCTCGCGCAGGTAGCGCGCTTTTTCCGCCTTGGTGTTGGTTTCGTCCGTGACGCTGATGTCCAGGTGAAACGCCGACTTGCCAAGGGATGCCAGCGACTGCCCGCCGATGAACCACGTGTCGGCGGCGATGTACTGCACCGTGATGGCGATCACCGGCAACTGCTTGCCGAGCACGCTCTGAGTGAGCTCGGCAACGGTGTCGACGGTCTTGCGGGTGAGATCGGCGTCGGGCTCGCCCGAGAGATGAACAACGATGTGCGGCATTTGGAACTCCGTGAATGAGTGAACGATGGGGCTATTCTGGGCGCTGCGCTTCCATCGGAAAAGCAGGAAGATATGATGGCAAGCATCGGATTAACGAATGGATAAGCCATGCAGACATTCGACCTGGAGCAGCTGCGCACTCTTGCTGCGGTGATCGATGCCGGCAGCCTCACGGCGGCCGCGCCGCGCGTTTTTCTTTCGCAGTCATCGGTCAGCGAGCAGATCCGCAAGCTCGAAGAGCGGGCAGGGCAGTCATTGCTCACGCGCAGCAAGAGCGGCGTGGCGCCGACCGAGGCGGGCACGCGGCTGCTGGCCTATGCGCGCCGCATCCTCGCGCTCAGCGACGAGGCATTTCGCGACCTGCATGGCGAAACGCTGCAGGGCGAGCTGCGGCTCGCCGTGACCGACTACTTTCGGCCCGGCGATCTCACGCAACTGCTGGCACGGCTTGGCAAGAGCTATCCGCAGGTGCGACTGAGCGTGAGCATCCTGAAGAGCGACGCGTTGCGGGCGGCCTATGCGAACGGCGAGTTCGACGTGGGGCTGGCGATGCATATCTCAGGTGCGGCCTCTTCGCCGGAGCAGGTTCAAAAGGCGCCGGTGATACGCCGCGAATCGCTCGTGTGGCTTGGCGCAGCCGGCATGCGGTTGACCAAGGGCGAACCGCTGCGGCTGCTGGCCTTGCCGGACACCTGCTCGTTGCACCAGTACACCGTGGCGCTGCTTCGGCGGCGCAAGGTGCCGTATGTGCTGGCGCATGTGGCGTCAGGCGTGGCGGGGTTGCAGTCGGCATTGGCTGCGGGGCTTGGGGTGGCGTGCCTGAATGAATCGGCTGTGTGCGAGGGCGTGGGGCGGCTGGCAGGGCCGCATGGATTGCCGGCGCTGCCCCGGGTTGCGTTTCAGTTCTTGCCCGGCCGGCGGGGCGAAACGGAGTTTGTGACCCGGGCCCGGGAAATGCTCGCGACCCAACTGGTATGACACCACTCAGAAGTGGCGCAGGACTTGCGTCAAGCTGCATGACATGAACGCGCCACAACCCAGAACCCCGGCGGATTTCTTGCGGCACTCCCGCTTCGATGACGCGCAGGCCATCTTTTCAGGCACCTTGTTCGTCGCCATCGCGATGATGCTGTTCGGCCAGGCGGGCTTGCTCACGGGCGGCACGGCCGGCATCGCGTTTCTCCTGCACTACGCCACCGGTGTGAGCTTCGGCAAACTCTTCTTCCTGGTCAACTTGCCGTTCTACTGGTTCGCATGGCGTCACATGGGGCGGGCGTTCACCATCAAGACCTTCTCGGCGATCGCACTGCTTTCGGTCATGACCGACTGGGCTCCGCGCTACATCTCGATCGATTCCCTGCACCCAGCCTTCGCAGCCGTGCTCGGCGGATTGCTGCTGGGCACCGGATGCCTGTTTCTCGCCCGCCATCGTGCGAGCCTGGGTGGTGCGACGGTGCTGACGCTGTACCTGCAGGAAAAGCGCGGCTGGCCTGCCGGCAAGGTGCAGATCGGTATCGATTGCACGGTGGTGCTGCTGGCTCTGTTCGTGATTCCGCCGCAGCGCGTGGGCTGGTCGGTGTTGGCGGCTGTGGTGATGGGGCTTTTCTTGTGGATCAATCACAAGCCGGGGCGGTACGCTGCGACTTGAGTGGTCGCGCGCTTGTTTTTGGCGCTGCTGTTTTCGGGGCGCTGCTGTTCAGGGCGTGTGCAAAGGCCACCGGGTACTCCCCTCCGCGAATGTCCCCCGGGGCTAAAGGAGGAGGCCGCAGGCCGGGGGACATTCGCGGAGAAAGGTACCCCGTCGGCGGGTGCGCCCCCCGAAGAGTGCCCCGCACGATCAACCCCCGCGTTAGCTGGGCAAAGGAAGTTACTGGGCCGCCAGCCGAGCCAGCTTTCGATCACTCATCCGCTTGGCAACGCGCGGCAACACCAGCACAGCCACGATGATGACCACCAGCGCAATCGACATCGGCCGTTGGAAGAATACCGAAGCACTGCCTTCGCCAATCGACATGGCGTTGCGCAACTGCGCTTCCGCAAGCGGCCCAAGAATCATCCCCACGACCACGGGAGCGGTCGGGAAGTCGAAGCGGCGCATCACCACGCCGAGCAGGCCGATGCCGTAGAGCAGGAACAGGTCGAACGCGCTCTGGCGCATCCCATAGGCACCCACCGTTGCAAAGATCAGGATGCCCGCGTAGAGCTGCGGCTTGGGAATCTTCAGCAGCTTGACCCACAGGCCGACCATCGGCAGATTGAGCACCAGCAGCATCACGTTGCCGATGTAGAGCGAGGCAATCAGCGCCCACACCAGCGCGGCCGATGTGGTGAAGAGCTGCGGTCCGGGCTGGATGCCGTAGTTCTGGAACGCGCCCAGCAAGATGGCGGTGGTGTTCGACGTGGGAATGCCCAGCGTCAACAGAGGAATCAGCGCCGCCGTCACGGTGGCGTTGTTCGCGGCCTCGGGGCCGGCCACGCCTTCGATGGCGCCCTTGGTGCCGAACTCGGCCTTGGCATCCGCGTCCTTGGCCAGCTTCTTTTCCGTTGCATAGCTCAAGAAGGTCGGAATCTCGGTACCGCCGGCCGGAATGCAGCCGAACGGCGTGCCGATGGCGGTGCCGCGCAGCCATGCCGGAATCGAGCGCTTCCAGTCGCGAGCACTCATGTGCACGCGGGTCAGCTTGTTCTGGGCTTCGACCACCTTGCCTTCGTAGAGCACGGCATACAAAACCTCGGCCACCGCGAACAGGCCCACGGCCACCAGCACAATCTCGATGCCGTCGAGCAGCTCGGGAATGCCGCCGGTGTAGCGGCCCTGGCCCGAGATCTGGTCGAGGCCGATGCAGCCGGCCGCAAGGCCGATGAACAGCGCCGTCATGCCGCGCAGCGTGCTCTTGCCGAGCACCGCGCTCACCGTGGTGAAGGCCAGCAGCATGAGCAAGAAATACTCTGGCGGTCCAAGCTTGACCGCGAACTCTGCAACGAACGGCGCAAACAGCGTCACGATGACCGTGGCAATGGTCCCCGCCACGAAGGAGCCGATGGCGGCAGTGGCCAGCGCAGCGCCCGCACGCCCGCTCTTGGCCATCTTGTTGCCCTCCATCGCCGTGACCATGCTGGCTGTTTCACCCGGCGTGTTGAGCAGGATGGAAGTGGTCGAGCCGCCGTACATGGCGCCGTAGTAGATACCCGAGAAAAAGATCATCGAGGCCGTGATGTCGACCTTGCCGGTAATCGGCAGCAGCATGGCCACCGCCACGGCCGGGCCAATACCCGGCAGAACGCCAACGGCCGTGCCCAATGCACAGCCCACCAGGCACCAGAGCAGATTGACGGGGGTGATCGCCGCGGCGAAACCCGCCATGAGTGCGTTGAAGATTTCCATGTCAGAGCCACCCGGTCGTTGTAAGGCCCGGCAGGTTGATGGCCAGGAACTTGGTGAACATCCAGAAAACGGGCGCGGAAATGAGTGCGCCCGTCAGCAGATCGATGGCCCAGGTGCGCGGCACGCTGGCCGAGGCCTGGCCGCTTGCACGGCGCAGCCCCTGCACTGCGAGCACGTAGCACAGCATGCAACTCAGGATGAAGCCGAGTGTGGTGATGAGCGCTGCATTGAGCAGCAGTCCAGCCGAGACCCAGACAAAGCCCGGCCAGTAGGCATGCTCTGCGCCGGAGGGCGCGTCGAGCTCACGGAAGCCGCCGGTGCGAGCCTCCCAAAGGATCCAGGCGCCGCACAGGGTGAGCACGCCGGACACCAGCCAAGGCAGGAAGTTGGGGCCGACGCCGCCATAGCCGGCTTCTGAAGAAATGCCGATGGCGCCGAAAGCCAGCGCCAGGCCGGTCAGCAGCACGCCTGCGCCGACCAGGGTTTGCGGCCATGTGGCCGCGGGTTGCGGCGAGACCGAGGATTCTGGAGTTGTCATTTTTTCTCCCACAGTCAGGGAAAGGAATGGGGCCCGTTGAAGGGCCCCACTATCGAAAGTGCCCCCAATCTCCGAAGTGCGCGAAGACCGGGGGCGAGCCGGGTTCAGATCATTCCGGACTTGGCCATGATGGCGCGCAGGCTGGCGAAGTCGTCGTCCACGAACTTGGCGAAAGCTTCGCCCGACAGCACGGCCGGCGTCCAGTCGTTCTTCTTGAGCGACTCGGCCCACGACGGGCTCTTGAGGGCAGCCAGCACCATGTCGGTCAGCGCCTTGCGCTGTTCGGCGGTGATGCCGGGGGCGCCATATACGCCGCGCCAGTTGCCGATTTCGACGTCGATGCCCTGCTCCTTGAGCGTGGGCACGTTGATGCCCGGCAGGCGCTGGGCCGAGGTGACGGCGATGGGCTTCATCTTGCCGGCGGCAATGTACTCGGCAAATTCGCTGTAGCCGCTGCCGCCCACGGTGACGTTGCCGCCCAGGATTGCTGCGGTGGCTTCACCGCCTCCGCGGAAGGCCACGTAGTTGATCTTGGACGGATCGGCGCCGACCTTCTGCGCGATCATGGCCGCTGCAATGTGCTCGGTGGAGCCGCGCGAACCGCCGCCCCATTTCACGCTGCCCGGGTCTTTCTTGAGCTGCTCGACCACGTCCTTCATGGTCTTGAAGGGCGAGTTGGCCGGCAGCACGAACACGTTGTATTCGGTGGTGGTGCGGACCAGAGGCGTGGCCTGCGACAGGTTGACCGGCGGCTTGCCGGTGATGATGCCGCCGAGCATGACGGAGCCCATCACCATGAGCGCATTCGGGTCGCCCTTGGAGCCGTTCACGAACTGGGCCAGGCCCAGTGCGCCGGCGGCGCCGCCCTTGTTGTCATAGGTGACCGTGTCGGCCAGCTTGGCGTCGGTCAGTGCCTTGCCCAGCGCGCGGCCCGTTGTGTCCCAGCCACCGCCCGGGTTGGCTGGAATCATCATCTTGACGTTGGCGGCGGCGCGCGCCGACAACGGCAGGGCTCCGGCGGCGGCCAGCGCGGCCAATGACTTCAAAAAGGTGTCGCGACGCATCGTTGTCTCCTGAGAACTAAAGAAAACCTGACTTGGACCTGAGCCGCTATCATGCGCCGCCCCGCTGTCAGTTGGCTGTCCGCCGGACTGGGGAAAACACCGAAGTACCATTCCCCACCTCACCCCATGAAGCTGCTGCTGGTCGAAGACGATCCCTCGATGCAGGTCACCCTGCAGCGCGCCCTCGCCCGCAGCAAGATCGACGTGCGCATCTGCGGCGACGGCGCCCTGGCCGTCGAGCAATGGCGCGAACTGGAGCCCGACGTGGTGGCGCTCGACCTGAGCCTGCCCAACCTGGACGGCCTCCAGGTGCTGGCCCAGGCCCGCGCCGCGGGGCTGCGCACCCCCGTGCTGCTGCTGACCGCCCGCGGCACGGTGGGCGACCGCATCATGGGCCTGAACGCCGGGGCCGACGACTACCTGCCCAAGCCTTTCGACCTGGACGAACTCGAAGCACGCATCCGGGCGTTGCGCCGCCGCCACCAGAATGCCGGCCCCGACGTGGGGCTGAACCCCCAGGAGGTGGGCGGCCTGCGCTTCGAGCCAGAAAGCGGCGCTGTCTACCACCGCGGCGGCATCCTGGAACTCACGCCGCGCGAGCTGGCACTGCTCAAGGCGCTGATGATGAAGCCGGGCCACGCCGTGAGCAAGGAGCGCCTGTTCGAGCTCGTGTTTCCGGGCGAAACCGACGTGCAGTACGAGGCCGTCGAGGTGGTGGTGTACCGCCTTCGCAAGAAGCTGGCGGGCACCGGCGCGGCGCTGATGACGCTGCGCGGGCTGGGCTACCTGTTGCGCGCCGAACCATGAAGAAGGCCTTGTCGCTGCGCGCGAGGCTGCTGTTCGGCATTCTCGCGCCGGTGGCGCTGTTCATCGTGATCAACAGCGTGAGCCTGTACCGGCAGAGCCTGGCGGCGGCCACCACGGCTTATGACCGCACCCTGCTCGCCTCGGCCAAGACCATCGGCGAGCAGCTCGACGTCGAAGGCTACGACGAAGCGGCGCGGCTGCGCGCCATCGTTCCGTATTCCGCGCTCGAGGCTTTCGAGGCCGACAACCGCAGCCGGCTTTTCTATCGCGTTTCAGCGCTCGACGGCGAAATGGTCTCGGGCTTTGCCGAACTGCCGTTCTGGCGCGGCCGCATTCCCGACCGGGGTGCCTATTCGGCACTGGTCGACTTCTACGACGCGCGCTTTCGCGACCAGCCGGTGCGGGTGGCCGTGTTGCTGCAGCCCGTGGCAAGCGGCAAAGGCCGTGGCATGGCCGTGGTGCAGGTGGCCGAAACCCTGGAACTGCGCGAAACGCTTGTGCGCAAGCTGCTCATCGACATGCTGTGGCGCCAGTTGCTGCTGATGGGCGTGATCGCATTGGTCACCGTGCTTGTGGTGCAGCGCGCCACGCGGCCGGTGCGGGAGCTCGGCGAAGCCATCGAGAAGCGTGCAGCCGATGACTTTTCTCCGATCGACGCACCCGATGCGCCGCGCGAACTGCGCCCGCTGGTCGATGCCACCACCGAGGTCATGGGGCGGTTGCAGCGCCTGCTGGACCACCAGAAGCGCTTTGTGCGCGACAGCGCTCATCAGTTGCGCACGCCCCTGGCGGTGCTGAAGGCGCAGGTTCAATCGGCGCGGCGCGGCGACGTGGCGCCGGAGCAGGCGCTGGCCGAAATCAGCCACACAGTGGAACGCGCCACGACGCTCGCCAACCAGATGCTCTCGCTTGCCAAGGTGGAGCAATTGCGCCAGCAGCCGGAATCGGTTCCGCTCGAACTCGGCGAAGTGGCGCGGCAGATTGCGCTCGACCTCTCGCCGCTCATCGCCGACAAGGCGCTCGACTTCGAACTGGCCGTCGACCAGCCCGTGACCGTGCGCGCGCACCGCTGGATGCTGCAGGAGCTCACGCGCAACCTGTTGCACAACGCCATCAAGCAGAGCCCGCGCGGGGGTGCGCTTTCGGTCATGGTGCGCTCCGCGGGCGACGAGGCGGTGTTGACGGTGCGCGACGAAGGGCCCGGCATCTCTGCTGAACTCCGCCAGCGCCTGTTTGCGCCGTTCTCCGCCGGCGACGCTGGCAGCGGTTCGGGGCTGGGCTTGGCCATCTGCCGCGAAATCGTGCTGGCGCTCGGCGGGCGCATCAGCCTGGACAACCGCCTCGTGCAGGAAAATTCCGCACAGGTGGTCGGGCTCGACGCTGTCGTGCGGCTCCCTGTCTACCACCACAATTCCTGAATATGGATCGCTTGCGCATCGACAAATGGCTTTGGGCAGCCCGCTTTTTCAAGACGCGGTCGCTGGCTGCGGAAGAGATCGGCAAGAACCGCGTGCAGGTGAACGGCGACGTTGCCAAGGCCTCCCGCGAAGTCAAGGCGGGCGACACCGTTGCCATTCGCCTGGGCCCAATCACGCGAACGGTCATGGTGCGCGGCCTGAGCGGGCAACGCGGCCCCGCGCCGGTGGCGCAGCAGCTCTATGAAGAAACGGCGGAGAGCATTGCCGCGCAAGCCGCCGCGCGCGAACAGCGCCGCATGGGCAGCGAGCCCGCGCTGGCCATCGAGCAAGGCCGGCCGACCAAGCGCGATCGCCGCGAACTCGACGGTGCGGCGCGCCATGCCGACTGGGACAACCGCTGGAGCGCGTCCATCGACCCGGAAGAGAACGACCGCTGACTGCCGATCGCGTACGCTGCGTGTTTTTGCACGGAGCCCCGGTTCATGGCCAGCCTTAAGAAATACCGCGTCGGCAGCAACTTCGATCTCTCGCAGGTGAGCCCGGGAGACACACCGTTTCTCGAAGGCAACGAAGCGGCGCAAATCGCCGAAATAGATGAGCTGGCAGCCGAACTCGACGAAATGCAAGACCTGCTGCATGCAGAGGGCCGCCGCAAGGTCCTGCTGGTGCTGCAAGGCATGGACACCAGCGGCAAGGACGGCACGGTCCGCTGGGTCTTTTCACGTACCTCGCCGCTTGGCGTACGCGTAACGGCCTTCAAGGCGCCCACCGAGGACGAGCGCGCTCGCGACTACCTGTGGCGCTGCCACGCGGTTGTGCCGCGCAATGGCGAGATCGCGGTATGGAACCGCAGCCACTACGAAGACGTGCTGGTGCCTGTGGTCGAAGGCTGGATCGACAAGGCCGAGGCCAAGCGGCGCTATGCGCAGATCAACGATTTCGAGCGCCTGCTGGTGGAAACAGGAACGGTGGTGGTCAAGTGCATGCTGCACATCGACAAGGACGAACAGCGCGAACGCCTTCAGGCGCGCATCGATACGCCGGGCAAGCAATGGAAGTTCAGCATGGGCGACCTCGAGGTTCGCACCAAGTGGAGCGCCTACCAGCAGGCCTACGACAAGGCGCTGCGTGCCACTTCCACCAGCCACGCGCCCTGGTACGTGATACCCGCCAACCACAAGCGGCACCGCAACCTCATGATTGCCAAGCTGCTCATGAAGACCCTGCGCGAAATGAAGCTCAAGGCGCCGCCCGCGGATCCGGCGCTCAAGGGCATGATCATCAAGTGAGCGTTGCCGCCGGCGCGTGCCAAAAGGCACGCCGGGCCGCTCGGGCCGCGTCAGGAGCGGCGGATGGGCGACTGGCCGAGCACCCGGCACTTGCCGAATTCGCAGCGCACAGCCAAGGTTGCGCCGTTCGAGCACGGCACGTTGTAGGCCTCGTAGCCGGGGCCCTTGGCCGTCAGTTCCGCGCGCGGCTGAATGCTGCACCGGCCAGCCTTGGCAAGGACTTCGGCGTTGTAGGTGTCCACGCCGGTACGGCGCGGCGCCAGCACCACTTCCGGATTGAAGGAGTGGCCGTAGAACGAGTCGCGCACGTTCGGGTCGAGATTGCGGTAGCCGCGCTTTGCCATGCAGTGCACGATGGCGGTCTGCTGGTGCTCGGCGATCAGCTCTGCATCAGGGCGGTACGACATGTCGATGATGGCGGCCGCAATGCCGCCTTGAGCTGCTGCAGCGACGATGCCCTGGCCGTGCACGGTGATCAGCCCCAAGCCCAGCGCAAACCACATGGCATCGCCCGTTTCGCTGCGCGCGGTGATCCGCGTCGCTGCGATGCGGCAATCGGCCACGTCGCTGTCGTATCGGGTCTTGTCGACGCCTTCCATGGCCACCATGGGCACATAGGAGAGCCCCGACCCTGTTCCAGGCTCCGTTGGTGTCGGCGGCGTGCTGACGCACCCGGCCAATGCAACAACAGCGCACACGACGCTCAGCAGCAGCTTCATGGAGATCCCTCGTCCTCTTCGCGATAGTTCGGGCGATTTAACCATACAGATGGTTACTTTTGCGCCAGTTTTGTCGCAAAGCTGCTACGACCAGGTGGTTGGACGAGATTTATTTACGCTGAATTTGAAATTGCCGCGTCCGTGCGTTTGTTCTCAAAGGTGACGGGGCAGCCAATCTGAATACTTTGGAAAACCTTTGGAGCATGGAGCGGTTCGGACCGCAGGTGGAGCCGTGCCACGATATGCCCACCGACCGGTCTCATCAAAGGAGCAAGACTGCGCATGAACAAGAACCCCGGCGACGCCATCCGCGAACTCTACGCAGCGCTCTGGCACTTTGCCGCAGGTGCCCGCGGACAGTTGCTGGGCGCCACGGCACTGCTCGCCTCCTCTCAGCTGATCCGGCTCACCCTGCCCTATCTGGCCGGCCAGGCGATCAACGCGCTGCAGCGCAACGAATTTGGCGCGGCTGGCCGCTGGATTGCCACGCTGGCCGGCGTATATGTCGGCGCCTGGGCGTTGCACGGCCCAGGGCGCATCCTGGAGCGCAACGTCGGAGTGAAAGTGCGCGAGGCGGTGGCCGACCGGCTCTATGCGCGGATTGCCGCGGCGCCGCTCGTCTGGCATGACAGCCACCATTCGGGTGAGCTGCAACATCGCGTGCACCAAGCCAGCCGGGCACTGTCCGATTTTGCGCAGAACCAGTTCATCTGGCTCACGAATGCCGTCAACTTCGTCGGGCCGCTGGTCGCCCTTGCGCTGCTGTCGCGCACCAGCGGGCTCACCGCCTTGGGCGGCTATGTGCTCATCGCCGTCGTCATCCTTCAGATCGACAAGGCGCTGATGCGCCTGGCCCGCGCCGAGAACGACGCGGACCGGCGCTACGTATCCGCCCTGCTCGACTTCCTGGGCAATGCCTCGACCGTCATCGGCCTGCGCGTGCAGGGCGCCTCGCGCCTGCTGTTGCGCCGCCGCATGGCCGCCATATCGCTGCCGCTCAAGCGCACCGTCGTGCTGAACGAAGGCAAGTGGTTTGCCGTCGACCTGATGGGACTGGCGCTGACCTGGGGCCTGGTGGTGATCTATGTGTGGCAGGCGCGCACCCCGGGCCAGGCGGTGATGCTGGGCGCGGTGTTCATGATCTACCAGTACGCGCAGCAAGCAGCCGGCGTGGTGACATCGGTCGCGGCCAATTTTTCTTTCTTCGCGCGCATGCACACCGACTACAGCAGCGCCGAGCCCATCTGGCAGGCGCCGATGAACAGCGCGGAAGAAACATCGCCCGATCAAGTCCCCGAGCACGAGCGCATCGAGCCCGACGCCGCATGGCAAATGCTGCAGGTCGAGGGCTTGCAGTGGAACTATGCACCGCGCGGCGCGGTGGCCGTGGCCGATGAAGAACCTGTTCGCGGCGGCCTCAAGGCCGTCACCCTGACTCTTCGCCGCGGAGAGCGCATTGCGCTCGTCGGCCCGAGCGGTGGCGGCAAGAGCACCTTGCTGCGCGTGCTCGCGGGCCTCTACGCGCCGCACGGAGGCACGCTCTCCATCGACGGAAGACAGACGGATTGGACGCAGCTGCGCCGCATCGCCACGCTGATTCCACAGGAAACCGAAGTGTTCGAAGCCAGCGTGCGCGAGAACCTCTCGTTCGGCCGGCCGTTCACCGATGACTCATTGCACGCCGCGCTGCACGCCAGCGCGTTCGACGAAGTGCTGAAGGCGACCAACGGAGACTTGGACACTCCTGTTTCCGAGCGTGGGTTCAATCTCTCCGGAGGCCAGCGCCAGCGTCTTTGCCTAGCCCGCGGCGTGCTCGCGGCACAGGGCAGCTCGTTGCTGCTGCTCGACGAACCCACCAGCGCGCTGGACGCCGGCACCGAAGCCCGCGTGCTGGAGCGGATTGCCAATGCATTCCCCCGCGCCTGCGTGGTCGCATCGATCCATCGGCTGAGCCTGCTCGAACGCTTCGACACCGTGGTGGTGATGGAGGCCGGCAGAGTGCTCGACGCGGGGCCGCGCGACGCGGTGTTGAAGCGCCAGCCGTTGCTGCAGCGGCTGGTTGCGCCTGGCGAGGCGGAATCGATTTCCAAATGAAAAAACGCACCCGAGGGTGCGTTCTTAAAAGCGTCATGGACGCTGGGTCTGGCGGAACCGGAGGGATTCGAACCCTCGATGAGGCTCTACACCCCATACTCCCTTAGCAGGGGAGCACCTTCGGCCACTCGGTCACAGTTCCTGAAAGAAGCCGAGATTATGCCACTGTCAGGCGGCAGGTTGGTCCAGATCGAAGGCTTTGTGCAACGCGCGCACTGCCAATTCCATATATTTTTCGTCGATCACGACCGAGGTCTTGATCTCGCTGGTCGAAATCATCTGGATGTTGATGCCCTCTTCGCTCAGCACGCGGAACATCTTGCTGGCCACACCCACGTGGCTGCGCATCCCGATGCCCACGATGCTGACCTTGCAGATCTTGGTGTCGCCCACGATCTCGGTGGCGCCCAGCGAGGGCATGACCTTCGATTGCAGGAGGTCGACCGTCTTCGCATACTCGTTGCGGTGCACGGTAAAGCTGAAGTCGGTGCGGCCGTCCTTGCTGAGGTTCTGGATGATCACGTCGACCTCGATGTTGGCGTCCGCCACGGCACCGAGGATGTGATACGCGATGCCCGGCTTGTCGGGCACGCCCAGCACCGAGATCTTGGCTTCGTCGCGGTTGAAAGCGATGCCGGATACAACGGCTTGTTCCATGTTTTCGTCTTCCTCGAAAGTGATCAGCGTGCCGGACTTGGCCTCTTCATTGATGTCGATGTCCCAGGGCGTGAAGCTCGAAAGCACACGCAGGGGAACCTTGTATTTGCCGGCGAATTCCACCGAGCGGATTTGCAGCACCTTGGAGCCCAGGCTCGCCATTTCGAGCATCTCTTCGAAGCTCACGGTCGAGAGGCGGCGCGCATCGGGTTCCACGCGCGGGTCGGTCGTGTAGACGCCGTCCACGTCGGTGTAGATCAGGCACTCGTGCGCCTTCATTGCAGCAGCAATGGCCACGGCCGAGGTGTCGCTGCCGCCGCGGCCCAGCGTGGTGATGTTGCCGCTGTCGTCCACGCCCTGGAAGCCGGTAATGACGACCACCTTGCCGGCGTCGAGGTCGGCGCGCACGCGTTCGTCGTCGATGCTCTCGATGCGGGCCTTGGTGTACGAGTTGTCGGTACGCACCGACACCTGCCAGCCCGCGTAGCTGACGGCTTCCATGCCTTCGGCTTGCAGGGCAATGGCCAGCAATGCAGATGACGCCTGTTCGCCGGTGGCGGCAAGCATGTCGAGTTCGCGGCCGTGGGCCTCGCCGGGTTTGCTCGGCGCCAGCTCTTTGGCGAGCCCGAGCAGGCGATTGGTTTCGCCGCTCATGGCACTTGGGACCACGATCATCTGGTGGCCGGCACGCGCCCACTTGGCGACGCGCTTGGCGACATTCTTGATGCGCTCGGTCGAGCCCATCGACGTACCGCCGTATTTGTGAACGATCAATGCCATGGGTGAATTCAGAGAAAAAGAAAGGGCCGCTCCACTCCCGAGTGCCTGCGCGGCGCCCTGCAAGCCGTCAGCGCGAAGCCTTGGGCGAGGGCCTGGAATTGTACCAATGCAGAAAATCGCCCCGGCGCTCGATGAAACCGTTGGCCACCTTGAGGTGGATGCGATGGCCGCGCGTGGTGCATGCCTGCAACTGGCTCAACAGTTGGTCGAGCTGCGCTGCACTGGGCGCGCAGCCGTGGGCATGCATCAGCCAGTGCCGCAGCACGTTCGCCTGGCGAGCTTGCGAAAGCAGTCGCAGCGCGGCAATGCGCGGCGGGTCACCCACTGTGGACAGGTCTTGCGCCGCCAGTTCACCCAGCAGTTCCCGCGCTTGCGCGGCGTGGCTGATGCTGCGAGTGAAGGTAGAGCGGAATTGCGGAAAAGTCTGCGCCAACGCAGGCAGCAACACGGCGCGGATCCGGTTGCGGGTGTAGCGCTCGTCCTGGTTGGTCGGATCTTCGATCCACGGCAAGTCGAGACCTTTCAGCCAGGTGCGAATGTCGGCGCCGGGCACCGCCAGCAGCGGCCGGTAGATGTCGAGGCCATTGCGCTGCGCATGGGCCGGCATGGCAGCCAGTCCCGGCAACCCGGCGCCCCGGGAGAGCGCCAGCAGCAGAGTCTCGACCTGATCGTCTGCGTGGTGCCCGAGAACTATGGATTTGATAGCGCCGGCCGGCTCGACTGAGCTGGCCATTGCCGCAAAAGCTTGGTAGCGGGCACGCCGTGCCGCGTCTTCGGGGCTGTCGCCCTGCGCGTGCCGGGCATCGACACGGTGCACCACCAGCGGAACGCCGAGCCGCTCGCACACTGCAACGCAATGGCGCTCGAAATCGTCGGCCGCAGCTTGCAAGCCATGGTGTACGTGAAACGCAACCACCTGCCCCGGCCAAGCCGATGCGCAAGCGGCGAGCAAGGCAGTGGAATCAGCGCCGCCGCTGAAGCCGATCGCCAGCGGCAGATGCGCCGGCTCGAACGCGGCCATCGCGCGTTCGAAGGCTTCGTTCATGGGGCGCTTGCTTACCTGCCGGTGTCGGCCTTGGTGTCGTTGAAGCGCCCGTAGCTTTGCAGGCGTTCGTAGCGGCGGTCGAGCAGTTCCTTCGGCTTCAGGTCGCTGACCTGGCGGAAGGCGTCGTTGAGCGCGCGCTTCAGAAAAGCGGCCATCTGGCGATGGTCGCGGTGCGCGCCGCCGACCGGCTCGTTAACGATCTTGTCGACCAGCCCCAGCGCCTTCAGGCGGTGCGCGGTAATGCCAAGGGCATCGGCCGCTTCCTGCGCCTTGTCGCTGGTCTTCCACAGAATGGAGGCGCAGCCCTCGGGGCTGATCACCGAGTAGATGGAATACTGCAGCATCACGAGCTGGTCGCCCACCGAGATGGCCAGCGCACCGCCGGAGCCGCCTTCGCCGATGATGGTGACGATGATCGGCACTTCGAGCTGCGCCATCTCGTAGATGTTGCGGCCAATGGCCTCGGACTGGCCGCGCTCTTCGGCATCGATGCCAGGGTAGGCGCCGGGCGTATCGACGAAAGTGAAGACCGGCAGCTTGAATTTTTCAGCGGTCTTCATGAGCCGCAATGCCTTGCGATAGCCCTCGGGCTTGCTCATGCCGAAGTTGCGCGCCGTACGCTCCCTGGTGTCGCGCCCCTTCTGGTGGCCGAGCACCATGCAAGGCGTGCCATTGAAACGCGCCAGGCCGCCAACAATCGAAAGATCGTCCGCAAAATGCCGGTCGCCGTGCAGTTCGACGAAATCGGTGAAGATTTCGTTGACGTAGTCGAGCGTGTAGGGGCGCTCCGGATGCCGCGCGATCTTGGTGATCTGCCAGGGCGTCAGGTCGCTGTAGATGTCTTTGGTGAGCTGCTGGCTTTTCTTGCCGAGCTGGTCGATTTCCTCCGAGATGTCGACCGCCGATTCGGTCTGTACATAGCGCAGTTCTTCGATCTTGGATTCGAGTTCAGCAATGGGCTGCTCGAAGTCGAGGAAGGTTCGTTTCGCCAACGTCTTCTCCTGTTGTTCAGTATGCGACCGGTACCGGGTCGAGCGAGCGCCAAATATACCAAGTTGCCACACTGCAAAAAGGCGCCCAGGCCACGGCGACGTCGCGGGCATCGCTGCGGCTCACGGGATCGCCCGAAAAATAGTTGACGCTGATGCCATTGAGCAGGCCCAGGTCGTCCACCGGCAGCACATTGGGGCGCATCAGGTGAAAGATGAGGAACATCTCGGCCGTCCAGCGGCCGATGCCGCGAATGGCCACGAGTTCCTCGATGATGAGCTCGTCCGACATGTCCTTCCATGCGTCGACGTGCACCGCGCCGGAATCGAAGTGAATGGCCAAGTCGACGAGATATTCGACTTTGCGCGCCGACAGCCCTGCCGCACGCATGTCGTCGACCTTGAGCTTGAGCACGTTGGCCGGCGTCAGTTTGCGCGGCAACACCGCGAACTTGTCCCAGACGGTCTGTGCGGCCTTCACCGAAATCTGCTGGCCCACGATGCTGCGCGCGAGCGTGGTGAACGCATCCCCGCGCGACTCGAGGCAGGCATCGCCGAATTTCGGGATCAACCGCTTCATCACGCGGTCTTTCTTGGCGAGGTGCTTGCAGGCCTCCTCCCAATAATCGGGCGTGAAGATCTGCACGCTCGATTTCTTGGTTGCAGGCATGGGGTTGGTGGTTCCGTTCACTGCGCTGCGGCCCAGGTCGTGCCGGTGGGCGAATCCTTGAGGACGATGCCCTGCGCCAGAAGGTCGTTGCGGATGCGGTCGGCCTCGGCAAAGTTCTTTGCGGCCTTGGCGGCTGCGCGCTGCGCAATCAGCACCTGGATTGCGGCATCGTCGAGACTGCTGCCCGCTTGCAGGAACGCCTTGGGATCACCTTGGAGCAGCCCCAGCGTACCGCCGAGCACCTTGAGAAGGCCGGCGGTTTCCGCGGACTGCGTACGGTGGACTCCCGTGGCCAATTCAAACAGGATTGCAATGGCCCCAGGCGTGCCGAAGTCTTCATCCATCGCAGCCTTGAAAGCAGCTGCGTGCGGGTTCGTCCAGTCAAGCGCGACTGGCGCGGGGGTCACCAGGTCCAGCGCCGTGTAAAGGCGCTTGAGCGAGTTGCGGGCGTCGGTCAGATGCGCATCGCTGTAGTTGAGCGCGCTGCGATAGTGCGTGCGAACGAGGAAGAAGCGCAGGCTTTCGGCGTCGTACTTCTGGAGCACCTCGCGGATGGTGAAGAAATTGCCCAGGCTCTTGGACATTTTTTCGTTGTCCACGCGCACGAAGCCGTTGTGCACCCAGAAGCGGGACAGCGGCTTGCCGTGGGCGCCCTCGCTTTGCGCAATTTCATTCTCGTGGTGCGGAAACTGAAGGTCCGCCCCGCCTCCATGGATATCGAAGGTTTCACCAAGCGTGGCGCAACTCATCGCGGAGCATTCGATATGCCAACCCGGGCGGCCGGTGCCGAAGGGGCTGTCCCACTTGGCATCGTCGGGCTCGGATGGCTTGGCTGCCTTCCAGAGCACGAAGTCGAGGGGGTCCTGCTTGCCCTCGAGCACTGCGACGCGTTCGCCGGCATGCAATTCGTCGAGCGACTTTCCCGACAGCTTTCCGTACCCGGGAAACTTGCGCACCGCATAGTTCACGTCGCCGTCGGGCGAGCGATAGGCCAGCCCCTTGCGCTCCAGCGTCTCGATGATGCCGAGCATTTGCGGAACGTACTCCGTCGCACGCGGCTCCAGAGTGGGAGGTTCGATGCCAAGCGCGCCGATGTCTTCGTGCATGGCGGCAATGACTTCATCAGTCAGTTGGCGAATCGTGATGCCACGCTGCACCGCGCGAGCAATGATCTTGTCGTCGATATCAGTGATGTTTCGCACGTAGGTCACGGCGTAGTCGCTCGCTCGCAGCCAACGCTGCACCACGTCGAAGGCCATCATCATGCGGGCATGACCGATGTGGCACAGGTCATAGACCGTCATGCCGCACACGTACATGCGCACCCGGCCCGGTTGCAATGGGGAGAACTCCTCCAGTTCACGCGAAAGCGTGTTGTAGATGCGCAGACTCATGAGGCTCGGAAAGCGTCGCTTCGCGCACGTGCGGCACGGGCGAACGACGTTGATTTCAGGGGTGACGGGACAGTGGCCGCGAGGGGTTGGACATGGCCCCTCGGCTACAATGCTTCGCAGTATAAACGGCTGCTGCCGTGTACATTCCGGGTGTTTTCGAGGCCCGCATTTCCCAATCTTGCCGAGGCTTCATGAAGCACGTCGCGTTCTCCAAACTCTCCCTTGCCTTTGCACTGCTCTTCAGCCTGTGGGGTTCCGCCGCGCATGCCAACGACTACGACGACGTGAACACCTTGCTGCGCCAGGGCAAGTCGAACGAAGCGCTTGCCAAGGCCGACGCCTACATTGCCGGCAAGCCGCGCGATCCGCAAATGCGCTTCCTGCGCGGTGTGATCCTCACCGAGCAAAAAAAGCAGAACGAGGCCATTGCCGCGTTCACGCAGTTGACGCAAGACTTTCCGGAACTCTCCGAACCGTACAACAACCTTGCTGCGCTTTATGCAGCGCAAAGCAAATTCGACCAGGCGCGCGCCGCGCTGGAACAGGCGCTCAGGCTCAACCCCAACTACGCCACCGCGCATGAAAATCTCGGCGACGTGTATGCGCGCCTCGCGGCCCAGGAATATGTGCGGGCGCAGCAATTTGCCAGCACCAACGCCAGCGTGGCGCCCAAGCTCGCGCTGATCCGCCAGATCTTCAACCCGAAGGCCGAAGCGCAAGCTGCAACGCTGCCGGCGCCGCCTGCCGAAGTTCGCAAACCAGTCGGCCGACCGAGCAAATAAGCAAGTAGCCGGCCGAACGTGCAATGGCCCGGGCAACTTGCCTTGCCGGGCCCGCGCCTTCCAATCATTCGCACACGGAGCTTTCCTTGACGATCCAAGCCTTCTTCAACTTCCCGTCCGCACGATACAGCCGCCGCGGCGCGCTCGCGCTGGTGGCCTCGCTGGCCCTGGCCGGCGCCGTGCATGCGCAACAGGCCGGGCCACGCGTGAAGCTCGCCACTTCGGCCGGCGACATCCTGGTCGAGCTCGACCAAGCCAAGGCGCCCAAGACGGTCGAGAACTTTCTGCAGTACGTCAACGACAAGCACTATGACGGTACGGTGTTCCACCGCGTGATCGACGGCTTCATGATCCAGGGCGGCGGCTTCACTGCCGACATGCAACAAAAACCCACGCGACCGCCCATCGCGCTTGAAGCCAGCAACGGCCTCAAGAACGACCGCTACACCATCGCCATGGCTCGCACCGGCAACCCCAATTCGGCCACCTCGCAGTTCTTCATCAACGTGAAGAACAACGACTCGCTCAATGCGCCCAGCCCCGACGGCTACGGCTATACCGTCTTCGGCCGTGTCGTGGCTGGCACCGAGGTGGTCGACAAGATTCGCGCAGTGCAAACTGGTAACAAGGGCGGCATGCAGAACGTGCCGCTCGAGCCCATCATCATCAAGTCCGCCACACTGGCGAAGTAATTTCTCGAACACATCCGAAAGAAGGACTCCCTCATGAGCAACCCCAAAGTCGAACTGCACATCAAGAACTACGGCGTGATCACGCTCGAACTCGACAGCGCCAAGGCGCCCAAGTCGGCCGAGAACTTCGTCAACTACGTGAAGAACGGTCACTACGACAACACCGTGTTTCATCGCGTGATTCCAGGCTTCATGGTGCAAGGCGGCGGCTTCGAACCCGGCATGAAGCAAAAGCCCACCGGCGCCGAAATCGAGAACGAAGCCAACAACGGCCTCAAGAACGACAACTACACCGTGGCCATGGCCCGCACGAGCGCCCCGCACTCGGCCACTGCCCAGTTCTTCATCAACGTGGCCGACAACGGCTTCCTGAACCACACCGCCCCTTCAGCCCAGGGCTGGGGCTACGCGGTGTTCGGCAAGGTCACCGGCGGCACCGACGTGGTAGACAAGATCAAGGCCGTGAAAACGGGCCGCAAGGGCTTCCACGATGACGTGCCGCTCGAAGACGTCGTGATCGAGAAGGCTGTCGTCGTCTCCGAATAACGGAGCCGGCAACAGAAGGCGGGGCGCACATCGGCATGGCGGCTAATCCGGCTTTCAAGGAGCTTCTCGCCCCGCCGACGTGGCGCACTGTCGACCTGATTTCCGACCTGCACCTGCAGGCCGAAGAGCCCGCCACCTTCGAGGCGTGGCAGGGCTATTTGCAGACCACACCGGCCGATGCGCTGATCATCCTGGGCGACCTGTTCGAAGTGTGGGTGGGCGACGACACCGCTGCCCTGCCCGGCTTCGAGGCGCACTGCGCCGAGCTGCTGCGCCGCACGGCCGAGCGGCTGCCGGTGTACTTCATGCACGGCAACCGCGACTTCCTCGTGGGCCCGGCGCTTGCGGCCCGGTGCGGCTTCACGCTGCTTGACGACCCCACGGTGCTGGTGCTGCACGGCGAACGCTGGCTGCTGAGCCACGGCGACATTCTTTGCCTGGACGACACCGACTACCTCAAGTTTCGCGCCCAGGTGCGCACGCCTGGTTGGCAGGCCGCGTTCCTGGCCAGACCGCTGGCCGAGCGCCGGGCGCTCGCACGGTCGATGCGCGAGCAAAGCGAAGACCGCAAACGCGACGCTTCTGCGCGCTGGGCCGATGTCGACGGTGGTGCAGCCCGCCAATGGCTTCAGCAGGCGCGCGCACGCACGCTGGTGCACGGCCACACGCACCGGCCCGCCGACCACGACCTGGGAGACGGCCTCCGGCGCTTGGTGCTGAGCGACTGGGACGTCGCGGCCCACCCGCCGCGCGCACAGCTGCTTTGCCTTTCGCCCGCCGGCGCACAACGCGTCGATCTGCGCTAGCCGTCGCAATGTTCAAGTGGCTGCGCCGGTTGCGCGCCCTGCCCCCAATTCCCGAGGCTGCCTGGAAGGCGACGCTCGAACGCTATGCCTTCCTCGGCGACTTGCCTCACGCCGCACAGCAAAAGCTGCGTACCTTCACGGCCGAATTCCTGCGCGACAAGGAGTTTCATGGCACCCAGGGATTCGTCATTACCGACGAGGTTGCGCTGGCCATTGCCGCGCAGGCCGTGCTGCCGGTGCTGAACCTGAAAGGCGGGCTGGACTGGTACGACGATTTCGTCGGCATCGTGGTGCATCCGTCGGAAGTGGTCGCGCGGCGCAAGATCGTGGACGAGGCGCAAGTGGTGCACGAATACGACGAGGTGGTGGCCGGCGAAGCCATGGACCGCGGCCCGGTGATGCTGAGCTGGCAAGACGTGCTCGCAAGCGGCATCACGACGGACGGCGGCTACAACGTGGTTATTCACGAGTTCGCGCACAAGATCGACATGCGCGGAGGCAATGCCGACGGCTGCCCGCCGCTGCCCGCGGGGTTTGCGGGCAAGAGCAGCGCGCGCGAGGCACGTGCCGCGTGGCTTGCGGTGCTGCAGCCGGCATATGAAGAGTTTCGCGAAAAAACCATTCTTGCCGACCGCTTCGGCGCCGAGCCGCCATGGCTCGACGACTACGGCGCGACCTCGATCAGCGAATTCTTCGCGGTGGCCTGCGAGGCCTACTTCGTGAACCGTCGCAACTTCGGCCGCGACTTCCCGGCAGTCGTGGCGCTGTTCGATGAATTCTTTCGGCCTAAACAGGGCTGATCGCCCGTCCACTCTTTGTTCATTGCTACGTATCCGATAGCAATTTGCCCTTTACCATCGGCGGGTTATCAACTCACCGAAAAAAGGTAAACAACATGAGGGATTGGTTCTATCAGCTCACGGGCAAGGCATGGATCGCGCTGCTGTTCGGCGTCGGCATCCTGGGCTGGGCAGCCTATGCGCAGTTCAAGGCGGGCGCCGACACGCACGGCACCGCGGTGGAAGACCTCGTCGCCAAGAGCGGCACGGTCGTCAGCGGCAGCGAGATCACCGAGACCACCAAGCGCCGCCGCGGCGGCACCACGACGCGCCATTACTTCGTGCTCGATGCCAAGCTCGCCGACGGCAGCATCGAGAAATGGCGCGTCGACCATGCCATTGGCCGGAGCAAGGTCGAGCCGCTGATCGACGAAGCCGTCGAAGTTCGCATCGATCCCTCCGACAACAACCTCGTCTACGAGGCCAAGCTCAAGGGCCAGCCGGTGGTCGCCCTGGCGGACGTACAGAAGATCATGGAGAACAAGGACAAGGTCGCAGCATCGCTGGCCACGGACAAGAGCACCCTGATCATCGGCGCCCTGGCCCTGCTGCTCGGCATCGGCGGACTGTTCGCCCGGCGCCGCATCGCCAGCGGCCATGCGGCCGAGCAGGCGGCCGCCGTCCAGACGCCCGTGATCGGCGAGAAAGTCTGACCCGCGCGATTTCATCGCACCATGAAAAAGGCGCCCCGAGGGGCGCCTTTTTCATGGCCGCGAGGCGGGTGCGGGTGCGCGCTTTACTTGCGCAGCAGCGCCTTCAACGCGTTCTGCAGGCGGCGTGCGCTCGCACTGTCATGTGCAGCGGCCAGTACCTTGCCGGCGTCCTGGCCCCAGGTCTGGGCCGGCGGCGGATCGCCGCGCTTCGTCAACAGCTTGAGTTGCAGTGCGCGGCGCGCGTCGAGCTGCTCGGCGGGCGTTGGCACTTCAGCGGCCATTTCGAGGCGCAGCAGCGCTTCGGCGGCTTCATCGGGTGCAGCCTTGGGCGCAGAGCCGATGGCTTGGGACCAGCCGGTGCGCACTGCGGGCGTTACTGCGCGTCCCAGCTCCTGAACGCTGGGCAGCTTCGATGCATCGCGCTGCTCCCATGCGCCGAGCACTTGCGTGAGCGCTTCGCCGTGGGCCTGGGCCGCGAGCTTGCGCAGTGCCATGTCCGCGCGCTCGAGGGCTTCGCGCTGCGCGCGGAAGGCGGCGTCGCCGAGCCGCGGACCGCGGTCTTCGAAGCGCGGTGGGCGGTCGCCGAAGCGTCCGGCCGGTGCTCCGCGGTCACTGCGGTCACCACGGCCGTCAGCACCACGAGGCGCTCCCCGGTCACCGGGGCGACCAGGGCCGCCCGGGCCGGGACGGGCACCATCGCGCCGGTCGCCGAACCTGCCACCCGCGCGGGCTGCCGGGGCGGCTTCGGCCTTCTTGTTGCCGGGGCGGTCGTCACCGCGCACGGCAACCACCGGCTTGGGAGCCGGCTTTGGCGGTGCGGGCGGTGCCTTGGCTTCTTCGGCCGAAGCAGGCTCGCTGCCTACGTGTGCCGCGCTGTCGGCTCGCGCCGACGCATCGGCACCATCGGCAGGGGCCACCAGATCGGCGCTGGCAGCAGGCGGCGGCTCGGCGCGCGTGCCTGGCAGGGCTTCGGCATCGCTTGAGCCCGGGGCCTGTTCAGCGCTTTCACCGAATTCGGCCGCAGCCTGGCCGGGCGCGACCACCTCGGTGGCGCCGACCGAAGGTCCGTCGCTGGAGGCTGCGGGTGCGGGCGGGGGCGCCTCGCCGCGCAGCGCAGCTTCGAGCCGGGCGATGGCAGCGCGAATCTTCTGCACGTCGCCGCCGGCATTGGCGGCGTCGAGCGCCTTGGACGCCTCGAGCACGTGGCGATCGTGTTCGCTCATTGCGGTCGCAGACTTTTCGCGCTCGGCGGTCTTGCGATTGAAGGCCTCGTCGATGGGTGCACGGAACGCGTCCCACAGTTTTTGTTCATGTCGGCGGTCGAGCGGCACGCTCTGTGCCTCGGCCTGCCAGCGCTGCTGCAGTGCCTTGACGGCATCGATGCGCAGCATGGGCTGGGCACCGAGCTCGGCGGCCTCGGCGATCATGGCCTGGCGCCGCTCGATGCTGGCCTTTTGCGCAGTTTCGAACGGGGCGCGCGCGGCGCCGAATGCTTCGTTCCACTGCCGCTGCAGTTCGGCGAACACTTTCTCGCCCACATGGCCGGCATCGCGCCAGCGGTCTGCAAACTGGTGCAGCGCGCGGTTGTGCGCCTTCAGGTCCGACGGGGTGGCGTGCTCGGCCGCCCAGGCCTTGACCTCTTCGATGAGTGCCACACGATGCGCGCGGTGCTCGGCCGCATCGGCGCGAACCTTTTCGAGCCAGGCTTCCACCACTTTGTGGGCTTCGTTGCAGGCCTCGTCGAAGCGCTTCCACAGCGCGTGATTCGGCACGCCGCCCTGGTCGGCCTGCTTCCACTGGTCGCGCAGCGAACGCAGCGTTTCCTGCATCTTGCGGCCGCCGAGGGCTTGGCCTTCAGGGCGCTTGAGCAGGCCTTCGGCCTTGGCCACAAGGTCTTCGCGCACCTTGTCGGCGCTCCAGCGCTGCCAGCCTTCTAGTTCGCCGGCCGCCACCAGCGCCGCATGCACGCGCGCTTCGAGCGGGGCATCGACGAGCTTTCCGTGTTCCTTCAGCACCGCGCGCAATGCCGCGGCCGCACCGGCGCTGGCCTTGCCGTGGCCTTCGGCGGTTTCCTGCTCGAGCTTGGCAAGGGCCGCTTGCACAGCGTCTTGCGCGGCTGCGCGCACGGCCGGATCCACCTTGGGTGCGGCCGGCTTGGGGGGCGCGGCCTTGGGCGCCACCACTTCGCCGCGCGCGGCGCGCAGCTCGTCTGCCCACACGGGCACTGGCGGCAGGGGTGCCGCAGGGTCGGCAGCGGCCGCCTGCGCCTGGGCCAACGCGGCATGGAACGCATCGGAGACGACCAGCAATTGGGCTTTCGACGATTCGAGCTGCGGGGCAAACCTGGCGTCCAGGCTGGTCCAGTTGGCATCGGCCGTGATGTCGGCGGCCTGTTGCTGCCAATGGGTCACGTCGGCACGCAGCGATTCCTCGGCGGCCTGGGCGTCCTGCCAGCCCTTGGTAGAGAGCACTTCGAAGCGCTGCGCGAGCAGCACGGCGGCTTCGCGGTGCACCTGGGCACGGTGCTGCAGGTCTTCGATGCCCTTCACGCGCTCGGCGAGTTGCACCTTGAAACCGGCCAGCGGCTCGCGCGAGAGCGGCGCGCCGGCCTTGGCGGCATCGCGCTGCCAGGCGAGCGCGTCGGCAATGTTGAGCTTGGACTGGCCCAGCAGCGCCTCGGCCTTTTGCGCCCATTCGGCAGCAATGGCTTCCTGGCCCTTGGCGCGCTTGAGTTCGTCGAGCTTTTCGCGCAAGAGGCGCGCCGCACCCTTGTCGCGGCCGCTCAGCTCCTTGAAGACTTCCTGCATCTGCTCGGGCGCGGGGTTGCCCGCGAGCCAGTCGCGGATGCGCGCGGCGCGCTCGCCCGAAGTTGGCGCGGTGAAGGCGCCGCCGGTGAGCGTGTCGAGGGCCTGGAGGTCGTGTGGCTTGGAAGAAGTAGAGGTCACTTGCGCGAAATCGTTGTCTGAAGAGAGAAAGCGAAGGCGCCGGCAAAGGCCGGCGCACATCGACATTTTCACCCAGTTGTGGCGGGCGGTTGAATTCCATGCCGGGACAGCAGCCAAATAGCTGCCGGCAGGCCCGGGCGGCGGCCTACATATATAGCGGGCCGGCGCAAAAAACCAAGTGCTCTTTTGCCCTACTTCATGGCCAGGTCGAGTTCGGCGCCCGGTTTCCAGTCGGCACCGCTTGCCTTGGTTTTCACGGCGCCAAGGAACAAGCGCTCGCTCGGAAGCTTTTGCGCCAAGAGGTAGTCGCGCACCACGGCGCCGCGCTCCACGGCCAGTTGCCGCATCGACTCTTCATCGACCGGGATGCTGGTGATCAGCAGGTTTTCCATTTCCTTCACCGGCAGGTCCTTGGCAAGCCCGACCATGTTGCGCGGCTTGGTGATGTCGGATCGCTTGTAGACGGCCGTCAGCAGTTCGGGATATTCGGCATCCGTGACCGGCGGAACATCGGTTGCCGCCTGGCCGCCGCGGACCGCCGCGCGCCGCTTTTCGGCCTGGGCCAGTTGGCGCAGGCGTTGGCGCTGGTAGGCCTCGCGCTCGCGCTCGAGGCTGGCAGTGCCCACCACGGTCATCTGCAGGGCCGGACGCTCCACCAGGGCCTTGACGACCTTGTCCAGGCTTTCCTTGGCGCTGGCGCCGAGCACCGAACTGCCGGGTTCGAAGGTGATGGTGCTCGACTCGCCGCTGCCCCCGCCGAGTCCACCTGTGAGCAGGCTGAACGGCGACGTTGCCGCCTTGACGATGAGATTGACGATGGCCTTGAAGATCAGCGGGCCGATGCTGAACTGCGGATCGTTGAGCGAACCGCGCAGCGGCAAGTCGACGTCGATCACGCCATTGCGGTCGGCAAGAAGGGCCACTGCAAGCCGGACCGGCAGGCTGTTGGGAGCGCCCTGCACTTCGTCGCCGAACTGCAGTTGGTTGAGCACCAGCTTGTTGGTAGCCGTGAGCTGGCCGTCGGCCGCAACCTTGTAGTTGACGTCCATGCTCATCTTGCCGCGCTCGATGCCGTGGCCCGAATAGCGCACGGAATATGGCGACAGCGGCGCCAGGTCGAGATCGCGCATCTTGGCCGTGATGTCGAGCTCGAGCGGCTTGGCCAGTGGATTGAGCTTGCCGGTAATTTCAAGCGCCGCCGTCTGCTGTGCCTTGCCACGCAGTTCCAGGTCGGCCAGCGCCGGGCGGCCGCCCTCGCCCTTGGGCGGGCTCGACGAGAAGGAGCTGAGCTTGCCGGTCAGTTCGCTCAGGTCGGCAGAGTAGTTGGGTTTGACGAACAGGTCGGTGAAGTCGATGCGCCCGTTGACCAGGCTCATCGGGCCGAAATTGATGACCGGCTTGGGCCCCGTGTCAGCCTCGGCCTGCACCGTTGCAACAGCGGCCGAAGCCGGCCTGGCCGGCTCGGGGCTGCCGCCGACGATGGCCTCGGCCGACGCCGGTGCGCCGCCGGACTGCGGCAGGGGCGCCGTGGTGGTGCTGGTTCCGCCCAGGCTCCTGCGGGTCTTTGCCTCGGCACTGGTTGCCGCCGCGGCATTGCCTTCCGCTTCGCCCTTCTTGGTCAGGTTCAGCAGGTTCAGCCGCCCGGTAGGGTCGACGATCACACGGGCAAAAAAGTCGGTCAGGGTGGTTTCGCGCACGTCCACCGCCGGCGGCGCGTTGGGCGCCATGCTCACCTGCAGGCCACGCAGGCTCAAGGTCTTCCAGCTCAGCAGTTGGTTCGTATTGCGGTCGAAGCCGGGCGACTGGGTGAGCGAGACGCTGTTGGCGCGGAAGTCGTCGAGTGCCGTGTCCCCCGCAAGCTTCAGGGTCATGCCCGCCGGTGCGCTTGCATATTTCACGGTGCCGCGATAGCTCGCGAACGCGCGGCGGATGTCCACGTTGAGGGCATCGCCGTAGTAGGCCTTGAACGCGTGGGCGGGAAAAGACGCCACTTCGAGCCGGCCCTCGGCCGAAAGCGGCTTGAGCACCACGTGGCCCTTGTAGTCGAAGCGGCCCGGCTCGGCCCGCCGCGAGCCGATGCGTCCTGAAATCTGCAGGGGCGACACCGTGCCGGTCTCGGGCGCGACCTTTTGCGCGTTCAGGTTGAGTGCGGTGATCTCGACCGCCACCGGCGTGGCACTGGCCTTGTCCGCATAGGAGAGCGTGCCGTTGCCGACCGCGAGCGTACCGATGGTCAATGCCCACGGCTTGGTGTTGGCGGCGGACGATGCCGCCGCGGTCCCGGCGTCCGCGGGCTTTGGCGCGGCCACCTTGGCCTCCGCCGCCCCGCCGGCGGTGGGCGTCTTGAGCCAACGCTCGAACATCCAGCGCTTTTCGCTGTCGCGTTCTATATGTACCTTCGGATTGGTGGCGGTGAACGAGGCCACGTTCAGCGTGTGCTTCGTCATGTCGACCTCGGCGTCGACCAGTTCGAAGCGGCCGACGCTCGCCAGGGCGGTCTTCGCCTGGGTGAGCGCCAGGCCGTCGGCGGCCAGGCGCCGGGCCTTGAACTTGAGGTCGGGCTGCGCCCAGGCGATGTCGATCTGTCCGCTGAGCTTGCCGTCGAGCGTGGGCTCCAGGCTTTGCGCCAGATAAGGAGCCGCCAGCGACAGCGGCAGCGCCTCGACTTCGGTCTGTACGTCGGCCGCCTTGTCGGTGGCGTTGCCCTTGAACTTGAGCGTTGCGCCGGCTACGGCGGTGCTGCCGTTGAACTGGGCCGGCTTTTCCATGGGCCAGGTCACACCGGTCACATCGAGGCCGAGGGCGCTCAGGTCGACCACCGCTGCAGGCTTGACGGTTTCGTCGCGCCATCCGATGCGCCCGCCGCTGAGCGCGAGCTTGTCGACCTGGACCTTGAGCTTCGGTTTTTCAGGCGCCTTGCCGGCCGGAGCACTTGCCGCAGCAGCGGGAGCGGGAGCGGCCGCCACTTTTTCGGCAGCCCCGGTGGCCGGATCGGTGGCCAGCAGGTTGAGCTGGCCCTTCGCATCGCGGGCGACCGCAAGCTGCGGACTGGAGAGCGCAACTTCGCTCAGGTGGAATACAGATTCGAGCGGCCGCACGTCGGCCAGCGCCAGCTTGAGCGACTCGAACGCCAGCAAGTCGCGGCCCCGTGCATCCCCCAGCTTGGCGCCGCGGGCTTCGATGGTGCCGGTGATCTTCAGGCCGGGCGCGGGAGCCTGGGCAAAGTCGATCTTCAGGTCCGCATCCAGGCTGCCGGCCTGCAGCTTCACCGGCAAGCCGCCGGGTATGTAGCCCAGGTACGGCACCAGGTCGAGCCCCTTGAACTGCACATGGGCGTCGGTCTTGCGGCTTTCGGCGAACGGCGTCGTGAGCGCTGCCGAGTCGAATTTGCTGCCGTTGAGGGTGAAGGCAAGCTTGGGCTCGGTGTTGATGTCACGCTTGGAAGCCAGATTGCTCAGGAACGGCACGTTCAGCACGAAGTCGCGCAGCTCGTGCTTGCGCTTGACGGTCTGGTCGTCGAAGTCGACCGCGCCGTCCTTGATGGATATGTTGTAGATCGCAAAGCGCGCCGGCTCGGCCTTGGGGTCGGGCGGCGAGCCGGCCGCGAGCTTGGCCACGATGTCGTCGATGTCGTATTTGCCGTCGGCAAGATGGGTGAGGAGGATGGCAGGCGACTCGACCGACACCGCATCGATCACAGGCGCCAGGCGCAAGAGCGACTGCAGCTCGGCATCGGCATAGATTCGCTTGATGGCCACCTGGGGCCGGCTGCCGTCGGCCGTGGCAATGCTCAGGTCGTTCAGCGCGAGTTCGAGGGTCCAGGGCTTGAAGTCGATCTTGCCTACGGTGACCTGCCGGCCGAGCTTCTCGCTTGCGATCTTCTGGATCTGGCTCTTGGCGATGGGCGGAACAGCGAGCCACGCAATGGCCCACAAGGCCAGAAGAATCAACAAGGCGACGATCCCACGCCGCATCCATTTGTTTTGTTTGAGCGAAGCTACATCCATCGCGGGAGTGTGCCGCAAAGAGAAGCAAAGCCAGAAACAAGAAAGCCCGGCAATTCGACGAAAGTCTCATTACCGGGCTTGATGGCGGGCATAAGACCCATGCCATCGTTTCGCGCGACCGGAAGTCAATGGTTCCTGCCGTGCTGGCAGCAAGAGATTGCCGCCGTGGATCCTCCATCGTTCGAGCCCTTGACTTGCACCTCGGGCTGCCGGATTTCGGAAAACCGCCTGAGAACTCAGGCCTGTTCAGATTAGACGCCGCTCGCCTGCAATGCAATGCCTGCTCCCAAGGGATTTCCCTTGTGCTTCGAATCAAAAAGTTGGATTTGTTTAAATATGTAATCACATAAGGAAATAGATCCTTATGCTTGACCGAGTATTTAGCCACGCTAGAATCCGCCTGCCCCTGGCCTGCCCCAGACCCAGCAGGGGCCCCTGAACCCGCTGCCGAATCCCCACGGCTTGATCAGGTCGCCGCGCCCTCACCCCTACACCTCCATGCGCGGAGCCTGATTCGTACCAATCAAGCGCCGCCGCCTTATCCGTCGCCCTCCGGGCGCTGCGATCAGGTGCCGCATAGAAAGGAAGAGCGATGAACAAGGCGTTTGATGCCACAGCCCGCGGGCTAAGGACCTTTGCGTCCGATGTGGCAGACGGCTTTTTTGAAATCACCCACAACGGGTTTGCACTGGTTGGCCTGGCCATTGTGTTTGCGGCTCTCGCCCTGGTGGCGCGGCCCGATCTCCGCCAGACCGGCGAGGAGCAGCTCATGGGCTGGCTCCAGTCGCGCAAGCCCGCGCCCGAGCCCACCGACCTGGAGCCGACCGCGATTGTGCGCACCACGGCCGCAAGCCCCGGCGACCTGCCCAAGCAGCAGGCCGCCGTGGCTTACTGGCTGAGCAAGAAGTACCGCGTTGCGGCCGAACCGCTGAGCGTGCTGGTTGCAGAGGCGTACAACCTGGGCAAGCGCACCAAGCTCGACCCGACGCTGATCCTCGCCATCATGGCCGTGGAATCGAGCTTCAACCCGTTCGCCCAGAGCCATGTGGGCGCGCAGGGCCTGATGCAGGTCATGACCCGCGTTCACGGCGACAAATACGAAAGCGCCGGCGGCACGCTCACCGCTTTCGACCCCGTGACCAACATGCGCGTCGGCGTGAAGGTGCTGCAGGAATGCATCGCCCGCGCCGGCTCGCTCGAAGGCGGCCTGCGCTACTACGTGGGTGCAGCCAATCTCGATGACGACGGTGGCTATGCCGGCAAGGTCCTGGCCGAGCACGAGCGGCTGCTGCAGGTGGCCAACGGCCGCAATCCGCCGACGATGGCAGCGCCCTCGGCGCCCATCGTCCGGGCCCAGCCGATTCCCACGGCCGTGCCTCCCAAGCGGGAGCAAACCGCCGAGCCGGCAGCCGACCCTCAAAAAGTCGCACTGCTTTCCGAGGTTTCCTGAGCCCCTTCCCCATGGCCGAGACCATGGGGTGAGCTACACTCCGTTCCGTACGCGACTGGCGATAGGCGCAGCACCTCCAAAGGTGCCACGCGCTGACGTGGAATACCACTGGGAAGCGTGCCGCCTGGCATCCATACAGGCGTTCAGCCGTTCGCCTGGGCAGCCCTTGTTTGGTTGAAGAACAAGGACCTCGTCTTCAAAGGACTGCCATGTATCAACGCAACATCCTGGTCGAACAGACCGATCCCGAAATCTGGGCTGCCATCCAGGCCGAAAACGCCCGCCAAGAGCACCACATCGAGCTCATCGCGAGCGAAAACTACGCTTCGCCGGCCGTCATGGCCGCGCAGGGCTCGCAACTCACCAACAAGTACGCCGAAGGCTACCCGGGCAAGCGCTACTACGGCGGCTGCGAGCATGTCGACGTGGCCGAGCAGCTGGCCATCGACCGCATCAAGCAAATTTTTGGCGCCGACGCCGCCAACGTTCAGCCGCATTGCGGCGCATCGGCCAACGAGGCCGTGATGCTGGCCTTTCTGAAGCCCGGCGACACCATCATGGGCATGAGCCTGGCCGAAGGCGGCCACCTCACGCATGGCATGCCCCTCAACATGAGCGGCAAGTGGTTCAACGTGGTGAGCTACGGCCTGGATGCCAACGAAGCCATCGACTACGACGCGATGGAACGCAAGGCGCACGAGCACATGCCCAAGCTCATCATCGCCGGCGCCTCGGCCTATTCGCTGCGCATCGATTTCGAACGCTTCGCCAAGGTGGCCAAGGACGTGGGCGCGATCTTCATGGTCGACATTGCCCATTACGCAGGCCTGGTGGCTGCGGGTGTGTACCCCAACCCCGTGCCGCATGCCGACGTGGTGACCTCCACCACGCACAAGAGCCTGCGTGGCCCGCGCGGCGGCATCATCCTGATGAAGGCGCAGCACGAGAAGGCCATCAACAGCGCCATCTTCCCGGGCCTGCAAGGCGGCCCGCTGATGCACGTGATTGCCGCCAAGGCCGTCGCGTTCAAGGAAGCCATGACGCCCGAGTTCAAGGCCTACCAGCAGCAGGTGGTCAAGAACGCCCAGATCGTTGCCGACACCCTCACCGAGCGCGGGCTGCGCATCGTGAGCGGGCGCACCGAAAGCCACGTGATGCTGGTCGACCTGCGCTCCAAGGGCATTACCGGCAAGGAAGCCGAAGCCGTGCTGGGCGCCGCCCACATGACGATCAACAAGAACGCGATCCCCAACGACCCTGAAAAGCCGATGGTGACCAGCGGCGTGCGCATCGGCACCCCCGCCATGACCACGCGCGGCTTCAAGGACGAAGAGGCCCGCATCACGGCAAACCTGGTGGCCGACGTGCTCGAGAACCCGCGCGACGCCGCCAACATCGATGCTGTGCGCGCCAAGGTGCACGCGCTCACGAGCCGCTTCCCTGTCTACCGCTGATCGTCCGCAAGACCTGGCCGCATGAAATGCCCTTTTTGCGGTCATCTTGAAACGCAGGTCGTCGAGACCCGCGTTTCGGAAGACGCCGACTTCGTGCGCAGGCGCCGCCAATGCAGCGCCTGCGACAAGCGCTTTACGACCTATGAGCGGCCGGACGTCAACTTTCCGGTCGTCGTGAAGAAAGACGGCAGCCGCGCCGACTTCGACTCGACCAAGGTACGCGCCTCGATGATGCTGGCGCTGCGCAAGCGGCCGGTGAGCATCGAGCAGATCGACAACGCCCTGCTGCGCATCGAGCAGAAGCTGCTGGCCAGCGGCCTGCGCGAAATCGATTCGACCAAGGTCGGCGAGCTCGTCATGCGCGAGCTCAAGAAGCTGGACAAGGTCGCATACGTGCGCTTTGCCTCGGTGTACCGCAGCTTCGAGGACGTGGACGAGTTCAGGCAACTGCTGCGGGACATCTGAGCCTTGCTGCCGGGACAAGCCCCGGTCGCCCTGCTTACTTGCCGCCGCTGCCGCAAACGCCACTTCCGCAGTCGCCCCGCACGTCGGGGTTGCAGACCCTGGCACGGCCCGATGCCGACACCACGATTGAAGTTCTTCGGCCCGACTCGGCCTTCAGCGTGAGGCACCCGGCGCCAAACCCGGAGCCGCCCGCCCGGCGCGAAAAGCCGTTGCTGTCATAGTCCAGCCCCCGCGCGAATCCGTCTCCCAGTTCCACGTCGATGCTCACGCCGTTCGGAAGCTTTTCGAACTTGCGCAGTGTTGTCATTGCGCCTTCGGGCCCGGCCTGGACGGCCCAGCCGCTCGACCAGTTGCTTCCGTCCAGCGCACCGACGTGGATTTTTTGCGAACGCTGGATGGCTTCGGTGCGGGCCAGGCTCAGCGCGGCGACAAAACCACTGGAAGCCGCGGCAAGCCGCTGGTTGAGCAGCAAGCTGCGAAAAGCAGGAACGCCCAGCGAACCGAGAATGGCCATGATGGCCACCACGGCAATCAACTCGACCAGCGTGAAGCCGCCCAGCAGCGCGGCCATGCCCGCCCCCAATCGGCGCCCGCGCCTCATTGCCAGCACCCCGCCCCTGCCGTGCCGTTGCAGCCCCGGTCTCCCATGCTGTCGATCCAGATCGCCCCGACCTCGGCATCGGAGTAGCCCGGCTTGGGCGTTGCCGTCAGCCTGATGCAGCGGTCGATGGTGCCCTGCCCCTCGCAGTTGCTGCTTTCGACAAGATACTTGCCGGCCGCACCTCCCTCGCCGGATCCGCCTTCATAGCGCCTGTATTGCCCTGTCAGGGTGTACTGCCGCTCCTGCTGCTGCATCTGCTGCATCAGGGCCGAGCGGGCCTCGGCGCGCCAGCCCTTGCGCACAAAACCCAGGTATGACGGATAAGACGTTGCAGCCAGGATGGCGAGGATTGCGACCACCATCATGACTTCGATCAGGGTGAAGCCGCGAATGCGAGTGGACCAGCCGCCCGCGAACCTGGCGGCCTTCATGGCTTCGCTCCCTGGAAGTCCATGACCTGGCGCCAATTCAGGCGCCCGGCCACTTGCGAAACGTTGCCGCCCTCCACCGGCTGCACGGTGGAGATGCCGGTTCCAGGCGAACCGCCGCGCAAACCGACGTTGACCACCGAGAGCTTCTTTGTTGCAGACCGGCGTCCGAACGCATCGGGTGAGGCATAGGCTGCTTCGCCGAGCTCAGCCAGCAATGGCGACGACAACGGACCCACCGTCGAAGGTACGCAGGTCCCGCCCTTCGAAAGCCCTGTCATCGCGTTGACCGCGCAGCTGCGGCCGCCTGCGCTGGCGCCGCATGCATCGCCACCAGGGATCAATGTGTTGAAGAACAGATAACCATCGGCAAGCGTCAGCCGGGTTACTTGCCGCTCGCCCGATTCGAGCGATCCGGGAAGATCGAAATACCAGCCACGGCGGCTTGCCGCACTGCCGTTGCCCGCGCCGTAGACGAAGGGCTCGCCCACAATGGCCGGCAACGCTCGTCCGGTAGCAGCGGCGGCGGTGCGCGGCTGAAGCTGGGTGCGAGTTTCGTGCGGCGGAATGGCGGTGCCGGAGTCGTACACGCCGTAGAGCGTTTGCACGGCACGGCTGGCGCTGCCGATGTCTTCTGCGCTTACGAATTTTCCGGTGCCGAACAGCACGATCGCGCCCCCGTTCGGCCCTGCTCCCACCTCGGGCGCCACGGTGATGGCTTGCCGCTTGGCATTCGCGCCGGGCGACATCGCGACCATGAGCGGCAACCCTTTCAAGCCGAGTGCGTTGTCCTCGTTCCACGGCGCGCGGCCGGTGAAGTCGAACTTCCAAAGGTTGCCTTGCGTGTCGCCGGCGTACAGCCAGCGCACCCATCCGTCCGCAGCCGCGTAGTCGCCCGGCGTGCCGAGGGCGTTCACCATGGTCTTGTCTGCCGGAACCGGCAGCACGATCTTGTAATAGTTGACACCGCGCCTCCAGGCAGCGCCAGCGGCCTTGTCGAGCGAGAGCAGGAACAGCGCCCCGCGCCTGTCCGGATCGGCGTTGTTGAAGCCCGATGGAACCACGGCGAACCAGGCGTAGGCGGCAGCCTCGGTACGTGTTGCCGGGGCAATGCGGAACTTCATGATGCGCGGAGCCTGGAGCACGTGGCCCATGTCCTCGTCGTCGAGCCCCGTGAACTCCCACAGCGCCTTGTCAGCCGAAAACGCAGCGGGGTCCGAGACATCGAGTGCAAATACGCCGGTTGCGCCAGCACCCATTCCGGAAACCAGCACGGTCTTCCAGGTGCCGTCGGCCATCCGCGCCTCTGCTGCGGCAGGCGACCCGTCGGCATAGGCCTGGTGCACGTAGCCGGGCGAGGTGTAGGCCCCGAGCTTTGCGAACACCGCGCGTGGAACATAGGCGAAGAGTTCGCTTCCGGTGGCGGCCGAAAACGCATGCAGCATGCCGTCGTTCGCGCCGACATAGACGGCGGCTGAACGCGCTTTGTGTGTTTCGACAAATCGGGAGTAATCGTCGCCTTGCGCCTGGGAGCTCGGCGCGCCGACGAACAGCGGATTCGAATTGGCAACGTCTCCCATGACCGAGTCGCGCACGCGGAACACTCCGCCGGGCGCCGACAATTCCTTGCGCCGGTCACCGCGCAAATATGCGAGCCGGTCGACACCCAGTGCATCGGATGCCGCGGGCACCGCGTAGGGCGTGGAGTTCAGATGGCTTCGCAGGACACTGTCGAGTGCGTCCCAACGAAAGGGCGTGCCGCTGCCGGCCGACGAAAGAGTGACGATGTTCCGGTTGGAAGGATCGCGTGCCGCAACTGGCGGCTGAGCCGATGCGCTGCCGGTCAACAAGGCCCCTGCGTCCCAGGCCGGCTCGTCGGCCTGGTGCACACCGCCCGAGGCCGCGTTGTAGGCCAGCGGATACGACAGCAGCGTGCCGGACCACCGGCGTCCGCTGAACCGCGCCAAATAAAGACTGCTCCCGCCCTGCGCAATGCGGTCCGACGAAATGGCAGCGTCCGCCGTGCGCCCTCCTGGCGGTGCCGCTGCCGACTCGAAGATCCGGTGGATTGCATCGACCAATTGCCGCGGCTCACCCGCCAGGAAATAGTTGGACGGCCTGGGCTGGCCGTCGTCGTCGATGCCTTCGGCCCATTCGGAATTGTCCGCCACGTCGGACTGGCCAATGCCGACCGAGGCTCTGAATGGGTTGCCGTCTGCGTTGCTGTCGGCAAAGCCTCCGTACTTCGAGGCGAGATAAAGGGCGCTGCCGCGCTGGGCTTGCCGGGTGGCCCCCTGCCCACCCGCATCCAGGTCGATGCCGAAGGTCTGGACCCGCACGTCGGGATAGTCTGGACGAATCTTCTGCGTATTCGCCCAATAGGCCAGCCCGGCCATGCCGAACGAACCCTTGTCGGCGCCTGTTTCCGCACTTGCGATGGTGCTTGCCGTCAGTTGCGCCCCGCCCTTGTAGTTGAAGGCTGGAAGGCCGCGGTTTCCGGTCGTTGCAAGACCGGCTTTTCCCGAAGGGTGGGCATAGGACAGCGACTCGCGGTTTTCGAACGCGCCCACCAGGCGGGTCCAGTAGGAAGTGTCCGGCTCGAACGACGCGTTGCTGAAGCTGCGGCCGCCGCCCGGCAGCCCGGGCAAGGAACGATCGCCGTGCGTTTCGAGATCTCCGATTGCCAGGATGTAGTTCTGGCGGCAGCTCGCACCCACGGGATCCCAAGCCTTGTGTCCGTCGGTGCGCCATTGCGCGGTGTCGTTGTAGACCGGCAGCCCGTCCTTTCTCGGGTCGTCGACGGCGCCTACACCCGCTATTGCGTCCCGCGTGGGCACTTTTCCTTGCAGGTAGCGAAGCGACTCGTAGTAGAGCTCGCCGGCAGGGTCAAACTTCTTGTAGGCGCCGGCGTGCCCGAACCGGTTCAGGTAGTTGACGACGCCGCTGAACCGGCCGCCCTGCGCGCCGGAAACCGCATCGCGGAGGAAGATACCCGTCCTGGCCTCCCATTCGGTTTGCGGGTTGTCGGCCCTGTCGAGACCGGTGTCCAGCTTTTTGGGTCCGGCGTATTTCATTGGCGCGCGCAACACGCCTCCATAGCGGGCAGGGTCGTTGTCGAGCAGATAGCCGAACACGGCAAAACGAAGCCGGTCCGCATAGCGCTGTATCTCGCCGACGGGCTTGAAATTGCCGCCTGGGTACTTGAGGCAAAGGCCGCCGCGCACCGCGGCTTCGGCCGCAGTGCAGACCTCGACCCGCGCGAAGTAGGGAGCGCTTGCCGCGCCGGGGCCGTATAGCTGGTCATTGCCGGGGCTGGCGCAGTTGCCGCTTGCGCTCGGTCCGACGAACATGCGGTCAGCGCAGTGGTTGAAGTGAAGCGTGCCCGCCGCGCGCAAGCCATTGCTGCTACCCGCCACCAGCGGCGTGAGCTTGTCCAGGTTGCCGGTCACGGCCTTGTCGGGGAAGTAGCTGCTGCGGTAGAAATCCTGCTGCAGCACCGTGCGTTGCAGCACGGTCCGGTCGGCTTCGTCCACCGCCCGGTCGCCGCCCGTCAATGCAAGCCTCAGCACGTCGATGGTGGACATGGCGGCCCAGTTCAACAGGTTGCCGCTCCATTGCTGTGCGCAAGCAATTTCGCCGGCTGCAAGTCGGGTTGCCGGGGCCATGCGCTTGAAGTAGCCATCGGCGGGGGCGTAGCCATAGCAGGCCATCGGATCCCAATAGCCCAGGTAGACCTTCTTCCAGTCGAAGCTGCCGCGATAGGCCGCACCGGTATTCGAGAACTCCAGGGCAAGGTCGATCACCAGGTTCGGGTCGACGCGCGAGGCCATGGAGGACAACGGCTCGCTCGGGAGTTCTACGGCCGGCACCGCGCCACTCTCCGCTGCAAATACCGAGGTACCGATGCAGAGCACCCATGCGGCAACAGCTGACGCCCACAGCACGCGGCTTTCAGTAAAACGCATTCGGATTCCGTTTCAACAAGAAGAAGAAAAATCAGGACGGGCAACCCGGGCTGGCGGCCGGCTTGTACAAGCTGGTTTGCAGCACGACCTGCGTTTCATCCCGCACGCCATAGCCGATGGCCGTGACGCGAAAGAGATGCGAAGCGTTTCGCGCGCCCGCGCTTTGCAACTGGCTGGACTGCCACCCGCCAAGGTTGCGAACCGCCTCCACGATGTAGCGCGGTGCACGCGCAGAGAGCGCGCCACCGCGAGCGCCTGCATTGGCCGTGGCGTAGGTATGGTTGGTGAAGGTGCCGTAGGCGACCGACGTGCGGCTTTCGGCCGCGAAATCGGCAGTGATCCAGACCGGTTTGGCGCCGTCCTCGGCCTGGGTGCACAGCCCTTGGTGAATGCCCGCGCCGCCGCATCCCGCAACGAAGGCAGAGACATCCCTGCTGTTGAAAAGGCACAGGCGCTGCGCGGCGGCCTGGTTCGGGCCGAGCACGTCGCGCTCGGCGTCGACGAGCGCGGCTTCGGCGGCCTGGAACGCGACTTCGGCGTCGCGGTCGTTGCGAGCGCTTCGCTCGCCCACCAGCGAAACCTGCGCCGCGCCGATACCCAGCACCATCGCAATGAGCAGCATCAGCAACACCACGATCAGCGAGAAGCCCCGTTGCGGTGAAGGGCGGGCCCGGTTCATGGCCCCGTTTCCTTCAGGACGTTGCGCAGCATGACCGTGAAGGTGGCGGTGCGCCTCAACCTCCCGTCCGCGGGCGGCATGAAGCTCACGCCAGGAAAGTCGGTGCCCAGGGGGTAGAGAAGTTCGCCCTGCGTTCGGGCCTCGCCAATGCCAGGACCACTGCGCGCAACCATGCCGATGCGAAGACCGACCACCTTGCGCCATTCACCGTTGATGGCAGCGGTGGAGCCGGCCTGCGACTCCAGCTGCGCGGCATCGATCCAGCGTTCGGGCACGCCGTCGCCGTTTCCGTCGTAGGCGTAGGCGACCTTGAACACCTCGATGCCGCGCGCGAGCGGCTCGGACTTGAACGTGCCCTGCCCGTCGCTGCGGTACTTGCAGTAGAGCTCGGGTTCCCTGTCGGCGGCTTCCGCCACAAAGAAGAAGCTCCATGCTCGATCGGCGAGCGAAGGCTCGCCGTCCGCCGGGCCGGCTTGCGCGATGCCCATGCAATCGATCATGGTGCCGTCGGGTTCGGCCTCGCCGCCTCCCGCGCGGCTGCGCCCGAAAAACCGCACCCGCAGCGAGTCGCTCCCGTTCACGCCCCTGCTGTTGTGGCTGCCGTGGCTTTCGCCTGTGAGGCCGACCCGCGCATTGGTCGCACCGACGATGTCGAGGGCGAAAAGATCATCCGGCGCGGCCGTGAGGTTTGCGCTGCTGCCGATGGCCACGGTGCCGTCGGCGCCGGCATGGTCGGGCGCGTAGTCGGAATAGCCGGCTTGCCGCACCGCCACCCTCACGACGGACGCCGCGAACCTCAGTGAATCTTCTACCGCCTGCGCTTGCGCATTGGCGGCAAAGAGCTGCCTGCTGCCAAGGAACGTGGCCGTGGCGGCAAGCACCACGACGAGCCCGATGGCCGCCGCAATCATCAGCTCGACCAAGGTCATGCCGCGCTGGCGCGAATGCTGGTGCAAGGCCGGAAACCTTGGGAGGCCGGGTGCGTGCATGTCCGCCGCTCGCCTAGCCAGAAACCAACTGCATCACCAGGCGAGGCGGACGCTCCCTCTGCGGCTCGCCGTTGTGCTTTGCATTCGCAGCGTCGGCGTGCGGAACCCAGCCGAGCTTGACGACCACGCTGGAGCCGGACTGGCTGCATGCCCACTCGTACTCGCCGACGGAGGCGTTCCAGGGCTTGTCGTCGAAGCACACGCTGAGGCGGGCGCCGGGCAGCGCCTTGGCCACGCGGCGCTTCCACTCGTTCATGTCCCACGCAGCCAGGCTTTGTGGATTGCAAGCTGCCGCTGTGCATTCGCCGCCGGCATCAGCGGAAGCATCGCCATCCGCGGTCCAACTGGCCACGAGATAGGTATTGGCCGCATCGGTCCTGGCCGCCACGCCCGGATTCATGCGAACCTTTTCGGAGAGGTCGCGGGCAAGGTTGACTGCGGCTGCGAACGTCGCGGCCTCCTTGCCCGTACGAACGGCCGTGAGCAGCATGCCGATGGAGCCGAGCAAGCCGACGCTCAGCACCGCGATGGAAACAAGTACCTCCACGAGCGAAAAGCCCGCGTCGGCCCGTCCTGATGTAGCCATGTTTCGATGTCCTCCCCGTCCTGCAACTTCGGTTGCTTCTTTATTCCTGCATCGAAACTTGAGCGTAGGCTCGACTCCCAGCGGCGCGTTTGCCGTTCATCCGCTATTGACTGCCGCTCGTATGATCCAGCGGCTCCGGTGTTAAATAATTCTTCTCGCAGCCCATGCCCTCCCCCGAACAAGACGCGCAGCACATGGCCACCGCATTGCGCCTGGCTTCCGATGCGCTGTTGCTGACCGACCCCAACCCGCGCGTCGGCTGTGTACTGAGCGACGCAGAGGGCCGTGTGCTGGGCCAGGGCCACACGCAGCAGGCCGGCGGACCGCATGCCGAAGTGATGGCGCTGCGCGACGCTGCGGCCAAGGGCCATTCGGTTGCGGGCGCCACCGCCTATGTCACGCTCGAGCCCTGTTCGCATCACGGGCGCACCGGCCCCTGTTGCGATGCACTCATTGCGGCCGGCATCGGCAGGGTCGTGGCATCGCTCGCCGACCCGAACCCGCTGGTCGCCGGGCAGGGCTTTGCCCGCCTGCGCGCAGCGGGTGTCGAAGTGGAAACCGGCCCCGGCGCGGCCGAGTCGCGCGAACTCAACATCGGTTTCTTCAGCCGCATGGTGCGCAAGCTGCCCTGGGTGCGCCTCAAGGTGGCGGCTTCGCTCGACGGCAAGACCGGCCTTTCCAACGGCGTGAGCCAATGGATCACGTCCGAGACCGCCAGGGCCGACGGCCACGCGTGGCGGGCCCGTGCCAGCGCAGTGCTGACCGGCGTGGGCACCGTTCTCGAAGACAACCCGCGGCTCGACGTGCGCATGGTCGAGACGCCGCGCCAGCCGCATCTGGTGATCGTCGACAGCCATCTGCAGACGCCGCCCGACGCTCATGTTTTCATAGCAGGCCGTCCGGTGTGGATCTACGCGGCAACGCGAGACGAAAACCGCGCCGCTGCCCTGGAGGCGCGCGGCGCCACGGTCACCTGCCTGCCCAATGCGAGCGGCAAGGTCGACCTGGCCGCGATGCTCCAGGACCTGGCTCAGCGCGGCGTCAACGAGCTCCACGCCGAAGCCGGCCACAAGCTCAACGGCTCGCTCATCCGCGAAGGCTGCGTGGACGAGCTGCTGCTGTACCTGGCGCCAAAGCTGATCGGCAGCGGGCTGGATATGGCGAGCCACCTGCACGCCGAGGGGCCGCTCACCTCGCTGGAGGGCGCGCTGGCGCTCGAATTCAAGTCCGTGCAGATGCTCGGGCCGGACCTTCGAGTCGTGTCGCGCGTACGTGGGCGCGAGAGCTTCTAGCGGCCAGCCTCAGGCAACCGGAGGCGGATTGCACGGCCAAAGCGCCGCGGAAAGGCCGAGGGCCCTCGCATCTGCGAAAATGTGCGAATGTTCACCGGAATCATTACCGGCGTGGGGCGCATCGCCGCCATCCACGACCTCGGCACCTCCTCCTCCTACGGCAAAAGACTCGGCATTTCGGTGCCCGACGGATATCTTGACGATGTAGGCCTTGGCGACAGCATTGCGCTCAACGGCGCGTGCATGACCGTGACCACCCTCGATCCGGCGCAGCAGCTGTTCACCATCGACATTTCGGCCGAATCGCTCGACAAGACCGCCGGCCTCACCGAAGAGGGCGCCCGTATCAACCTCGAGAAGGCGCTGCGCGCGAGCGACCGGCTGGGCGGCCACATCGTTTCCGGCCATGTGGACGGCATCGGCACCGTGAGCCACTTTGCGCCCGTGGGCGAAAGCTGGGAACTGCGCGTGGTCGCGCCGCCCGCACTGGCTCGCTTTCTGGCCTACAAGGGCTCCATCACCATCAACGGCGTGAGCCTCACCGTCAACAGCGTGAGCGACATCGAAGACGGCGCGGAAATCAGCATCAACCTGATTCCGCACACCGTCGAAAACACCTCCCTGGGCAGCCTCACGGCCGGCTCCAAGGTCAATCTCGAAATAGACACCGTGGCGCGCTACGTGGAGCGCATGCTCCAGGCCGGCGTCCTGGTGCCAACCCCTTCCACGTATTCCAAGGACACCGCCGAATGAACGCCTCCGTCACCCCCATCGGCGCGCCCCGCGGTTCGCGGGCACCCGCGCCGATTTCTCCGGTCGAGGAGATCGTGGCCGACCTTGCCGCCGGCCGCATGGTCATTTTGGTGGACGAGGAAGACCGCGAGAACGAAGGCGACATCGTCATTGCCGCGGACCACATCACGCCCGAGGCCATCAACTTCATGGCCCGCCATGCACGCGGGCTGATCTGCCTCACGCTCTCGCGCGAAATGTGCGAGCGGCTGCAGTTGCCGCCCATGGTGTCGCGCAACGGCGCCAAGCACTCGACCGCCTTTACCGTTTCGATCGAAGCGGCCGAAGGCGTGACCACCGGCATTTCGGCCGCCGACCGCGCCCGCACCGTGCAGGCCGCCGTGGCGCGCAACGCCGTGGCCAGCGACCTGGTGCAACCCGGCCACATCTTTCCGCTGCAGGCGGTGGACGGCGGCGTGCTGATGCGCGCCGGCCATACCGAAGCCGGCTGCGACCTCGCGGCCATGGCCGGCTGCTCGCCCGCCTCGGTGATCTGCGAGGTGATGAACGAAGACGGCACCATGGCGCGGCTGCCCGACCTGCAGGTTTTTGCGGCCGAGCACGGGCTCAAGATCGGCACCATCGCCGCGCTCATCGAGCACCGCAGCCGAACCGAATCGCTGGTCGAAAAAGTCGGCTGCCGCGAAATCCAGACCGCATGGGGCACCTTCACCGCCCATGCCTTTACCGACAAGCCCAGCCGCGGCGTGCACCTTGCGCTGGTGCGCGGCAAGTGGACGCCGGAAGACGTGGTGTCGGTGCGCGTGCACGAGCCGCTCTCGGTGCTCGACGCGCTCGAAATCAACCGCTCGCTGCACTCCTGGAGCCTTGACGCCAGCCTGGCCCACATTGCCAATGAAGGCAAGGGCGTGGCCGTGCTGCTGAATTGCGGCGAAACGGCCGGCGAGCTGCTGGCCCAGTTCGACGGCACCGCGCGCCCCGCGCAAGCCCCCGAGCGCGGCCGCATGGACCTGCGCAGCTACGGCATCGGCGCGCAAATCCTGCGCGAATGCGGCGTGCACAAGATGAACCTGCTCGGCACGCCTCGCCGCATGCCGAGCATGGCCGCAGGCTACGGCCTCGAAATTGCCGGCTACCTCACGAAAGACTGACACGACATGCAAGGTGCAAACAAGGGAGCGGACGCAAAGCCGCTCGACGGAAAAGGGCTGCGCATCGGCATCGTCCAGGCACGCTTCAATGCCGACATCACCGACGCGCTGGCCGCGGCCTGCCTTGCCGAGTTCGAAAGGCTCGGCGTGACGGCGGACGACATCCACCATGTGCAGGTTCCCGGCGCGCTTGAAGTGCCCGTGGCCCTGCAGGCCATGGCCGTGCGCGGCGGCTACCACGCGCTTGTGGCGCTGGGCTGCATCATCCGCGGCGAAACCTACCACTTCGAACTGGTGGCCAACGAATCCGGCGCGAGCGTAAGCCGCATCGCGCTCGACCATCGCATTCCTATCGCCAACGCGATCCTCACGACTGAAAACATGGAGCAAGCCATTGCCCGCCAGACCGACAAGGGCCGCGATGCGGCCCAGGTGGCTGTCGAGATGGCGCAATTGCTGGCCTCCCTCAAATGACCGAAGACAACAACAAGACAGCAGGCGCCAAGCCGCGCCAGGCGCGCACCGGCCTCACCAGCACCGGCGCACGCAAGGCCTCGGCCAAGTCCAACCGCAGCCGCGCGCGCGAATTTGCGCTGCAGGCGCTCTACCAGCACCTGGTGGGCCGCAACGACGCCGCCGCCATCGACCAGTTCACGCGCGACCTCGCAGGCTTCCACAAGGCCGACGCGGCGCATTACGACGCGCTGCTGCACGGCGCCATCGAAGGTGCGGAGCAGCTCGACGCGCTGATCCGCCCGCTGCTGGACCGCAAGTTCGAAGAGATATCGCCCATCGAGCACGCCGTGATGTGGATCGGCGTGTACGAGTTTCAGCACTGCCTGGACGTGCCATGGCGCGTGGTGCTCAACGAGTGCATCGAGCTTGCCAAGGAATTCGGCGGCACCGACGGCCACAAGTACGTGAACGCGGTGCTCAACGGCCTGGCGCCGCAACTGCGCGCGGCCGAGGTGGAGGCCGACCGCACTTCCGGCAAGGCAAGAACGTGAGAATCTCGGCGCGCGCACAGCGCATCGAACCGTTCTATGTGATGGAGGTTGCCAAGGCCGCCGGCGTGCTGGCGCGCGAAGTGGCCCATACCGACCGGCCGATGATCTTCCTGAACATCGGCGAGCCCGACTTCACCGCGCCGCCGCTGGTGCAGGAAGCCGCCGCACGCGCGGTGCGTGCCGGCGCCACGCAGTACACGCAGGCCACGGGGCTCGATCATTTGCGCGAGCGCATCAGCGGCTGGTATGCACAGCGCTTTGGCGTCGACGTGCCTGCGCGCCGCATCGTGGTGACGGCCGGTGCATCGGCCGCACTGCAATTGGCCTGCCTGGCGCTCATCGAATCCGGTGACGAAATCCTGCTGCCCGACCCGAGCTATCCCTGCAACCGCCACTTCGTGAGCGCAGCGGACGGCACCGCCGTATTGATCCCCACGACGGCTGAAGAGCGCTTTCAGCTCACCGCCGCCAAGGTCGAAGCCGCGTGGACCGGCAAGACGCGCGGCGTGCTGCTCGCCTCGCCTTCCAACCCCACGGGCACCTCGATTGCGCCCGACGAGCTGCGCCGCATCCACAACGTGGTGTCGCAGCGTGGCGGCATCACGCTGATCGACGAGATCTACCTCGGCCTCTCGTACGACGATGCCTTCGGCCAGACGGCGCTCGCCATCGACGACAACGTCATCAGCATCAACAGCTTCAGCAAGTACTTCAACATGACCGGCTGGCGCCTCGGCTGGCTCGTGGTGCCCGAAGCACTGGTGCCCGCGGTCGAGCGGCTTGCGCAAAACCTCTTCATCTGCCCCAGCACCGTGTCGCAATATGCGGCGCTGGCCTGCTTCGAAGAGCCGAGCATTGCCGAATACGAACGCCGCCGCGCCGAGTTCAAGGCGCGCCGCGACTGGTTCATTCCGCAGCTCGACGCGCTTGGCCTCAACGTGCCGGTGGTGCCCGATGGCGCCTTCTACGCCTGGGCCGACTGCACCAGCGTCGCCGAGAAGCTCGGCATTTCGGGCAGTTGGGATTTCGCCTTCGAAACCATGAAGCGCGCCCATGTGGCCGTGACCCCCGGCCGCGATTTCGGCACAGCCGAAACCAGCAAGTTCGTGCGCTTTTCCACCGCCAGTTCGATGGCGCATCTTGAGGAATCCATCGAACGCCTGCGGGCGATGATCGCGAACCCGGCCCGATGAGCTACGCGTTTCCAATTCGCGTCTACTGGGAAGACACCGATGCCGGCGGCATCGTGTTCTATGCCAACTACCTCAAGTTCATGGAGCGCGGCCGAACCGAATGGCTGCGCTCGCTGGGCGTGGAGCAGCGAAAGCTGCGCGAGGAAACCGGCGGACAGTTCGTGGTGAGCGAAACGCAGCTCAAATACCATCGCCCCTCCCGCCTCGACGACGAACTGCTGGTTACAGCCGATCTCCGACAAATGGGTACGGCGTCGTTGATAATCGGTCAACAGGTGCTATCAAAAACAGAGCAAGAGCGAACGGGGGCTGCGGCGCCCGTCCTGCTGTGCGAAGGCACCATCCGCATCGGCTGGGTGGACGCCACCACATTGCGCCCCGCGCGCATACCGGCCCAAGTTTCGGGAACCCTCGAGCGCTCCGGCGGCTCCATGACTCAACCTTTCAAGCCATGAACCAAGACCTCTCGATCATCAATCTCCTCCTCCACGCGAGCTTCGTGGTCCAACTGGTCGTGCTGCTGCTGGTAATCGTCTCGATTGCCAGCTGGGCCGCGATCATCCGCAAATACTTTGCACTGCGCCGCATGCGCGCGCTGAACGACGACTTCGAGCGCGAGTTCTGGTCGGGCACCAGCCTGAACGAGCTGTTTGCCTCGGCCGCCCAAAATGCCAAGTTCGCCGGCCCCATGGAGCGCATCTTCGCTTCGGGCATGCGCGAATACCAGAAGCTGCGCGAGCGCCACGTGAGCGACGCCCCCACGCTGCTCGACGGCGCCCGCCGCGCCATGCGCGCGAGCTTCCAGCGCGAACTCGACGCGGCCGAGCAAAACCTGTCGTTCCTGGCCACCGTCGGTTCGGTATCGCCCTACGTCGGCCTCTTCGGCACGGTCTGGGGGATCATGCATGCCTTCACCGGCCTGGCCGCGCTGGCCCAAGTGACGCTGGCCACCGTTGCGCCCGGCATTGCCGAAGCACTGGTGGCCACCGCCATCGGCCTGTTCGCCGCCATTCCGGCGGTGGTGGGCTACAACCGCTTTGCGCGCGAAATCGACAAGATCGCCATTGCGCTCGAAACCTACATCGAGGAGTTCTCGAACATCCTGCAGCGCAACCTCTCGGCCCATCCGGCCGCGAGCGCGACGGCGGCTTCGGCGACTCCGGGCAACCGCTGAACGGAGGCCAAGCGCATGCCCGCCGTTTCATCCCGGGGCCGAGGCCGCCGCACGATCAACGAGATCAACATGGTCCCGTTCATCGACGTGATGCTGGTGCTGCTGATCATCTTCATGGTCACCGCGCCGCTCATCACGCCGAGCGTGATCAACCTGCCCTCGGTCGACCGTGCCAACAAGCAGCCCGACAAGCCCATCGAGATCGTCATCAAGAGCGACGACGAAGTGCAGATCAAGAAAGACTCGTCCGCCGGCAGCGGCGGCACGTCCGTTCCCATGACCCAGATCGGCTCCGCGGCCAAGACCGCCCAAGGCGGCGACGACCAGCGCCCGGTGGTCATCAGCGCCGACAAATCCGTCAAGTACGAAACCGTCGTGAAGGCGATGAACCAGCTCAAGCGCAGCGGCATCGAGCGCGTGGGCCTGTCCGTTACCACCACGGGTGGCAAATAAGGCATGTCGCTCGCCCTGGATCGCCCCGAGTTCGCACCACCGCCGCAACGCGGCACGCCACGTGCGGTGCTGCTGGCATTGGTCGCGCATGCGCTGCTCATCGCTGCGCTCACGTGGGGAGTGCGCTGGCGCAGCGACCCCGACGAGGGCGCAGTCGATGCCGAGCTGTGGTCTTCCACCGTGCAGCAGGCCGCACCGCGCCTGTCCGCACCGCAAGCCCCTACGCCTGCTCCCGCGCCTCCGCCGCCTGCTCCCGCACCGCCGCCACCGCCGCCGCCGCCCCAGGTAAAGGCGCCCGAGCCCGCGCCGCCGCCGCGCGCCCCTGACATCGCACTCGAGCGCGAGAAGAAGCTCAAGGAAGAAAAAGAACAGAAAGAGCGAGAGCTCGAGCGCCAGCAACAGCAGCGCAAGAAAGAGCTCGAGGCCAAGCAGCGCGCCGAAGACGAAGCCGAGCGCAAGAAGGAACAGCAGAAGAAGCTGGCCGAGCAGAAAAAGCAGCAGCAGGAGGCAGAAGCCAAGCAGGCCGAAGCCAAGAAAGCCGAAGCCAAACAGGCGGAGGCGAAAAAAGCCGAGGCTGCCGCCAAACAGGCCGCCGCCGACCGCGCTGCAACGCTCAAGCGCATGCAAGGCCTTGCAGGCGCCAGCGGCAGCGACGACTCCAAGGGCACTGCCTTGCGTTCGTCAGGGCCTTCGAGCGGCTATGCGGGGCGCATTGCCGCCGCGGTTCGCCCGAACATCACCTTCCCCGATGCTGAAACGGTCAATGGCAATCCTGCCGCCGAGTTCGAAGTGAACCTCGCGCCGGACGGCACCATCGTCGGCGTCAAGCTGACCAAGTCGAGCGGATTGTCCAGCTGGGATGAAGCCGCCGAGCGGGGCCTACGCAAGACCGACAAGCTGCCGCGCGACAACGACGGACGCATCTTCCCGTCGCTGATCGTCTCGCTGCGGCCCAAGCGCTAGGAACCCGGCCAGGCGTTACGCGCGCCTGGCCACCTCGTCGTTCAGCCGTCTTGCTCGTTCAGTCGTAGACCACCGCGGCTTTTCCAGCTTCAGCCTGTGCCGTCCAGCTTGCCAGCGCGGCATCGGTCGGGAAGAACTTGGCGCGCTCGCCAAGCTGCAACTCGACTTGCGCGCCGCCGCGTGCCATTGAAAGGCGCACGGGCAGCCCCTGCACCAGGTCGCCGTGCTCGCTTTGCTCGGTCCGCGGCGGAAAATCCTTCACCAGGCGCGCGATGTCGGGCGCCTTGCCATTCACGGCCACCCGCAGGAACTTGCCGAAGCGGCAACGCGCCGTGGCCAGGTCCCACACCTGCTGCACCTGAAAGCGCGCCTCGAAACCGCCGCGGCCCGGCTGGAGCCGCCCGCTCACGATCACCAGTTCGTCGTCTTTCAGGGTGTTGCGGTTCGCATTGATCAGCGCCTCGTCGGCGGTCGCGTCGATGGAGTCCGACTTGTCGTCGAGCTTGAAGATCGCCAGCCGTCCGCGCTGGCCGTTGATCACGCGGAAGTCGCTCACGATGCCCGCAATCACCTGCTGGTCGCGCGTGTCCATCAGGTCGCCGATCTCGCGCTTGCAGAAGCGCCGCACCTCGTGCGCCACTTCGTCGAACAGGTGGCCCGAGAGATAGAAGCCCACGGCCGTCTTTTCGTAGGTGAGCCGCTCCTTCACGCCCCAGGGCGTGGCGTCGACCAGTTCGGGCTCCTGGGTGGCCGAGCCGTGCTCGCTGTCGCCGAAGATGTCGACCTGCGCCGCATTGGCCTCGGTAGCCACAGCAAACTCGAAGGCGCGGTCGACCGAGGCAATGAGCGAGGCGCGGTTCTGCTGGATGGCGTCGAACGCGCCGGCCTTGATGAGCGCTTCGACCGTGCGCTTGTTGATGCGCTGGCGGTCGATGCGCACGCAAAAATCGAACAGGCTCTTGAACGGCCCGCCCTCTTCGCGTGCCCGAACAATGGCTTCGACGGCGAGTTGTCCCGTGCCCTTGACGGCCCCCAGGCCGTAGCGAATCACCTTGTCGGTAACCGGCTCGAAGCGGTAGTTGCCGCGGTTCACGTCCGGCGGCTCGAAGGTAAGGCCGAAGTTTTTCTGCGCGTCTTCGAACAGCACCTTGAGCTTGTCGGTGTCGTCCATTTCCACGGTCATGTTGGCGCAGAAGAACTCGGCCGTGTAATGGACCTTGAGCCAGCCCGTGTGGTACGCCAGCAGCGAGTATGCGGCGGCGTGCGACTTGTTGAAGCCGTAGCCCGCGAACTTCTCCATCAAGTCGAAGATCTCGTCGGCCTTGTCCTGCGGAATGCCGTGCGTCTTGAGCGCGCCCGCGCGGAATTTCTCGCGGTGCTCGGCCATCTCCTCGAGCTTTTTCTTGCCCATGGCGCGGCGCAGCAGGTCGGCGCCGCCAAGCGAGTAGCCGCCCAGGATCTGCGCGGTCTGCATCACCTGCTCCTGGTAGACCATGATCCCGTAGGTCTCGGAGAGCATCTCGGCCACGGCCGGATGCGGATACTCCACCTCTTCGCGGCCGTGCTTGCGCGCCACGAAGCTCGGAATCAGGTCCATCGGGCCCGGCCGGTACAGCGCGTTGAGCGCAATCAGGTCTTCAAGGCGCGTGGGCCGTGCGTCCTTCAGCATGCCCTGCATGCCGCGGCTTTCAAACTGGAACACCGCTTCCGTCTTGCCCTCGGAAAACAGCTTGTAGGTTTCGCGGTCGTCCAGCCTGATGTTCTCGTACGCGAAGTTCTCCTGCCCCTTGTGGCGCTTGACGATGAACTCTTTGGCAATCTCGAGAATGGTGAGAGTGGCCAAGCCCAGAAAGTCGAACTTCACGAGGCCGATGGCCTCCACGTCGTCCTTGTCGTACTGGCTCACGGCCGAGTCGCTGCCGGGCTGCTGGTACAGCGGGCAAAAATCGGTGAGCTTGCCGGGCGCAATCAGCACGCCGCCCGCGTGCATGCCGATGTTGCGGGTCATGCCTTCGAGCTTTTGCGCAAGCTCCACCAGCATGCGCACTTCTTCTTCCTTCTCGATGCGGGCCGCAAGCTGCGGCTCCATCTCGATGGCGTAGTTGTTCTTGTCGCCGTCCACCTTCGGATCGGGCGGGTACTGGATGGTGACAGGCTGGCCGGGCTTGTTCGGAATGAGCTTGCTGATGCCGTCGCAGAACATGTAGCTCATGTCCAGCACACGGCCCACGTCTCGAATGGCGGCGCGCGCGGCCATCGTTCCGAAGGTGGCGATCTGGCTCACGGCCTCGCGGCCGTACTTGTCCTTCACGTAGTCGATCACGCGGTCGCGATTGCCCTGGCAGAAGTCGATGTCGAAGTCGGGCATCGAAACGCGTTCGGGGTTCAGGAAGCGTTCGAACAGCAGCTTGTATTCGAGCGGGTCGAGGTCGGTGATCTTCAGCGCATAGGCCACCAGCGAGCCCGCGCCCGAGCCCCGGCCCGGGCCCACCGGACAGCCGTTGTTCTTGGCCCACTTGATGAAGTCGCCCACGATCAGGAAGTAGCCCGGGAACCCCATGTTCAGGATGGTGTTGATCTCGAACTCCAGCCGCTCGACGTAGCGCGGCCGCTCGGCATCGCGCTTGGCGGGGTCTGGATACAGGTGCACCAGCCGCTCCTCGAGGCCCGCGAACGACTCCTGGCGGAAGAACTCGTCGATCGGCATGCGAACGCCTTCACTGATGAAGGGCGTCGGAAAATCAGGCAGTTGCGGCTTGCCGAGCACCAACGTCAGGTTGCAGCGCTTGGCAATCTCGACCGTGTTGGCCAACGCACTCGGCACGTCGGCAAAGAGCGCCTCCATCTCCGCGGTCGACTTGAAATACTGCTCTTCGGTGAACTTGCGAACCCGGCGCGGGTTGCCAAGAATTTCACCCTCCGAGATGCAGACACGTGCCTCGTGCGCTTCGTAGTCCTGGCGTTCGGCAAACTGCACGGGGTGCGTGGCAACCACGGGCAGGCGCAGCCGCGCGGCGAGCTTCACGGCGGCAATCACATGTGGCTCGTCCTCCGGACGTCCGGCGCGCTGCAGCTCGATGTAGAAGCGGTGCGGGAACATGCTCGCCAGCTGCAGCGCCAACTCTGCGGCGCGTTCTTCCTGTCCCTGCAAGAGCGGTGCACCCAACGGTCCGGCTTGCGCGCCCGAAAGCGCAATCAGCCCACCCTGCAACTCTTCGAGCCATTCGAGCTTGCAGGCCGCCTGCGACTGGCCCCGGCCCACGTTCTGCGTCCAGGCACGCGCCAGCAACTCGGAAAGGTGCAGGTAGCCCTCCATGTTCTGCACCAGCAGCACGATCCGCGTGAGCACGCCGGGCTCCTTGCCCAGCCCCTCGACGAAGATTTCAGCGCCGATGACCGGCTTGACACCCTTGCTGCGCCCCTGCTTGTAGAACTTGATCGCCCCGAACAGGTTGTTCAGGTCGGTGATGGCCAGTGCGGGCTGCTTGTCGGCAGCGGCGGCCTTGACGACTTCGTCGATTCGATTGGTGCCGTCGACGACGGAAAACTCGGTGTGCAGGCGCAGGTGAACAAACATCCTCCCATTGTAGAAACCGGCACTCCACGATGTGGGTTGGCAATCCCTACAATTCCGCCCCGTGCAAGAGATTTTGAATATTGCGGCCTACAAGTTCGTAGCCATCGACGACAGCCCCGTGCTGCGTGAAGACCTGCGCGGGCGCGCCCAGGCGCTGGGCCTCATGGGCACCATCCTCCTGGCGCCCGAGGGCATCAACCTGTTTTTGGCTGGCGCTGCCGACGCCATTCGCAGCTTTGTGGCCAGCCTGCGCGCCGATCCGCGCTTTGCAGACCTGGAAACCAAGGAAAGCTGGTCGGCCACGCAGCCCTTCCGCCGCATGTTGGTGAAGCTCAAGCGCGAGATCATCCGCATGGACCATCCGGCCATCCAGCCGGCGGCCGGCCGCGCACCCGGCGTGGACGCGCAAACGCTCAAGCGCTGGCTCGACCAGGGGCATGACGACGCAGGCCGCGAGATTGCGCTGCTGGATACGCGCAACGACTTCGAGGTCGACGAAGGCACCTTCGACGGCGCAATCGACTGGCGCATCACCAAGTTCACCGAGTTCCCCCCGGCGCTCAAGGCGCACCGCGCCGATTTCGCGGGCAAGACGGTGGTGAGCTTCTGCACGGGCGGCATCCGCTGCGAAAAGGCCGCCATCCTGATGCGCGAGGAAGGCGTGGAGAATGTGCTGCAGCTCGAAGGCGGCATCCTGAAATATTTTGAAGAAGTCGGCGGTGCGCACTACCACGGCGACTGTTTCGTGTTCGACGGCCGCCGCGCGCTGGCGCCAGACCTGAGCGCGCGCGCAGCCGATGCGAGTGCGCGCGCATCGGAAGACCCCGACCTGGAACGTAAAAGCTAGGCCCCGCAGCGCGAGGCCTTCTTTGCTGCGAACCCGTCAGACCGGCACGGTGCCGACGTCGGGCTCCCGCACGCCAAAGGGCTTGCCCGGCAGCGGAATGAATTCAGTCTCACCCGGTACATGGCCCATGCGCTGTGCGGCCCAGTCGGACCCTGCCTCCAGAATGCGCTCGCGCCGGCTGGAGACGAAGTTCCACGTGATGTAGCGCGGGCCATCGAGCGGCTCGCCGCCGATCACCATCAGGCGTACCGCCACATCGGTGCTCAGCACCGCGCCCTGGCCGTCCGGCAGCACAACCATTGTGTGCGCCTCAATGGCCTCGCCGTTGACGCGCGCATCGGCATCGACGGCATAGACGGCTAGTTCCGCTGCAAGCGCGGGCAGTTCGAAGCGGCCGCCCGCGGGCAACGCAATATCGAGGTAGAGCGTCTGCGACCGCGTCTTGACCGGTGAGCGCTTTCCAAAAGCCTCGCCCACCAGCACGCGCACTTGCGCGCCCTGCTCCACAAGCTCGGGAATGGCGCTGGCCGGCGTGTGCTCGAAGCTCGGCTCGACCTCTTCATGCGCCTGCGGCAGCGCGGCCCAGAGCTGCAAGCCGTGATTCACGTAGGTATCTGCCTTGAGCCGCTCGGGCTTGCGCTCGGAGTGCACGATGCCGCGGCCCGCCGTCATCCAGTTGATGGCGCCGGGCAAGATTTCCTGCACGCTGCCGAGGCTGTCGCGATGCATCATCGCGCCCTCGAAAAGATAGGTGACCGTGGAAAGGCCGATGTGCGGATGCGGCCGCACGTCGTGCTCGGCGCCGGGCTGCTCGGTGGCCGGGCCAAAGTGGTCGAAAAAGACGAACGGGCCGACCGAGCGGCGCTTCGCGGCCGGCAGCAGGCGCCGTACCTTGAAGCCGCCGCCGAGGTCCTTGTCGGCGGGATGCAGCGATTGAAGGGAGTCCATACGCCGCATCATGCCTCAGGCCTTGCCGGCCACCCAGCGGTCGGCGGCCTTGGCCACGCGCTCGCCGAACAGGCGGGCGGTGTCCAGGTCGCCCTGCGGCATTTCGGCGGGCGAAGAGTCCGAGGGCGACTGAGCCATGGCGCCGCTGAACGAAGCCACGTAGTTGATGTCGTTGCGCTGCGCGGCCTTGGTGTTGCTCGGCATGATTGCAGTGCCGACCCAGACGCCGCCTTGCTGCATTGCAAGCGTGAACAGGTAGTGCAGCGTGGAGAGCTTGTCGCCGTTCATCGATGCACTGTTGGTGAAGCCCGCAAACATCTTGTCTTTCCAGGCCTGCGTGAACCACGGCTTGGACGACGCGTCGGCAAACTTCTTGAACTGCCAGCTCACGCTGCCCATGTAGGTGGGCGAACCCATGATGATGGCGTCGGCTGCATTCAACGTTTCCCAGCCGCCGGCCGGCAGGTTGCCGTCGGCATCGATCTGGACCAGCTCGGCATTTGCGCCTTCTGCCACGGCTTGGGCCATGCGTTGCGTGTGGCCATAGCCCGAATGAAAAACAACTGCGATCTTGGACATGAAATGACTTTGAGTTGAAGGTGAAGAAATCAGAGGCGGCAAGAAGACAAACCGATCAGCGCTTGTCGATGCTGAAACGGCCGGCACCGAAGGCGACAAAGGCGAGCAAACCGCCGGAAATGGCGATGTTCTTGAAGAACATCAGCTGGTTCACGAAGGCCTTGTCGGCGGGCATGCTCCAGTAATTGTGGAACAGCACCGAAGCCGCCACAGTGAACACCGCCAGCACCACGGCCGCCAGGCGCGTCTTGAAGCCGACGAGCAGCATCAGGCCAAGACCCAGCTCCACGACGATTGCAATGACTGCCGCAACCTGCGGCAGCGGCGCACCGACGGACGAGATGTACCCCACCGTTCCCGCAAAGCCCATGAGCTTGCTGAAGCCCGCGGGCACGAAAAGCAGCGCCAGCAAAATGCGGCCCACCAGCGCCAGCGTGTCTTGCGCGGCGGTGGGATTGTTGATGGCGGTTGCGCTGATTGCAGTGGTTGTCATGATGAAACTCCTCGGTTGTTGAAAATTGAAATTTGAAAGAAGAGAGCAGGAGCAAAGAGTGCGCCTGCCCAGGCCGCCAGGTCAGGCTGCCAGGTCGAACACAAGCACTTCGGCATCCTTGCCGGCGCCGAGCGTCAATTGCGATTCGCCCTGGAGCATTGCGGCGTCTCCGCCCGACAGCTTCTGGCCGTTCACTTCGAGTTCGCCGCGCACCAGGTGCACGTAGCTCTTGCGCTCGGGATCGAGCGCCAGGCTGGCTTTTTCATCACCGTCGAGCAGGCCTGCGAACAGGCGCGCATCGGCGTGCACCGTGACCGAGCCGTCGGCACCGTCGGGTGAAGCCACCAGGCGCAGCTTGCCGCGCTTTTCGTCATTGCCGAATTTCTTCTGCTCGTAGCCCGGCGCAATGCCGCGCACGTTCGGCTCGATCCAGATCTGCAGGAAGTGCGTGGTCTCGTCGGCCTTGTGGTTGAACTCGCTGTGCATCACACCGCGGCCCGCGCTCATGCGCTGCACGTCGCCCGGCGGGATGGACTCGATGTTCCCCATGCTGTCCTTGTGCGCCAGTTCGCCCGAAAGCACGTAGCTGATGATTTCCATGTCCTTGTGACCATGGGTGCCAAAACCGGCACCCGCGGCCACGCGGTCTTCGTTGATCACCCGCAGGTTGCCAAAGCCCATGTGGGCCGGGTCGTAGTAGCCGGCAAAAGAAAAGCTGTGAAACGAGCGCAGCCAGCCATGGTCGGCATAACCGCGTTCCTGTGATTTACGGACTTGCAACATCGTCGAACTCCTTCGGCCCTGCCCCGTGCGGATGCCCGGGCCTTCTTCGTATGCCGCGCCGGATGCGCAGCGGATGTGAAGAACTTTAGGTCCGCACCCCTCCTTCAAAAGCGCCGGGTTTTGATGGCATCATTCAAATTATTTGATCAATCGATCGAGCATCCGACGGAGCCGCCATGCCCAGCGCCAGAGACGTACTGACCCCCGACGCACTCTCCATGCTCCAGACCGTGGCAAGCACGGGCAGCTTTGCCGGCGCCGCGCGCGCGCTCAACCTGGTGCCCAGCGCGCTCAGCTACCGCGTGCGCCAGATCGAAGACGCGCTCGACGTGCTGCTGTTCGATCGCAGCGCCCGCCAAGCCCGCATCACCGAGGCTGGCGCCGAACTGCTGCGCGAAGCGGCGCGACTGCTGGGCGAAATCGATGCCGTGGCCAACCGCGTGAAGCGCGTTGCCACCGGCTGGGAGCCAATGCTCACCATTGCCGTGGACAGCGTGATCGCACGCGATCCGCTGCTCGACCTGGCCACCGCCTTCTTCGCGCTCGACCCGCCCACGCGGCTCAAGCTGCGCGATGAAACGCTGCTCGGCACCATCGAGGCGCTGACCAGCGGCGAGGCCGACCTCGCCATCGGCGCTGTGCTCGACGCGGCAAGCCTGGCCTTCACCGCCACCGGCATCCGCAGCCGGCCCATCGGCGAGCTGTGCTTCGTCTATGCGGTGGCGCCGCACCATCCGCTCGCGCGCCTGCCCGAGCCGTTGACCGATGCGGTGCTGCGGCAGCACCGCGCGGTGGCCGCTGCCGATTCTGTGCGCAGCGGCCCCAGCATGACGGTCAACCTGGTCGGCGGACAAGACGTGCTCACCGTGCCGAGCATGCATGCCAAGCTGAACGCGCAGCTGCACGGCCTCGGCGGCGGTTTTCTGCCCGAGCCCATGGCGCGTCCCTACATCGAAGCCGGCCACCTGGTCGAACGCAAGACCGAGCGCAAGCCGCCGCTCGCAACCATGCATTGCGCCTGGCGCGTGCGCAGCGCGGGCGGGCCGGGGCGCGCGCTCGAATGGTGGCTTGCACAGTTCGACCACGAGGCCACGCGGCGGGCGCTGCTCGAGCGGCATCGGGGGCGCTGAGCGCCTGCCTCCCGGGAGTGCCCTTCGCAGACCGATGTAGAGTGCGCACACATCCATCGTTTCCCCGTACACAAGAAAAGAGTCCCTCATGACCACTCGCGCAACTGCCAAGACGGCAAAGGCCACCGACCGCCACCGAACCCCCGCCGCCCCGCGCCACTACGCCGTCGTGGGCGCCGGCATTGCCGGCGTGGCCTGCGCACGCACGCTGGTGCAGGCCGGCCACAAGGTCACCGTGTTCGAACGCGAGGCCGCGCCCGGCGGGCGCATGGCGAGCATCGACACCGCCTTCGGCCGCTTCGACAGCGGTGCGCAGTACTTCACCGTGCGCGACGCGCGCTTTGCGCTGGCGCTCGAAGCCACGCCGAGCCTTTGCCGCCCATGGAGCGCCAACCTCGTGCGCGTGCTCGACGCACACGGCCGCGTGGCCGAAGCGGCATTGCCGGGCCGCGAATCGCACTGGGTCGCCCAGCCCGGCATGGATGCGCTGGTGGCCCACTGGGCCGCGCCGCTCGGCGGCAACCTCGTGACCGGCACGCAGGTGACGCAGATCGAACCCGATGCGCTCGACCCGAAGCGCTGGCAGCTGCGCACCGCGGGTGCGGACGACTCGCAGCACGTGTACTCCGGCTTCGACGCCGTGCTGCTCGCCCTGCCGCCATCGCGCACACGGGCGCTCTTGGGCGACGGCAAGCTCTCGGCCAGCATCAGCCAGAAGATCGAGCCCGTGCGCATCGCGCCCTGCTGGACGCTGATGATCGCCTTTCCGCAGGCCAACCAGGCCAACATGTCGCACCTCGGCCCGCAATGGAATGCGGCGCGCAGCACGCACCACCGCGTGGCATGGCTCGCGCGCGAATCGTCCAAGCCCGGGCGCGAACGCGTCGAGCGCTGGACGCTTCAGGCCAGCGCCGCATGGTCGCAAGAACACCTGCGCGACGACGCCGCACGCGTCGAAGCCAAGCTGCTGCGCGCCTTCTCCGAGATCACCGGCATCCATGCCGCGCCCACGCATGCCCAGGCACGCTGCTGGACCGAAGCCCAGACGCAAGTCCCCGTCGGCAAGAGCCACCTGTGGGACGCCAAGGCCCGCATCGGCGTGGCAGGCGACTGGTGCACCGGCCACCGGGTGGAAGACGCTTTCCTCTCGGGCCTCTCGCTGGCGCTTGCAGTGATCTGATCCGCGGATGCGTGAGACCGGCCGTTTCGCGCCCTCGCCCACCGGCCCGCTGCATGCCGGCTCGCTGGTTGCCGCACTCGCAAGCTGGCTCGACGTGCGCGCCCGCGGCCCCAACGCGCGCTGGCTGGTTCGCATCGAAGACGCGGACACCGAGCGTTGCCTGCCCGGCATGGGCGAGCACATCCTCCGGCAACTGGCCGACTGCAGCCTGCTGCCGGACGAAGCGCCGGTCTGGCAGACGCAGCGCACCGCGCACTACGAAGCGGCGCTTGCGAAGCTGCAGGCCCTCGACCTCGCCTACCCCTGCGGCTGTTCGCGCAAGGACATCGACGAGGCGCTGGTCCGGCTCGGCCGGCCGCACACGCGACATGGAGAGCGGGTCTATCCCGGTACCTGCCGCAATGGTCTGCACGGCAAGCCCGCGCGCGCGTGGCGCTTTGCCACCGAGAAGTTCGAAGCCATGCAACCGCCGCTTTCGTCGGGCGAGCTCTGCTGGACCGACCGCCGCCTCGGCCACCAGTGCCAGCACGTCAGCCGCGAGGTCGGCGACTTCGTGCTGCGCCGCGCCGACGGGCCCTGGGCCTATCAACTCGCGGTGGTGGTCGACGACGCGGAACAAGGCGTGACCGACGTGGTGCGCGGCGAAGACCTGGCGGACAACACCGCGCGCCAGATCCTGCTGCAACGCGCGCTCGGCATGCCCACGCCAGGTTACCTGCATACCCCCTTGGTGCGCGGCGCCGACGGCGACAAGCTCTCCAAGCAGAACGGCGCCACCCCCATCGATACCGCCACGCCCGAGGCCGCGCTGGCGTCGCTCGAGGCCGCCGCGCGCGTGCTCGGCCTTGGCACCGCGCGGGGCGGCTCGTGCGCCGCGGCACTAGCCGGCTGGGTGCCCGAATGGCGCGGTCTCTACAATTCGCGCCCGTAATGACCTTTCCCGACACCGTGCCCAACGATTCCCCGCCGAGCGACGACGCGGCCGACAAACCGCATCCGCTGCACCGCCGCCTCAAGAGCTTTGTGAAGCGCGCCGGCCGCACCACCGAAGGCCAGGCACGCGCCTTTGCCGAGCTGGGCCCGCTGTTCCTCTTGCCCTACAAGCCCGAGCCGCTCGACCTGACCGCAGCCTTCGGCGGCCGTGCCGCGCCTACGGTGCTCGAAATCGGCTTCGGCATGGGCGAAGCCACCGCGCACATCGCCACGGTAATGCCCGAGACCAACTTTCTGTGCTGCGAAGTGCACGAGCCGGGCGTAGGCGCGCTGCTCAAGCGCATCGGCGAGCAATCGATCGGCAACATACGCATTTGCGCGCACGATGCGGTCGACGTGCTCGACCACATGCTGCAGCCCGATTCACTGGCCGGCGTGCATGTTTTCTTTCCCGACCCGTGGCACAAGAAGCGCCACAACAAGCGCCGGCTCATCCAGCCGGAGTTCGTGAAAAAGCTTGCCGAGCACCTGCGCCCGGGCGGCTACATCCACTGCGCCACCGACTGGCAGCCCTATGCCGAGCAAATGCTCGAAGTGCTCTCCGCGGAACCGTTGCTGCGCAACACGGCCGAAGCCTATGCGCCCAAGCCGGAGTACCGGCCGCTGACCAAGTTCGAGAACCGCGGTCTCAAGCTGGGCCACGGGGTCTGGGACCTGGTCTTCCGGCGCGCCTGAGCGCCGGCTGCTGCCGAGGCGGCCTCCCTTCGTCAGTGCTTGCGGTCCAGCGCGTCTCGCAGCCGCGTTGCAAGCTGCTGCGCATGCGCAGCGGAGCCGACATTGGTAAAGCCGATCAGCAGCCCCTTGTCCTTGAACCTTGCGGTGCCCCGTGCTGAAAGCGGCTGGCAGTTCAGCCCTGCAAGCTGCGCACGGCGGGCCAGTTCTTCATCGCTTGCGCGACGCGTGTCGAAGCGCGCAATCAGGTGCATGCCGCCACTCTGCAAATCGATGCGCACAGCCTCGCCGAAGGCCTTTGCCAGCGCCGCCGCAAGCATCTCGCGGCGCCGGGCATAGAGCAGCCGCATCTTCTTCAGGTGGCGGGAGAAGTGGCCTTCACGCATGAAGTCGGCCACCACGGCCTGCGTGATCTGCGGGCAGCCGTTCGACCATGCCTGCACTGCCCCGCCAAAACCTTCGCGCAATGACTCGGGCACCACCACATAGCCGAGCGCCAAACCCGGATACAGCACTTTCGAGAAGCTGCCTGCGTACAGCACGCGGTCCTGGCCGTCGAGGCTCTTGAGCGCGGGCAGGGGCGGACCCGCATAGCGGTATTCGCCGTCGTAGTCGTCTTCCACGATCCAGGCCTTTGCCTGCGAGGCCCAGGCCAGCAACTGCAACCGGCGCGCGAGCGACATCGACACACCCAGCGGCGCCTGGTGAGACGGCGTGACCACCGCCATCCTCGCCTTGGCGGCCTTTCGCATGCCCAACGCAACGGCCATGCCTTCATCGTCGACCGGCACTGGCACCGCACGGTGGCCGGCGCTGCGCAGCACCTCCAGCGTGGGTGGAAAGCCTGGGTCTTCGACCCACACGCAGTCGCCACTGGAAAGCAGCGTGCGCGAAATGAGCGCGAGCGATGCTCGGTACCCGCCGGTCACAAAGACTTGCGACGGATGGCACGAGATACCACGCGACACCTGCAGATATGCGGCAATGGCGGCGCGCAGCGGCGGATGGCCCGAGGGATTGCCATAGAACATGTCGGCCGCGGTGGTTGCCCTCACGCGGCGCGAAGCCAGCCGCGCCCAGAGCTTGCGCGGAAAGGCGTCGAGGGCTGGAATACCCAACTGCAACGGAGGCGGGGGTACGGGCTCCGCAAGCATCGGTTCGACGGCTTTCACCTCCGTTGGCCCGGGCCCGCGCCGCGCCGGCGGCCGCAACGGAAGCGACGGCGAAACCACCGTCCCCGCCTGACCTCGCGCAGAAAAATAGCCTTCGCCCGCGAGCAGGTTGTAGGCCGTCTCGACCGTGCCTCGCGCCACCCCCAGTTCACTGGCCAGGTTGCGCGCTGACGCCACCCGATCGCCCGGGCCAAGCACGCCCTGCTCTATGGCTGTTCTGAAGCGCTCGTAGATCTGCCGGTGCAAAGGCACGGCCGTTGTACGGTCGATCTCGAGGAGCGCATCGGAGGGTTCTTTCCTTTTAATCATGGCCTATTGATTTTGACGGATCTTGGCTCTTTGGCATGGGGCATCGAAAACCTAAGCTCGACCATCGATCAGCCAGACAAGGACATGCAATGAGCGAAAACATATTTGTGGCAGGCGCGGCCGGTGCGATTGGCAGTGCGCTTGTTCCGCTGTTGATCGAGGCGGGCTACACGGTGCACGGCACCACGCGGCGCCCAGAGCGCGCGCGTGCGCTTGAAGCGCGCGGCGTGGTTCCGGTCGTTGTCGACGTGTTCGACGCAGAGGCGCTGCAGGCGGCCATGGTTGGCATCAAGCCGGCGATCGTGATCCACCAGCTCACCGACCTGCCGCCTGATCTCGATCCCAGGAAGATGGCCGATGCCGCCTACCGCAACGCGCGCGTTCGCACCGAAGGCACGCGCAACCTGGTGGCTGCGGCACAAGCGGCCGGCAGCCGCCTGCTGGTAGCGCAGAGCATTGCCTGGGTCTATGCACCGGGGCCCTTGCCCCATGTAGAGGAACACCCGCTCGACCTTCAGGCCGAAGGCAGCCGCCGCGTCAGCGTGGAAGGCGTGGCGGCACTGGAGCGCAGCGTGTTGGGCGCCAAGGGCATCACGGGCACCGTGTTGCGCTACGGGCAGTTCTACGGCCCCGGCACCTCGAACGCCGAACCCAAGGGCGCGTGCCCAGTGCATGTGGAGGCTGCGGCACGGGCAACAGTGCTCGCGCTGCGGAATGCGCGGTCCGGCATCTTCAACATTGCCGAAGACAACCCTGAGGTCAGCAGCGAGAAGGCGAAGCGCGCACTCGGCTGGCATCCATCGATGCGGCTGCGCGAGCGGCAGGGAGTCGCATCGTGAAGGCGGACTGGCTTCATCGAGGCGCTCGCCTTCGGCTGGGCGCCGGTTCTGCGGCGCTTGCCATGGTGCTGGCGGCCGGCTGGGCGCTGGTGCCGCACAGCAACCGGCAGGACGCCGCGCAATGGTTTGCCGATGTATGCAGCACCGTGGCAGCCGGGCCCATGTTTTCGTCAGCCCCGGCGCCCGCCGGCTCCGGCGCCGAAGCGAGGCCGGCTACCTCGGTCAAGATGCTCTCTTGCGAACCGCTGCCCAACGTGCCGGGCAAGTCGGTGACCACGGTTCTGGTCGACTTTCCGCCGCTGGCCTATTCCCCCGCCCACCGGCACCCGGGCTCGGTGACCGCCATCATTCTCGAAGGCACCGTCCGATCGCAGCTCGCGGGCGGCCCGGTAGGCACCTTCAAGAGCGGCGAGACCTTCTTCGAGCCGCCGCGCACGCTGCACCTCTTTGCGGAGAACCCCGATCCGGTGCACCCCGCAAAGCTGGTCGCGGTGTTTGTTGCCGACGAGAACTGCGGACCGCTGCTGTTGCCGCCTGACGCCGACTGAGGCCGCTGGGGAGCCCCCCTTTGGGCACCGTTACACCTCGGCAGCTTCCCCGCGGGCACCGAAATTGCTACACTTTTTTACTAATTTAGACAAAGGGTGGCAAATGGACAGCTCTCGCAGGCAAGTACTGAAAACGTCCGGCGCACTGCTGCTGGGCGGAGGCCTTTCTCTTCCGGCGCTCTCGCAAACCGCCAAGGCGGCAGCGGGCGCCCGCGTGGTGCTGCTGGGGCAATCGGTGCCCTTGACCGGTGCCGCCGGCGAGATCGGGCTGGCCTTTGCGGCCGGCAGCCGGCTGGCCGTGGGCGACTTCAACGAACGCAATGCCGCCAGCGGCATCCAGCTCAAGCTGCTGCAGCTGGATGACGGCTACGACGCCACCCGCGCCGCCGCCAACGCACGCACCCTGCTGGGTACGGACAAGGCCGACTTGCTGTTCGGTTTTGTCGGTACTGCAAGCAGCGATGCCGGCGCGAGCGTTGCCGCGCAGCAGGGCAACCTGTTGTTCGCGCCCTTCGCCGCTTCGGATTCGCTGCGCGAGGCGAGCCACCCGAACGTGTTTCATGTGCGTCCCGGCATGATCGACGAGGCCCTGAAGATCGTGCGCCAGTGCGCGACCGTGGGGCAGACGCGCATTGCCCTGGTGGGCGACGACGATGCCATGGGCCGCGCCGGCCTGGCAGCCGTGCAGCAGGCCATTGCCGAACTCAAGCTCCCTGCCCTGGTGGCCACGGCAATGGTTCCTTCGGGCGGCGACAAGCTCGATGCGGCCCTGAAGACGGTGCAGCAGCAAACGCCCCAGGCCATCGTGCTGGTTTCGCTCTCGGGCACCACGGCCAACGCGATCCGCAAGCTGCGCAAGAGCGGCTACACAGGCAGCTTCATGGCCTTTTCCATCGTGGGTATCGACCCGCTCTACGCCGAGCTCGGCAAGGACATCGGCGGGATCGTCATTTCGCAGGTGGTGCCCTCGCCGCGGCCTTCGGCCATTCCCATCGTGAAGGAATACCGCGCAGCGGTCGACAACTCCGACCAGACGCCTTCCTACGAAGGCCTGGAGGGTTTCATTGCCGCCAAGGTGGTCGGCGAAGCGGTGCGGCGGGCAGGCCGCGGCTTCACCACCGCAAGCCTGCAGCGCGTGATGACAACGATGACGGATTACGACGTGGGCGGCTTCCGCATCAACCTGCGGCCCGGCCTGCGCGATCCGTCGCGCAACATCGACCTGATCAGCATCTCGGCGGACGGCCGCGTCTTGCGCTGAATACGCTGAACACGCGCCGAATGCGCCGGGCTACCCGCTGCGCACCAGCGCCTGCAGCGCGTCGACCGACAGAAGCTCGATGCGTCCATAGCTCAGTGAAATCAGCCCGTCGCGCGCCAGCGCGTTGAGTTCCTTCGAGAGCGTCTGGCGCGTAACGCCAAGCATCATGGCCAGCGCCTCCTGAGGCAGCATCAGCGTGCGGCGCAGCTGCACCGATTGCGTGGCGTCGCCGCGCGCCAGCACCAGCAGGCGGTGCGCCACGCGCGCACGCAGGCTGCGCAGCGTGGCATCTTCTGTCAGCCCGTAGAGCATGCGCACCCTTGCAGCCAGCATGAGTGCAATGGCGTTGGCAAACACCACGTCGCGCATCTGCTGTGCAAAAGCTTCAGGGGGCACCACCAGCAGATCGAGCGCCTCCAGGGCGGTGGCGTCGTGCGTGCGCGGCGAGCCGTCGAGCAGCGTGATCTCACCGAACCAGTTGCCGGGCTCCAGCACCGCGAGAATAGCTTCGCGCCCGTCCTGCCGCAGCGACGAGATCTTGATGGTGCCGGCCACCAGCCCATAGAAGCCGCCGCCCGCCGCGTGCACGGGGTCGCCTTGGCGAAACACCATGGCACCGCGCCGCAGATGAAGCAGTTCGGCCGCACCCAGCAAGGCATCGCGCTGCGCCCGCGGCATGCTCGTGAACCACGGGTTGCGCTCCATCGCAGCCAGGTGCGAGGCGGAAAGGCGCGGCTTGGTGGCGGACATGCGGGGGTTTTCCAGACCCCTGCATTGTCAAATTCTTGACAGTTGCACGTCAAGCGGGCGTCTACAGTGGCCCAGACCCCACATGAAGGAGACCACAAGATGAGCGAACGGGCGAGTTTCACCAGCATGCAGCAGAGCACGCGCGAAGACTGGCAACTGATCGGCGGCGAATTCAGGCAATTTGCAGGCGGCCTTCCCGCCCGCGTGATCAGGCACCTGCAGATCCTCGAAGGCGACTACGGCGGCTTTCCGGTCGACCGCTACACCCATTCGCTGCAAACCGCGACCCGCGCACTGCGCGACGGCCGCGACGAGGAATACGTGGTGTGCGCGCTGCTGCACGACATCGGCGACACGCTCGGCAGCTTCAATCACCCTGATATCGCGGCCGCAATCCTGAAGCCCTTCGTCAGCGAGGCCAACCACTGGATGGTGCAGCACCACGGCATCTTCCAGGGCCACTACTTCTTTCACCACATCGGGCTGGACCGCGACATGCGCGACAACTTCAAGAACCACCCGCACTACGAGCGCACGGCCGAGTTCTGCGCGCTGTACGACAACCCGGCGTTCGACCCCAAGGCCGAGACGCTGCCCATCGGCGAATTCGAACCCATGCTGCAACGCCTGATGGCGCAGCCCAAGCAGAGCATCTACAAGGCCGCGATGCAAGAGCCGGCCGCCGCCTGACATCCCACATAGGAACACCCCCATGAACGCAAACTCCCAATCCGAAATCCAGAAGCTCGTGTCCGCCGAAGAGTGGCAGCTGCGCGTCGACCTTGCCGCGTGCTACCGCCTGGTGGCGCTCTACGGCTGGAGCGACCTGGTGTTCACGCACATCAGCGCGCGCATTCCGGGGCCCGAGCACCACTTCCTCATCAACCCCTACGGCCTGATGTTCGACGAGATCACCGCGTCCAGCCTGGTCAAGGTCGACCAGCAGTGCAACAAGATCATCGAGTCGCCCTACCCCGTCAACCCGGCCGGCTTCGTGATCCACAGCGCCGTGCATGCCGCGCGCGAAGACATCCAGTGCGTGCTGCACACCCACACCAAGGCCGGCATTGCCGTGAGCGCGCAGAAGAACGGCGTGCTGCCCATCAGCCAGCAATCGACCTTCGTGCTGGCCTCGCTGGCCTATCACGACTACGAAGGCGTGGCCTTCCGCGATGACGAAAAGCCGCGCCTGCAGGCCGACATGGGCAACGCCAATTTCCTGATGCTGCGCAACCACGGCCTGCTCACTTGCGGCAAGACCATTGCAGACGCGTTCCTTTCGATGTACACCTTCGAGAACACCTGCCAGATCCAGATTGCAGCGCAGTCGGGCGGCGGCGAACTGACGCAGGTGAACCCGAAGATCGTCGAAGGCGTGGGCCAGGCGATGAAGGTGCAGACGGGCGGCCTGGGCGGGCAATTCGTCTGGCCGTCGCTCATTCGCAAGCTCGACCGCATCGACGACAGCTACAAGCAATAAGACGCGCCGATTCCGGTTTGCACGGCTGCCAGTGCCTGCGCGACAGGTGCCGGCAGCCATTTTTTTAGAAGAACCAGAAAGAGGAGACAACAAGGCATGGACGCTACGCTCATCGTGACCCGGTTTCTGTTCGGCGCACTGGCGCTGGTGATGTTCGGGCTCGGGCTTTCGCTCTCGCTGGAAGACTTTCGGCGGCTTTTCAAGCACCCCAAGGCGGTGACCATTGCGCTCGCGCTGCAGGTTGTCGGCCTGCCGCTGGCCTGCTACGCCATCATCGTCGGCTTCGGCCTGTCGCCGGTGTTCGCCATCGGGCTCATGCTGCTCGCGGCTTCGCCGGGCGGCATTTCGGCCAACCTGTTCTCGCACCTGTTCGGTGGCAACGTGGCCATGAACATCTCGCTCACGGCCGTGAACACGCTGCTGTCGATCGTCACGCTGCCGCTCATCGCCAACTGGGCCATCAATCATTTCGCGCAGGGCGGCCAGGTGGTGCCGCTGCAAACGCGCAAGCTGGTGGAGGTGATCGCCATCGTGCTGGTGCCGGTGGCCATCGGCATGTTCGTGGCCTCGCGCAAGCCCGGCTTCGCGGCGCGAATGGAAAAGCCCACCAAGATCTTCAGCGCGGTGGTGCTTGCGGTGGTCACGGTGCTGGCCATCGCCAACGAATGGAAGACCATCACCGCAACCTTCGCGGAAATCGGCCTGCCGGTGCTGCTGTTCAATCTGCTGAGCCTGCTCGCGGGCTACTACCTGAGCCGCGCCGCGGGCCTGGACAAGCCGCTGGCCACGGCCATCAGCTACGAGATCGGCATCCACAACTCCACTTTGGCCATCTTCATCGCGGTGAGCGTGCTGGGCAGCTTTCAGCTCGCGCTGCCGGCCGCGATCTATTCGGTGGTGATGTACATCACCGCCCCGCTGTTCGGCTGGTTGTTGCTGCGCAAGCCGCAACCGGAGGCCGTGCCTGCGCGATGATGCGGGCATGGAACTGAGGCAACTGCGTTACTTCGTCAAGGTCTGCGAACTCCACAGCATGGGCCGCGCGGCCGTCGAGCTGGGCGTGGTCACGTCGGCGCTCAGCCAGCAGATCAGCCGGCTCGAGAGCGAGCTTTCGACGCGGCTGCTGCAGCGCAGCTCGACCGGCGCGGTGCCCACCGATGCCGGCCTGGCCTTCTTGCACCAGGCGCAGCTCACGCTGCGGCATGCCGACGACGCCGTGCGCGCGGCGCAGCAGGCGCGCCTGTCAGGCCACGTGAGCGTGGGCCTCGCGCCCACCACGGCCACCGTGCTCGGCGTGCCGCTGATGCGCGCCATGCAGGAGCGCTACCCCGAGGTGCGGCTGCACATGGTCGAGGCGCTCTCGGGCCACCTCACCACCATGCTGCATGCGCGCCAGCTCGACCTGGCGGTGCTGTTCCAGACCGACACGCCGCGGCGCTGGAGCGTGCTGCCGCTGCTGGCGGAAAAGCTGTTCGTGATCGCATCGCCGACGCTGGACGGGCGCCCCACGGGCACCAAGGTGCGCCTGTCGCAACTGGCCGACGTGCCACTCATCCTGCCCAGCGGCAGCCATGGTCTCCGCGCAACGCTGATGGCCGCCTTCGCGCGAGCGCGGATTCAGCCGCGCATCGTGGCCGAGGTGGACGGCCTCGCGCTGCTGATGGACGCCGTGCGCGCAGGCCACGGCGCGACCATCCAACCCGGTGCCGCCACCGCCCGGCACGACCGCGACGACTTGCAACTCACGCAGATCAGCGATGCGCATGTGGGCCGCCGCAACCTGCTCGTCAGCCTCTCTGACGACGAGCTTTCTCCCGCCGCGCTCGCCGCACGCGTGGTGCTTGCCGACACCGCCCGCGCCCTGGTGCGCGAAGGCCGCTGGACTGGCGCCAGTCTTCTCGAAAACTGAACACCCGTTGCCTCTTTCGGCCTTTCGCGTGAAGGCCGCGCCGCCTAAAGTCTCCTGTATTCCAAGGAGACCCACGAGTGACAGATGTTCTGGTTGTCGGCGGCGGCAATGCCGCGCTGTGCGCCGCGCTGATGGCGCGCGAGGCCGGCGCTTCGGTGCTGCTGCTCGAAGCCTCGCCCAAGGAATGGCGCGGCGGCAATTCGCAGCACACCCGCAACCTGCGCTGCATGCACGACGCACCGCAGGACGTGCTGATCGACGCCTACCCTGAAGAGGAATACTGGCAAGACCTGCTGAAGGTGACCGGCGGCCTCACCGACGAGCACTTGGCGCGCCTGGTGATTCGCGCCTCATCCAGTTGCCGCGACTGGATGCGCAGCCACGGCGTGCACTTTCAGCCGCCGCTTTCGGGTGCGCTGCACGTGGCGCGTACCAATGCATTCTTCATGGGCGGCGGCAAGGCGTTGGTGAACGCCTATTTCCGCAGCGCCGAACGGCTGGGCGTGCAGATCCGCTACGACACGCCCGTGGCCTCGGTGGAGCTTGACGGCGACCGCTTCGTGGCCGTGCGCACCGAAGCCGGGGAGCGCATTCAAGGCAAGAGCTGCGTGCTGGCCTCAGGCGGCTTCGAGTCGAACCGCGAATGGCTGCGCGAAGCCTGGGGCCAGAACGAGCGCGGCGAATGGCCGGCCGACAACTTCCTGATTCGCGGCACGCGCTTCAACCAGGGCGTGCTGCTCAAGCACATGATCGAAGCCGGTGCCGACAGCATCGGCGACCCGTCGCAAGGCCACATGGTGGCCATCGATGCGCGCGCGCCGCTGTACGACGGCGGCATCTGCACGCGCATCGACTGCGTGTCGCTCGGTGTGGTGGTCAACCGCGAGGCGCAGCGCTTCTACGACGAGGGCGAAGACTTCTGGCCCAAGCGCTATGCCATCTGGGGCCGGCTCGTGGCGCAGCAGCCGGGGCAGATCGCGTGGTCGGTCATCGACCAGAAGGCTGTCGGGCGCTTCATGCCGCCGGTGTTCACCGGCACGCAGGCGAACACGCTCGGCGAGCTGGCGCAGAAGATCGGTCTCGACGAAACCGCGTTCGTTCGCACCGTGCAGGACTACAACGCCGCCTGCCGCGTCGGGCGCTTCGACCACACGGCCTTGGACGACTGCCACACCGAAGGCGTTGCACCGGCCAAGACGCACTGGGCGCGCCCTATCGACACGGCGCCCTTTTACGCGTACCCGGTGCGGCCCGGCATCACCTTCACCTACCTGGGCCTGAAGGTGGACGAAACGGCCGCGGTGCGCTTCGGCGGCCGGCCCAGCCCCAATCTCTTTGTGGCCGGAGAAATGATGGCCGGCAATGTGCTGGGCAAGGGCTACACCGCCGGCGTGGGCATGAGCATCGGCACGGCCTTCGGGCGCATTGCCGGCACGCAGGCTGCGCACGCGGCAAAGAACCTTTCGAAGAATTCCCCGGAGGCCGCCCTTGCAGCAGCTCACTGACCTCGTCGCGCGTGCCCGTGCGGATGCAGACGGCATAGGCAGCGCCTCGCCGCGGGTGAATCCGATCCGCCCCGCCCTGCCCCTGACTGCGAGCGAGGGCGAGGTGGCGCGCATCCTGCAGATCTGCAACGCCTGCCGCTATTGCGAAGGCTTCTGCGCCGTATTTCCCGCAATGACGCGGCGGCTCGAGTTCGGCAAGGCCGACACGCACTACCTGGCCAACCTGTGCCACAACTGCGGCTCCTGCCTGCATGCCTGCCAATATGCGCCGCCGCACGAGTTTGCGGTGAACGTGCCGCAGGCCATGGCTCAGGTGCGCATGCAGACGTACCACGACTACGCGTGGCCGCCCGCGATGGGCGCGCTCTACAAGAAGGCCGGCCTCACCGTGGCGCTCGCACTGGCCGCCGGCCTCGCGCTGTTTCTGGTGCTGGCCGTGGCGATGACGGGATCGCTGTTCCATGAGCCGCTCGCGGGCAATTTCTACGCGATCTTTCCGCACAACTTCCTGGCGCTGGTGTTCGGCGCGGTGTTCGGCCTGGTGGTGTTCGCGCTGGGCATGGGCACGCGCCGGTTCTGGCGCGAGGTGTCACCGGCACAGGAAAGCGCGCCCGCCGAAGTGGCCGACGTGCGCACCGCAGCCAGCGCCGAAGCCGCGCACGACGTGCTGCGGCTCAAGTACCTGGACGGCGGCCACGGCCAGGGCTGCAACAACGAGGACGACCGCTTCACTCTCTGGCGCAGGCGCTTTCACCACTTCACCTTCTACGGCTTCATGCTGTGCTTTGCCTCCACCTGCGTGGCAACGCTCTACCATTACCTGCTCGGCCTGCAAGCGCCCTATGCGTTGACCAGCCTGCCGGTGCTGCTGGGCACTGCCGGCGGCATCGGCCTGGTCATAGGCCCGGTCGGGTTGCTGTGGACGAACCTGCGGCGCAATGCCGCGCACGGCGACATTGCGCAGCGGCCGATGGACCGCGGCTTCATCGCGCTGCTGCTGCTCACCAGCCTGACGGGCCTTGCGCTGCTCGCCTGGCGCGACACCGCCTTCATGGCGCTGCTGCTCGCGGTGCACCTGGGCGTGGTCATGGCGCTCTTCCTGACGCTGCCCTACGGAAAGTTCGCGCACGGCATCTTCCGCTCGGCGGCGCTGCTGAAATTCGCGATTGAAAAACGCCTGCCCAGCCGCTTGCAACTGGGCGGCGACTGACCGCCGGGCCGACTAGCAACGGTCGGCAAACCACGTGTAACAGCTCCAAAGACCGACCGTTCCGTGCGGTCAGGCTTTGGCACGAGAATGGCAGGCCATGCACGCTCGTACCCCCGCCATGGCGGCCCTGCTGGGCCTGGCCTGTTTTCTCTCCCCCGTTTCCGCCGTCACTCCCGTCTCCCAGAGAGCCCTTGCAATCCCTCCCGCAGGGTCACAAGGCGCCGACGCGCGGATCGATTCGCTGGTTGCCCGCATGACGGTCGAAGAGAAAGTAGGCCAGCTCAGCCTCTACGGCCCCGCCGACACCAACATTCCCGGCAACCCCCAGGCCGCGCAACGCAATGCGCAGCAAGAGATAGACGACGTGCGCGCCGGCCGGCTCACGGGCCTGTTCAACAACCAGGGGCTGGAGCGCAAGCGCGTGCTGCAAGAGGTGGCCGTGCGCGAATCGCGCCTGGGCATTCCGCTGCTCTACGGCGCCGACGTGATCCACGGCTTTCGTACCATCTTCCCCATGCCCCTGGCAGAAGCCGCAAGCTGGGAGCCCGAGCTTGCCGAGCGCACCGCCCGCGCAGCCGCGGTGGAAGCCAGCGCCGACGGCTTTCGCTGGACCTTTGCACCCATGGTCGACATTGCACGCGATGCGCGCTGGGGCCGCGGCATCGAAGGCGCGGGCGAAGACGTGTACCTGGCCAACCTGTTCGCGGCGGCGCGCGTGCGCGGCTTCCAGGGCAACGACCTTTCGCGCGGCGACGCATTGCTGGCCACGCCCAAGCACTTTGCGGCCTATGGTGCGGCCGAGGGCGGACTCGACTACGCAGCCACCGACATTTCCGAACGCACGCTGCGCCAGGTGTACCTGCCGCCATTCCGCGCCGCGCTCGACGCGGGCGCGCTCTCGGTGATGAGTGCGTTCAATGAGATCTCGGGCATTCCGTCGATTGCCAACCCCGCGCTGCTGACCGGCGTGCTGCGCGACGAGTGGAAGTTCAAGGGCTTCGTGGTTTCGGACTACACCGCCGACGAGGAGCTGATTGCCCACGGCTACGCCGCGAATGGCCGCGAAGCCGCCAAGCAGTCGTTCCTGGCCGGCACCGATGTCAGCATGCAGAGCGGCCTCTACATGCGCTACCTTCCCGAGCTCGTGGCCTCGGGCGAAGTGCCGATGGCGCGGCTGGACGACGCGGTGCGCCGCGTGCTGTGGGTCAAGCAGAAGCTCGGCTTGTTCGACCATCCGTTTCGCGGGCTCGATGGCCCGCCGCCGCAAGCCCGCGCCGAAAACCCCGAACACATTGCGCTGGCACGCGAGGATGCACGCCGTTCCATCGTGATGCTGAAGAATCAGCGCTCAGTTCTACCGCTGCCCAAGTCCGGCAAGAAGATTGCGCTGATCGGGCCCTTCGGCTCGGGCACGCAAGACCTGCTCGGCGCCTGGAGCCTGTTCCCCGGCCAGTCGGCGCCGGTGGGCATCGAAGACGGCCTGCGTGCCGCGCTGCGCGACCCCGGCGCGCTGACGGTGGTGCGCGGCTCGGGCATCGATACGCCGCTGGCGGGCGGCATCGAGGCCGCGGTGGCCGCCGCGCGCGATGCCGATGTGGTGGTGCTCGCCGTCGGCGAGGGCCAGCTCATGTCGGGCGAGGCCCGTTCGCGCACCGACATCGGCATTCCGCAGGCGCAGCAAGACTTGGCTGAGGCGGTGGCCGCCGCAGGCAAGCCCGTGGTGGTGCTGCTGAGCAACGGCCGCGCGATGGCGCTGCGGGGCGCGGTGCGCAACGCCGACGCGATTCTTGTCACCTGGTTTCTGGGCGTGCAGACGGGCTCCGCCATTGCGGACGTGATGTTCGGCGACTTCAATCCGTCGGGCCGATTGCCGGTGAGCTTTCCGCAAACCTCGGGGCAGGTGCCCTTCTACTATGGGCAGAAGCGCACCGGCCGGCCGTTGCCCGACAACGACCAGGCCATGGCTTTCAAGACCCGGTATGTGGATACCACGAACCAAGCGCTCTACCCCTTCGGATACGGCATCGGCTATGCGCCGGTGCGCTACGACAGCGTCGAACTCAGCCGCGACAGGCTGCCGCTTGGCAGCAGCTTGCGCGTGCGCGCCACCATAACCAATACCGGCCAGCGCGAGGCCGAGGAAGTCGTGCAGCTGTATACCGCCGAACGCGCCGCGAGCGTGACGCGGCCGGTGCGCGAACTCAAGAACTTCCAAAAGGTGCGCATCGAGCCCGGCGCATCGAAAGTGGTCGAGTTCACGCTCGGTGCGGAAGACCTGCAGTTCATCGGCCGCGACATGAAGCCGACCGTCGAACCCGGCGAGTTCGACCTCTGGGTCGCGCCTTCGGCCACCGGTGGCATACGAAAGACCTTTGCGCTGACGCGGGAGTGATGCATACCGCGCAGCGGCTCCGCCGGCTTTTTGCAGCAACGGAAAACGGGCCCATCGAGGGCCCGTTCTTCATTGCGCTGATCGGCGAGGGATCGGCTTACAGGCCAGCTTGGCGCGTGAACGACACGCTGGGCTTCTTGTAGGCTTGCGGCACTTCGTCACGGTAGAAAGCGCGGCGGTCGAGGCTTGCCAGCGGGTCATGCGCCTTGGCAACAGCTTCGGCCTGGATCACCGAGCGGTCGGCGGTCGAGGTGAAGGCTTGTGCGCCGGCGCTGGCGCCTTCGCTGTATTCGTTGCCGGCGCGAGCGGCGGCAACGGCTTGCGGAGCAACTTCGGAGCGCGACACGCCCGAGTTCACGGTCAGCACGCCTTCATAGGTTTCTGCGTGCGCACCGGCGGCAGCCAGGAGCGAGAGAGCAGCGGCAGCGAGGATCTTCGAGGCATTCATTTCAATCTCCTAATGGGTTGGTTGGTGAGATGAAGTTTGATCCCGAACACCCATAAAAAAACGCCGCAAAATGAATCACGGCGTTCACGGGATTGAAACAATCGCCCCGGCTGCCAAGGCGCCGCGCAGGCTGCAGAGTTAGCTCGGCGTTAGGCCGGCGCTAGCTCGACCCTGGTTTGGCGTTAGTGCGAAATCATCCACGGCCGCTTCGAAGGCGCCGACTTGGCGCCGTTGGGCGCCGTCATTGTCGCGCTGCGCTTCGATGAGGCCGAGCAGCATCCGCAGCCCGCCGGGTGCTTGAAGCGCGCGTAGTCGCGCGAGCTGCCCGGCTCATGCCGCGCACGCTCGTTGGTCTCCATGGCGCGGCGCGTACCCGATGCCATCAGCGCGAGCCGCGGGGCGGCCGAAAGCACGCGCCGCGATGCGCATCCGCAGTCCGGGCACCCGGCAGGCTCGTCGCGTTGGCCCGAAGGCCGCAGCGCCTCGAATCCGCCGCACTGGCCGCAGGCATAGTCGTAGGTAGGCATGGGGCGCGTCAGACCAGGTCGTGCGAGAGCGGCATGTCGATGCTGCCGTCGATCATCTTCACCGGACCCGCCGCATTCGGGTTGATGTCGAAGTCGAAGATCTGCGTAGGCAGCCACAGCGTGGCGCAAGAGTTGGGCACGTCGACCACGCCGCTGATGTGTCCCTGCACGGGCGCGGTGCCCAGGATCGAATACGCCTGCGCCCCCGAGTAGCCGAACTTCTTCAGGTACTCGATGGCGTTCAGGCAAGCCTGCCGGTAGGCCACGTTCACGTCCAGGTAGTACTGCTTGCCGGCCTCGTCGACGGAGATGCCCTCGAAGATGAGATAGTCGTTGTACTGCGGCGTGATCACGCTCGGCTTGAAGATCGGGTTCTTGATGCCGTACTTGGCCATGCCGCCCTTGATGAGCGTGACCTTCATGTGCACCCAGCCAGCCATTTCGATGGCGCCGCAAAACGTGATCTCGCCGTCGCCCTGGCTGAAGTGCAGGTCGCCCACACTGAGGCCCGCACCGTCCACATACACGGGGAAGAAGACCTTGGAGCCACGCGACAAATCCTTGATGTCGCAGTTGCCGCCGTGCTCGCGCGGTGGCACAGTGCGCGCGCCTTCGGCCGCGGCCTTGGCACGGGCATCGCCTGTCATCTTGCCCATGTGCGCGGTGCCTGCGAACGGCGGGTTGGCAAGGCCGGGCACGCGGTCAGGGTCGGTGGCAATGAGCTTGCCTTCGCGCTCGTTCCACATGTCGAGCATGGGCTTGTCGGGCAGGCAGCCGATCAGGCCGGGATGGATGAGGCCCGCAAAGTTGACGCCGGGCACATGGCGTGAGCTGGTGAACATGCCCTTGAAGTCCCAGATGGATTTCTGCGCTTCGGGAAAATGATCGGTCAGAAAGCCGCCACCGTTCTTCTTCGAGAAAAATCCGTTGAAGCCCCAGAGGCTGTCCTGCTTGGCACCAATGTCGAGCAGGTCGACCACCAGCAGGTCGCCGGGCTCGGCGCCCTTCACGCCCACGGGGCCCGAAAGGTAGTGCACGGTGCTCAGGTCGATGTCGCGCACGTCGTCGGCGCTGTCGTTGTTCTTGATGAAGCCGCCGGTCCAGTCGAAGGTCTCAAGAATGAAATCGTCACCCGGGTTGACCCAGCAGGCCATCGGAATGTCCGGGTGCCAGCGGTTGTGGATCATCTCGTTCTCGGTGGGCGGCTTGGTCAGGTCGACCTTGATCAGCGTGTCCGTCATTTGCGGTGGCTCCTGGGTTGTGGTTAAACAGAGAGATATGCCTTGATGTGGTCCACATCGGTCTTGTCGCGCGCGGTCTCATGCACAAGCCGCCCGCCCTCGATCACGAAGAGCCGGTCGGCCACGTCCATCGCAAAGCTCAGCACCTGTTCGGACACCACAATGGTGATTCCGCGCAGCTTGCGAATTTCGTTGAGGGCCTTGGCAATGTCCTTGATGATCGAAGGCTGGATACCCTCTGTGGGCTCGTCGAGCAGCAAGACCTTGGGGTCGGTAACGAGGGCGCGCGCAATGGCAAGCTGCTGTTGCTGGCCGCCGGAGAGGTTGCCGCCCTTGCGGCGCTTCATGTCCCACAGCACGGGGAACAGCGCGTAGATTTCTTCTGGGATGCGCTTTGTCTTCGAGTTCTCGAGACCGGTCTGGATGTTCTCTTCCACCGTGAGGGTCGGAAAGATCATGCGACCCTGCGGCACGTAGGCAATGCCCTTGGCCACGCGCTTGAAGCTTTCGTCGCGCGACACGTCCTGCCCCGCCACTTCGATGCGCCCACTCTTCAGTGGCAGCACACCCATGAGGCTCTTGAACAGCGTGGTCTTGCCCATGCCGTTGCGGCCCATGATGGCTATTGTTTCGTTGGCATGGCCTTCGAAGGAGATGCCGTGCAGGGCTTCGCTCTGGCCGTAGGCTGCGTGCAGGTCATCGACCTTCAGCATGATGTTGCTCATGTCACTTCCTGGGGTGTTTGTTGTTGGCGCTGTTGTTGTTGGCGCTGTTGTTCAGGGCTTGTGCAAAGGCCACCGGGTACTCCCCTCCGCGAATGTCCCCCGGTAAAGGAGGAGGCCGCAGGCCGGGGGACATTCGCGGAGAAAGGTACCCCGTCGGCGGGTGCGCACCCTGAACCGCATCGCCCCGAACAAAGCACCAAACGCACAACGCGGCGAACAGAACAGCAAGCCATCAGTGCCCCAGATAAACGTCGATGACCTTCGGATCCGCCTGCACCTTCTCCATCGGCCCCTCGGCCAGGATCTTTCCCTGGTGCATCACCGTCACCTTGTGCGCAATCTGCTTCACGAACGCCATGTCGTGCTCGATGACGATCACCGCGCGGTTCTGGCAAATTCGCTTGAGCAGGTCGGCCGTGAGTTCGCGCTCTCTCGCGCTCATGCCTGCAATGGGCTCGTCGAGCATCAGCAACTCGGGCTCCTGCATCAGCAGCATGCCGATCTCCAGCCACTGCTTCTGCCCGTGACTGAGCAGGCCCGCTTCCGTGCGAAGCTTGTCGGCCAGGCCGATATCCTCGGCCACCGCTTGTACCTTGGCCTTGACCTCGTCGTCGCATTTGAAGGCCAGCGCACCGAGCACGGAACGCCCCTTCGGAAAAGACACTTCCAGGTTCTGGAAGACGCTCAGGTTCTCGTAGATCGATGGTGTCTGGAACTTGCGCCCGATGCCCAGCCGCACGCGCTTGTGCTCCGCCATTTTTGTGAGCTCGGTATTCTTGAACTTGATGCTGCCGCCGCTTGCCCGCGTTTTGCCGCAGATCAGGTCGAGCAGCGTCGTCTTGCCGGCGCCATTGGGGCCGATGATCACGCGCAGTTCGTTCTTGTCGATGTAGAGCGTCAGGTCGTCGATGGCCTTGAAGCCGTCGAAGGAGACGGTGAGGTCTTCCACGGCGAGCGCGAAGTCGGTGTTGCTCATGCGATGGGCTCCAGGTTCAGGCGCGTTGGCTGCCGATGCCGTCCGGCAATGCGGGTTCGGTCTGTGGTGCGGGAGATTGCGCAGCTACGGTTGCGGCTGGCGGCTTTACTGCGGCCTCGCGCAGTGCCTGGCGGCGGCCCTTCCACCAGGGCCTGATCTTTTCGTCCCACAGGCCCGCCAGGCCCATCGGGAACGCCATCGTCACGCCGATGAAGAGCCCGGCCATCAGGAACAGCCACAGGTCCGGAAAGCTCTCGGAGAACAGCGTCTTGCCCGCATTCACCAGCAATGCGCCGTACACCGCGCCCACCAGGCTCATGCGGCCGCCGACTGCGCAGAAGATCACCATCTCGATGGAAGGCACGATGCCCACGAAGCTCGGCGACATGAAGCCCACCTGCAACGCGAACATTGCACCGCCAATGCCCGAGAGGCCGGCCGCAAGGCAGAAGATGAAGACCTTGAAGTTCGACACGTCGTAGCCCGAGAAGCGCACGCGGTCTTCCTTGTCGCGCATGGCGAGCAGCAGCGTGCCGAGCTTGCTGGTCTGGATCCAGCGGCACAGCACGATGCTCGCGACCAGAAGGCCGACGCACACGTAGTAGAGGATGTACTTGGCGCCGTCGGTGCGCGTGTCCCAGCCCAGCATCGTCTTCAGGTCGGTCATGCCGTTGACGCCGCCCGTGTAGCCCTGCTGGCCGATGATGAGCACGGTGCAGATCAGCGCCACCGCCTGGGTGATGATGGCAAAGTACACGCCGCCCACGCGGCGCTTGAACATCGCAAAGCTCACGAGCCACGCCAGCGCCATCGGCGCCAGCACCACCAGCGCCAGGCTCAGCGGCAAGCTCTTGAACGGCAGCCACAGCACGGGCAGTTCGGTGATCTGGTTCCAATCCATGAAGTCCGGAATACCCGGCGTCGACTGGATCTTGGTCGTGATGGGGTCAGAGGCTTCAAGCTTCAGAAACATCGCCATCGCATAGCCGCCGATGCCGAAGAACACGCCCTGCCCCAGGCTGAGCACGCCGCCGTAGCCCCACACCATCACAAGGCCAACGGCGACGAAGGCGTAGGTGAGGTACTTGCCCACCAGGTTCAGGCGAAAGATGTCGAGCGACAGCGGCAGCACCACCGCCAGCAGCAACACCAGCAGCAAGAGGCTGCCCAGCTGGTAGCGCAGGATCGAGGCCTTGATGAAATTCATCATCGGAACGTTCTCCAGGAAGGGTTCGGGTTCATCAACGACGCACCTTCACGGCAAAGAGCCCTTGAGGACGCATCATCAGAATCAGCACGATCAGCGACAGCGTCAGCACCTTGGCCATCGAGCCGGTCATGAAAAATTCCGAGATCGATTGCGTCTGCGCAATGCCGAAGGCGGAAACCACCGTGCCCAACAGGCTGGCGGCGCCGCCGAAAGTGACGACCAGGAAGGCATCGACGATGTAGAGCGAGCCCGAGGTCGGCCCCGTCGAGCCGATGGTGGTGAAGGCCGCACCGGCCATGCCCGCAATGCCGCAGCCGATGGCGAAGGTCAGGCGGTCGGTCTTCGTGGTGTCGATGCCGGTCGCATTGGCCATGGTGCGGTTGGCCACGGTGGCGCGCACGCGCAGGCCCCAGCGGCTCTTGTGCAGCGCGACGAGCACACCGCCCGTGACCAGCGCGGTGAGCGCCAGCACGAAGAGGCCGTTGATCGGAATGTCGAGGCCTTCATGCGGCGTCCACGAACCCATGAGCCATTCAGGGAGCGTGGGGCTCACTTCCTTCGGGCCAATGAAGGTGCGAAAGAGCTGCTGCAGCCCCAGGCTCACGCCCCAGGTGGCCAGGAGCGTGTCGAGCGGCCGCTTGTACAGGTGCCGAATCAGCACCCATTCCACGATCCATCCGACGATGAAGGCGAACACGAAGGCCAGGCCGATGGCGATCGGAAAGTAGTACGGCATGAAAGCCGGCGCCAGGCTTTCGGTGACGCGTGCGGCCAGGTAGATCGAATAGGCGCCGATGGTCATGAACTCGCCATGCGCCATGTTGATGACGCCCATCTGGCCGAAGATGATCGCGAGCCCCAGGCCCATGAGCAGGAGCACCGCAAAGAGGCTCAGCCCCGCGAAGCCCTGCATGAGGCCGATGTTCATCATGTCCGACAGAGTCATGGAAGATTCCTGTGTTGGCTGCTGGCTCCTTCCCCTCCCGGGGGAAGGTCGGGATGGGGGCAGGCAGGGCGTGCCCATTGGCAGCGCCGCTTGCCCCCACCCCTGCCCTCCCCCAGCGGGGGAGGGAGAAAGTCATCAGGGGTTTACTGATAGCCCTTCGGAAACGGATCCGGCTTGATCAGCTCGCTCGACTCCGCCACCACCTTGAACGTCCCATCCAGCTGCCCCTGACCGATGCGCGCCTTGCTCCACAGGTGGTGGTTCGCATCCAGCTTCACGTAGCCTTCGGGTGCGGTCTTCAGCTCGATGCCGGGCGAGCCCGCAACCACCTTGTCCACGTCGAAGCTGCCGGCCTTCTCGACTGCCGCCTTCCAGAGCCACGGGCCCAGGTAGCCAGCCTGCGTGACGTCGCCGATCACCGCGTCCTTGCCGTACTTGCCCTTGAAGGCCTCCACGAACTTCTTGTTGTTCGGGTTGTCGAGCGACTGGAAGTACTTCATCGACGAATAGAAGCCCGCGAAGTTTTCGCCGCCCACGCCGGTCATCTCGTCTTCGGTCACGGCCAGCGTCAGCAGAAACTGCTTGTCGCCCGTGATGCCAGCGGCCTTGAGCTGCTTGTAGAAGGCCACGTTCGAGCCGCCCACCACGGCGGCAAAAATGCAGTCGGGCTTGGCCACCTTGATCTTGTTGATCAGCGAGTTGAAGTTGGTGTGGCCCAGCGGGTAGTACTCCTCGCCCTTGACCGAACCCTTCTGGAAGTTCTCGATGTGCTTGCGCGCGATCTTCATCGAGGTGCGCGGCCAGATGTAGTCGGAGCCGACGAGGAAGAAGGTCTTGGCCTTCTTCTCCTTCGCGCCCCAGTCCAGGCCCCAGATGATCTGCTGCGTGGCTTCCTGGCCCGTGTAGATCACGTTCTTGCTCTGCTCCAGACCTTCGTAGAAGGTCGGGTAGTACAAGAGGCCGTTCTCTTTTTCGAACACCGGCAGCACGGCCTTGCGCGAGGCGCTGGTCCAGCAGCCGAACACCGCGGCGCAATGGTCGTTGACCAACAGCTTCTTCGACTTCTCGGCAAAGGTCGGCCAGTCGGAGGCGCCGTCTTCCTTGATTACCTTGATCTTGCGGCCCAGGATGCCGCCCATCGCGTTGATCTGGTCGATGGCCAGCTGCTCGGCCTGGATCGAGCCGGTTTCCGAAATGGCCATGGTGCCCGACGACGAGTGCAGTTGCCCCACCGTCACTTCGGTGTCGGTCACCGCGAGCTTGGTGGTGTTGACCTTGGCCGTGGGGAACTGCGACTGGCCGAAGCTCAGGCCGCTCAGGCCCATCACGGGCAGCGCGGCGGCGCCCTGCAGCAAACGGCGGCGACGCAATGCCAGGGCATCGAGAGAAAGATCGGAATCACGCGACATCAGGAACTCCAGGCGGGTTGAAAGAAAGAGTTGACCGCGCACCATCGCAGTGCATCGGACGGTGCCCCGAGCACCATGGCTGGTACTTTAGAAATCACTTGCGCCGCCGCGAATACGTCATTCAACGTAGCGCCTGCAACCGCCCTGGCCCGCAGACTCGCAAGCCGTGCACAGGGCCGAAAAGCACGCAGGGAGCGCTTCTTGCTCTGCTGCCATCCATGCCGCCTACGCCCTTGCCGCAAGACCCCACCATGCAACCCGTCACCGGCCAGAAGATCTTTCGCATCCGCCGCGACTACAACGCGTGGGTCGCGAACGAAACGCTGGAGGACTACGCGCTGCGCTACACGCCGCGCAGCTTTCGCAAGTGGTCGGAGTTCCGCGTGGCCAACGCGGCGTTCGGTGCCACCTCGTTCCTGGCGCTGGAAGCCATTGGCGGCGCCATTGCGCTGAACTACGGCTTCTCGAACGCGCTGTGGGCCATCCTGGTGGTGGGGCTCATCACCTTCCTCACCGGCCTGCCGATTTCCTACTACGCGGCCAAGCACGGCGTAGACATGGACCTGCTCACGCGCGGCGCGGGCTTCGGCTACCTGGGCTCCACCCTCACCTCGCTCATCTACGCGAGCTTCACCTTCATCTTCTTCGCGCTCGAAGCGGCCATCCTCGCGCTGGCGCTGCAGCTGTACATCGATTGGCCGCTGCCGCTGCTCTACCTGCTCTCGTCGATCGTGATCGTGCCGCTGGTGATGCGCGGCATCACCCTCATTTCGGGCCTGCAGTTGTGGACGCAGCCGATCTGGATCGTGCTGTTCATCTGCCCCTTTGTTGCGGTGCTGGTGAAAAAGCCCGAGCTGTATGCCGACTTCACCGGCCTGGTGGGCCGCACCTCCGACAGCAGCGGCTTCGACCCGCTGATGTTCGGCGCCGCCGCCACCGTGGCGTTCTCGCTGGTGGTGCAGATCGGCGAGCAGGTCGACTACCTGCGCTTCTTGCCCGAGAAAACCGCCGCCAACCGGGGCCGCTGGTGGGCCGCGGTGCTGGTTTCGGGGCCGGGCTGGATCGTGCCGGGCATGCTCAAGATGATGGGCGGCGCCTTCCTGGCCTTTCTGGCGCTGCAGCACGAGATTCCGGGCAAGCACGCGATCGAGCCCACGTTGATGTACCTCACGGGCTTTTCCTACGTGCTGCGCGACCCGGCCTGGGTGCTGGCGATCACCACGCTCTTCGTGGTGGTGTCGCAGATGAAGATCAACCTCACCAATGCCTATGCGGGCTCGCTGGCGTGGTCCAACTTCTTTGCGCGGCTCACGCACAGCCACCCGGGCCGCGTGGTGTGGCTGGTTTTCAACGTGGTCATCGCCATCTTGCTGATGACGCTGGGGGTGTTCGCGGCGCTCGAGCACGTGCTGGGCTTCTACAGCAACATCGCCATCGCCTGGGTCGGCGCGCTGGTGGCCGACCTTGTCATCAACAAGCCGCTGGGCTGGAGCCCGCGCACCATCGAGTTCAAGCGCGCGCACCTGTACGACATCAACCCCGTCGGGCTGTGCGCAATGCTGGTGGCGGCTGCGCTTGCCATGCTGGCCTACTCCGGCGTGCTGGGGCAGTGGGCGCGGGCGTTCTCGCCGTTCATCGCGCTCGTCACGGCGTTGGCCGTTTCACCGCTGCTCGCGTGGCGCACGCGCGGGCGCTATTACCTGGCGCGCACCGACATCCAGCGCTGGACGCCGGGGCAGATGGTGAAGTGCTCGGTGTGCGACAACAGCTTCGAATCGGAAGACATGGCGCACTGCCCGGCCTACAGTGCGCCGATCTGCTCGCTGTGCTGCACGCTCGAATCGCGCTGCCACGATCGCTGCAAGACCGACTCGCGCGCTGCCGAGCAGATGAGCGGCTGGCTCAAGGCGCTGCTGCCGCCGGCTCTTTCGGCCCGGCTCAATTTTCGGGTGGCGCACTACCTGATGGTGGCAACCTCGCTGGTGGCGCTGCTGGCCACGGTGATGGGCGTGGTGTATGCGCAAGAAACCATTACGGGCTCCGATGCCATGGACCCTGCCTTGCGCAGCGCCTTTCTCAAGGTGTTCGCGCTGCTCTCGCTGGTGGCTGCGGTGGCCGCGTGGTGGATTGTGCTGGGCAGCGAGAGCCGGCAAATGGCGCAGGAAGAATCGAACCGCCACAACCACCTGCTCACCGTCGAGATCGAGGCGCACCGGCGCACCGATGCCGCCCTTCAAACCGCCAAGGAAGCCGCCGAGGCCGCCAACCAGGCCAAGACCCGCTACGTGGCCGGCATGACGCACGAGCTGCGAACGCCGCTGAACAGCATCCTCGGCTACTCGCAAATCCTGCTCAAGGGCGAGGCCGTGGCGCCGCCGCGCGAAGCAGTGCAGACCATTCAGCGCAGCGGCGAGCACATGCTCGGCCTGATCGACGGGCTGCTCGACCTGGCACGCATCGAGGCCGGCCGCCTGCAGCTCGAGCCCGCGCCGCTTGCGCTGCCCGCCTTCCTGGACGAGGTGGTGCACATGGTGCGGCCTCAGGCCGAGAACAAGGGCCTTGCCTTCGTGTACACCCACAGCGGCCGGCTGCCGCCCTGGGTGCATGCCGATGCCAAGCGGCTGCGGCAGATTCTCATCAACCTGCTGGCCAACGCGGTGCGCTTTACCGACAGCGGCACCGTCACGCTGCATGTGGATGCACGGCGCGAAGTGCTGCGCTTCGACGTGGTCGACACCGGCATCGGCGTGGCGCCGCAGGACCACCAGCGCATTTTCCTGCCGTTCGAACGCGGGGCCGCGGGACGCCGGCGCGGCGAGCCGGGCACGGGCCTTGGCCTCACCATCACCGGCCTTCTCACCTCGCTGATGGGTGGCGAGCTCGCCCTGGCTGCCACCTCGCCCGCGGGCAGCACCTTCAGCGTACGGGTGTACCTGCGCGAGGTGGCCGACCCCGGCCCGCAGGCGAAGGCCGGCGCATTGCGGCGGCTGGTGTCGGGCTACATCGGCGAGCGCCGCACGCTGCTGGTGGTCGACGACCAGCCGGTGCAGCGCCAGATGCTGGCCGGCATGCTGGTGCCGCTCGGCTTCGAGGTGCGCGAGGCCGCGAGCGGCACCGAATGCCTCGACAGCCTGCGCGAAAACCTGCCCAGCGCGATTCTCCTGGACCTCACCATGGACGACATGGACGGCTGGCAGACCGCGACACTGGTGCGCGCCTCGGGCTTCGACCGCATTCCGATCATCATCGTCTCGGCCAACATGTTCGAGAACCAGAGCGAGCTGCTGCGCGCTGCAGGCTGCCAGGCGTTCGTGGGCAAGCCGGTCATCGAATCGGAGCTGATTGCCACGCTGGAGCGCCACCTCGGACTCGAATGGCTGGCGCTCAACGATGCCATCCCACCCACCGTCGACGTCTCGGTGCGGCCCGATCAGCTGGCGCTTTCCGAAGACGACCGCGCCGAGCTGATGCGGCTGGTGCAGATGGGCCACGTGCGCGGCCTGCACCAGGTGCTCGACCGGCTTGCCGCGGCATCTCCGCCGGCCGCCGTGACCTGCACGTGGCTGCGCGGCATGGTCACGCGTTTCGATCTCGACAATCTCCGCAAGGCACTCGCAGAAGATGCAGACACTCTCGCCCCCTGAGACCGAACGCCCCGTGGTGCTGGTGGTGGACGACGCACCCAGCAGCCTCGGCATGCTGTGCGACACGCTCGAATCGAGCGGCTACACCGTGCTGGTTGCCGCCGACGGCGAGGCCGCGCTGCAGCGCCTTGAACTGGTGGTGCCCGACGCGATCCTCCTCGACGGGCTGATGCCCGGCCTCTCGGGCTTCGAGACCTGCCGGCGCATCAAGGCCAATGCGGCGCTCGCGCACATTCCCGTGCTGTTCATGACGGGGCTTTCGGAAACGGCACACGTGGTCGAAGGCTTCGAGTGCGGCGGCGTCGACTACGTGGTGAAACCCATTCGCGCACAGGAAGTGCTCGCGCGGCTGCACACGCACACGCGCAACGCACGCATCACGCGCATGGCACGCGACGCTGTGGACGTGGCCGGCATGGGCGTGGTTTTTGTGGATGCGCATGGGCGCATCGCATGGCGTTCTCCGCAAGCCGCGCTGTGGCTGCACGCCATGGATGCGGCGCCCTCGGCCGGCCTGCTGCCCGCGTCATTGGAGCCTGTGCTCGCGCGAGGCGCCGCCATGGCCCTGACGACAGCTGCAGGCACGCGGCTCTCGGTGCGCAACCTCGGCGCTGCTGCGCTCGGCGAAACCATGCTGCTTTTTGCGGTGCAGCGCGAAAGTGCGGCCGGCATTTCTTCGGCACGGCTCGCCGAAGCGGCGCTGACGCCGCGAGAGACGGAGGTGCTGTCTTGGCTTGCCAAAGGCAAGACCAACCGCGACATCGGCGAAATCCTCGGCACCAGCCCACGCACGGTCAACAAGCACCTGGAGCACATCTTCGAGAAGCTCGGCGTGGAGACGCGCGCAGCCGCGGCAGCGTTGGCGAGCGGGCAGCTCGCTTGAAAAGGCCGGCAGCGCCATCGCATTGCCGGCCCTGGTTTTGCCGCTGGCTACCTCTTGGGCGCCGGCGTTGCGGGCACCGCAGGCGTCGTGGTGGTGCTACCCGACTTGGACGCCGGCACGGCAGGCGTTGCGGGCGTAGCCGATGTCGTCGATGACGTAGACGAAGAGGACTGCGGCGACGGCGTGGCCGGTGTCGCAGGCGTGGCCGGCGTGGTGGGTGTCGTGCCGGTGCCCGGAGTAGCCGGTGTTGCGGGTGTCGCCGGCGTTGCGGCATTGCCCGAAGCGTTGGAACCGCTGGTCGCGCCCGCGCCGTTGCCGTTCGCACCTGCGGCTGCGCCTACGCCGGCACCGCCGCCGCTGCCGCTACCGCCGCCACCACCCGAACCTCCGCCGCCACCGCCTCCCCCGCCGCCGCCAGCGGCCAGGGCCAGGGGTGCAACGCAGGCGCCCATCAGAACGGCCACCAAGGCCGGTGCAACACGTTGTTTCAGCTTCATCGAACTCTCCTTGTTGATGTTTCGACAAGGCCAAGCTAGATGAGGCTGAAAACCAGGCTTGTAGTCCAAAGTCTTCATGGCGGGCCGGTCCAGTCGGTCGAAGTCTTTGCAAGCTCGCCCCGCCTCGGTACTTACCCCGAAGACGCTGAGGGCTGAATGACAGCCTTGCTGCCTACGATGGGCATGAACCACCCAGGAGACACCATGAAGACACAGCCTTTCCCGTTGCATCGCCTTACGCGCCGAGCGGCGCTGCTGGCTACCGCGGCCGCACTTGCCGGATGCGGAAGCTTCGGCAAGCAGGCACCCGCCGGCGGCGACATCCACGTGATGACCTCCGGCGGCTTCACTGCCGCATACAACGATTTGCGCCCCGGCTTCGAGCGCAGCAGCGGCTACACGGTCAAGACCGCCTATGGCGCCTCGATGGGCAACGCCGAAGATTCGATTCCTAGCCGCCTGTCGCGCAACGAACCGGCCGACGTGGTGATCCTTGCACGGCCGGCGCTCGACGCGCTGGTGGCGCAAGGCAAGGTGGTGCCGGGGAGCCAGGTCGACCTGGTGCGGTCGGCCATCGGCTTTGCGGTGCGCAAGGGCGCGCCCAAGCCCGACATCTCTACCGTCGACGCGCTCAAGCGCACGCTGGTGGCAGCGCCTTCCATCGCCTATTCGGCCAGCGCAAGCGGCACCTACTACGAGACCGAGTTGCTCAAGACCCTCGGCATCGAAGACCAGGTGAAGCCCAAGAGCAAGCGCATCTTGAGCGAGCGCGTGGGCACGGTGGTGGCGCGCGGCGACGCGGCGCTGGGGTTGCAGCAGGTAAGCGAGCTGCTGCCGATCGAAGGGATCGACTACATCGGCCCCCTGCCCGCCGAAGTGCAGCGCAACACGGTGTTCTCCGCCGGCGTGGCGGCCGGATCGAAGCAGCCGGAAGGCGCGCGGCAGTTGATCCGCTATCTCAACTCGCCGGCTGCGGCGCCTGCCATCGCGAAGACCGGGCTGGAGCCGCTCACGGCTCGCTGACGAGCCCCGCTGCCACCGAGACCTAGCGCGATTCGATCAGCTCCTTCACGCGCCGCGCGAGCACGTCCATCTCGAAGGGCTTGGTCATCACGTGCATGCCGGGGTCCAGGTGGCCGTGGCTCAAGACCGCATTCTCGGCATAGCCGGTGATGAACAGCACCTTGAGCCCCGGCCGCGCGGTGCGCGCCGCGTCGGCCACCTGCCGGCCGTTCATGCCGCCGGGCAAGCCCACGTCGCTCACCAGCAGGTCGATGCGCTGGCGCGGCGACTGCAATATGCGCAGCGCACCCGCGCCGTCGCCGGCCTCCAGCGTGGCGTAGCCCAGCCCGCGCATCACCTCGACAATGATCATTCGCAGTGCGGGCTCGTCGTCGACCACCAGCACCGTGTCTCCCTGGTGGGCGCGCGGCGCAAGCGGCGCCTCCACCGGTTCGCTCGCCGCCTCTTCCTGCGCGTCGTGGCGCGGCAGGTAGATGCTCACCGAGGTGCCCGTGCCCGGCTCCGAATAAATGCGCACTTGCCCGCCCGACTGCTTGGCAAAGCCGTAGATCATCGAAAGCCCCAGGCCCGTGCCCATGCCGATGGGCTTGGTCGTGAAGAACGGGTCGAAGGCGCGCGCCACCACCTCGGACGTCATGCCCACGCCGTTGTCGCTCACGGTCAGCGACACGTATTGCCCCATGGGCATATCGCGCTCCTTGGCGGTACGCGCATCGACCCAGCGGTTGCCGGTTTCAATCACCAGCTTGCCGCCTTCGGGCATGGCGTCGCGCGCGTTGATGCACAGGTTGAGCAGCGCATTCTCCAGCTGGCTCGGATCGGCATGCACATTCCACAGCCCCACTGCGGCCACGCGCTCCAGTTCGATTTCGGGGCCGAGCGTGCGTCGCAGCAGCTCTTCCATGTCCGACACCAGCCGATTGGCGTTGAGCGGCTTGGGCTCCAGCGTCTGGCGCCGCGAGAAGGCGAGCAACCGGTGCGTGAGCGCGGCCGCGCGCTTGACCGCGCCCTGGGCCACGCCGATGTAGCGCTCCAACTCGGCCGGCTGCCCGTCAATGGCACGCCGGCGCATCAACTCGAGGCTGCCGCTGATGGCCGCGAGCAGGTTGTTGAAGTCGTGTGCAAGCCCGCCCGTGAGCTGGCCCACGGCCTCGAGTTTCTGGCTTTGGCGCAACTGCTCGCGCGCGGACTCCAGCTCGGCCGCCCGCTCTTCGACCTGCCGCTCCAGCGATTCGGCAAAGGCCTGCAGTTCGATCTGTGCCTCGCGCCGCGCAATGGCCGAGCGCACCCGGTCGCCCGTCTCGCGCACAAAGTCGAGCTCGTCCTGCGTCCATTCGCGCACCTGCCCATGGTTGAGGTAGAGCAGCCCGACCAGCCCGCCGCGCTCGGTGAGTGGCATGTTGACCACTGCGCGGGCGGTAAGGGCCACAAGCGCGTCGGCGTTGTCGCGGGTGCGCGGGTCGAGCCGTGCATCGGCAAAGGCCACGGTCGCGCCGCGCAGCAGGTCTTCGATGTAGGAACCGTAGTCGCGAAAACGCAGCAGGCCCGCGAGGCTGGCGACACCGGGCGCAGTCCAGTCGCGGTCGATCGATATTGTCTCGGCCGCCTTGTCCACCAGGCCGTAGCCCGCACGGTCCACGCCCAGGCGCTCGCCCAGCATCGCCGACGCAACGTAGGCGATCTCGGCGGGGGCATCGATGTCGCGGATGCGGTCGCCCAGCTCCATCAGCGCAAGCCGGCGGGACTCGGCCTCGCGGTAGGCTTCGTTCGCTGCCTGCAGCTGGGACTCGGCCACGCGCTTGGCGCGGCGGTCGGCGGCCTCCTTGAGCGCGCGGTCCAGCACCACCGGCAGTCGCGCAAGCCGCCCCTTGCTCACATAGTCGGTCGCGCCGCGCTTGAGAAGCTCGACGGCATTGTCCTCGCCGATCACGCCCGAGACGAAGATGAAAGGCGTCTCGGGCGCCATGCGCCGAGCAATCTCCAGCGCCTCGGCACCCGAGAAGCCCGGCAGCTCGTAGTCGGACAGGATGAGCGAAGGACTGCGCTCGGCAAGTGCCGCAACAAAGTCGCGTTCATCGCGCACCGCCCGCGTTTGGGCGTGGGGCAGCGCCGCCGAGAGGGCCTCGCCCAAAAGCTCCGCGTCGAAGCGCGAATCCTCGAGAATCAGCACGTCGATGACACCCGCCGACCCGGCAGCGGCGGCGCCCGTGGAATACACGGCACCCGCCATGTCGGCCATGACGTCCTCGTTAGGCCTGCTCGCGACGCTGCGGCTATTCATTTCGGCGCGTCGCCTTCAGCGAACCTGGCGGCGGCTCATTGAGCACCGCCCAGAAAATACCCAACTCGGCAATGGCCGAGACGAACTGGTCGAACGCCACGGGCTTCACCACATAGGCGTTCACGCCGAACTCGTAGCTGCGCAGCACGTCCGATTCTTCTTGCGACGACGTGAGCATGACCACCGGAATGCTGCGCAGCCCCGCATCGGCGCGCACAGCCTGAAGCACTTCGAGGCCGGTGACCTTGGGCAATTTCAGGTCCAGCAGGATCACGGCCGGATTGCCTTCGGCGCGCTCGGCGTATTCGCCCTCCCGCCGCAGGTAGTCGAGCGCCATGGCGCCGTCGCGCAGCACGATGACATCGTTGGCAAGCTGGCTGCGCTCCAGCGCAATAAGGGTGAGCTCCAGGTCTCGCTTGTCGTCCTCGACGAGCAGGATCGGCTTAAGCATGTTGTTCTCCGTTGTCTCGCGGCGTGCCCACCGCATGGTCATTGCCCGGTTCCCGGTGAGGCAGGACAAAGCCGAAGGTCGCGCCTTCGTCCATCACCCCCTTTGCCCAGACCGTTCCGCCGTGGCGCTCGACGATCCGCTTCACGTTGGCCAGGCCGATGCCCGTGCCCTCGAATTCCTCTGCCCGATGCAGCCGCTGAAACACGCCGAACAGCTTGTCGACGTATTTCATCTGGAAGCCCACGCCGTTGTCCTGAACCTCCAGTCCGTTGCCAAGCTCGCCGCGAATCGCGCGCACCGTGATGCGCTGCGGATTGCGCGTGCGCGAATACTTGACCGCATTGGCCAACAGGTTGCGAACGGCAACCTGCAGCAGCAGCGGATCGGCGTAGAGCGCGGGCAGTGCGGCGTCGACCTGCCATTCGATGCGGCGCGAGGGCTCCAGCCGCGCAAGCTCGCGCACCAGCCCGTCGACGAGCGGCTTGGTGTCGACCAGGCGCTGCTTCAGCGCGGCACGGCCCATGCGAGAAAAATCGAGCAGCGCATCGACCATCTGCCCCGCGAACGCGGCCGCGTCCTTGACGTGTCCGAGGTACCGGTGGGCGCGTTCGCTGAGCTGGCGGCCCTCGGTCTGGGCGACCAGGTCGACATAGCCCGCGATGTGCCGCATGGGCGCGCGCAAGTCGTGCGAGACGGTGTACGAGAAGGCTTCCAACTCCTTGTTGACGCGGCCAAGCTCGGTGGCCACGGCCGCCAGTTCTTCGGCGCGGCGCAGCACCACGCCGATGAGCGCCTGGCGCAATTCGACTGCGGCGCCCACCTCGGCCGAGGTCCACGCCGCCGAGCGGCCGCGCACCTCTTCGGCCCAGCTCGAGAAGCTCAACCGCGGATGAATGCGGCCGCTTGCGGCTGCCTTGGGCTTTTGCGGATTGCCGGCCCACTGGATCGTCTGCACGATCTCGGGCCGAAACCACAGGATGAGGTGCCTGTGTACCTGCGAGATGGAGATTGCGAGCACGCCTGCCGCCACGTCCCGAAACTCGGCCGCGGGTGCAAAGTGCGCGGGCAGTTCGCTGCTTTCGTAGACGTCGGTGCCGATGCCGGCGATCCAGCTGGCAAGCTCCAGCACCTGCGCGCGCACCGGCACGTCGCCCACGCTCCAGACCTCGTCGTCGCGCACCACGGCCGCGCCGGTAGCGCGCGCAAGGCGCAGCATCAGCGACGGCTCCGCCACCAGCCGCTGCAGCGTGGCATCGCTGTCCGACAGGTGCGAGACGATCTGCAGCGTGAGCTGGCGCAACTCCAGCCGCTCGGCCACGGCAACATTGCTTTCTTTCGAATGGATCTGCAGCGAAAGCAGTTGGCCCAGGTGCTCGCAGGCGAGCCGGGTGCCGGTGTCCAGAAAGCGCGGCCGGTGGTCGTGGCAAGAAATAAGGCCCCACAGCTTGCCGTCGATCACGATCGAAACCGACATGGACGCGAGCGTGCCCATGTTGCGCATGTACTCGAGGTGTATCGGCGAAACGCTGCGCAGTTGCGACTGCGAAAGGTCGAGGTCGGCCGCGGTGAGCGCTGGGTCGGCGGCGCGCAAAGGCACCGGCGTGTAGCCGGCGTCGGCGATGAGCCGGAACTGGTTGACCAGGTAGAGCGCGCGCGCCTGCTGCGGAATGTCCGAAGCCGGGAAGCGGTGGCCGGTGTAGCTGTCGTAGCCTGGGTCTGCTTCTTCGGCCAGTACTTCGCCGTGTCCCGCCGCATCGAAGCGGTAGATCAGGCAGCGGCCGAAGCCGGTCAGGCGCTTCATCTCGGCGGCGGCCAGTTGCGTGAGCTGCTCGAGCGTGCCGGCCTCTTGCAGCTTTGGCAGGAAGACGCGGCCGAGCGAATAGATCGGCGCCTCGTTGCCGGCGGTGGGCAGCGCTGCTTCGAACTCGGCGAACAGGTGGCGGTCGCTGCGGTGTGCGGCCACGTCGAAGGTTTCTTCGGCCACGCGCAGCGCCCCCAGCGAGACGGGCCTGGCACCCGGCTGGAGTGCCGGGAGCGCCGTGCCGCGAAGGGCCTGCTGCGCGGCCTGTAGCTGCCCGATGGGCCAGTTGTCGCTCCAGGCGACGAGCTCCAGCGAGCCGGGCTCCAGCACCAGCATGCGGCCGTGCGGCTGGATCGAGCCGGGCACGCGGATCGGCTCGAGATCGCAAGACGACAGGTCGACCTCAGGCGGCTGCAAGGTGTGGGAAGCGGGATGGGGCGCGTGGGGCTGGGGCATTCAATCGACGCGGCCGGCGGCGCGCAAGAAACAAGTGGCGGGGATCATGCCTGTGGGTACTGCGGGGTGTCGTCAGCGCTTTCCTACAAGCCCTGCAGTCCGAAGCGGGGCATGAGGCTGCGAAAGCCCGCAACAGCGCCGCGGCGGGCTGCGTCGACGGCGGCCGGATCGGCCAGCGCAGCCCCGAGCTGCGCAACGAAATCTTTCCATTGCGCCGCAAGCCCGCAGGCCGCATCGACTGGCTGGAAGTAGCGCATCGGATGCGGCGCCAGGCGCGGAGCGAGCCGCTTGTGCATGGCCATGCCTCCAAGCTGCGAGCCCTCCAGAACATAGGCGAGACCCCAGGCAAAGGCAGGTTCGCGTGCGGCTTCTTCGGCCAGCCGTGGACCCAGGCCATCGGAAGTGTTGTCTCGCTCACTGCAGGCTGTCGGTGCGCCGAGATCGTCAAGATCGAGGGCGAGTGCTGCCAGCCGGCGGTCGGTGCGGCGGGCGCTGCGTTCGAGGCCCGGCACGCCGGAGGCGACGAGCGCGTCTCGCACGGCCTGCAGCCACGGACGCAGCGCGCGCAGGTGGTCCGCATACTCGGCCAGCGATGCGTCATCGCGGGCAATGGGCAGCCGGCTGTCCAGCGTTTCGTGCAGCGTATGCGTGGCGGCGCGCAAGGGACGTAGAACGTGGGCAATGTCGGGCGGGTTGCTCGTCATGAAACAGGAGAATCTGCAAGTCGAAGGGAACGGGACAAGAGCCCGATCCGGGGTATGCCGAGCCTACCCAAACGCCGCGCGCCGCCGGTGGGCGGGCTTCCCTTTTGCCAGTAGGAAATCCGGCCGGCCCGCCCGTAAACTGGCGGCCCATCGTCGACGAAACCACGCCATGACGCAGCCGAAGCCCTCCCCCGCCCTCGTTTCCGCCTTTGCGCCCAGCGGCACGCTGCGCGCTTCCATCAATCTCGGCAATCCGATCCTCGCCAACAAGGACGCCGCCACGGGCGAGCCGGTTGGCGTGTCGACCGATCTCGCGCGCGAGTTTGCACGGCGGCTTGGCGTGGGCATCGAGCTGGTGGTGTTCGAAAAGGCGGCCGCGTCGGTCGATGCGGTCAAGAGCGAGAAGGCCGACATCGGCTTCTTTGCCATCGACCCGGCGCGCAGCGAAGGGCTGCTCTTTACAGCGCCCTATGTGCTCATCGAAGGCAGCTACCTGGTCCGCGGCGCATCGGAGCTCACCGACAACGCGCAAGTCGATCGTGCAGGCGTGCGGATCTCGGTCGGTGCGGGCAGTGCCTACGACCTGTTCCTGACGCGTGAGATCAAGCACGCAGAAATCGTGCGGCTCCAAGGTGCGCCGGCGGCGCTCGCCGCATTGCGCTCCGGTCAGGTCGAGGTGGCCGCCGGCATCAAGCAACTGCTCGAGGCAGAGGCGCAGCGCGAGCCTGGCGTGCGCGTGCTGCCCGGGCGCTTCATGGTGATCCAGCAGGCGATGGGCACGCCCGCCAGCCGCGGCGCCGAGGCGCAGGGGCTGCTGGCGGCGTTTGTCGAAGAGATGAAGGCCGGCGGTTTCGTGGCCGATGCGCTGGCGCGCCACCGCATCGAGGGCGCCGCCGTCGCGCCAGCGGCGTAGCCGGCCGGCCTTAGCCTGCGCAGCTCACAACTTGTGGGCTTCGACCGGTCCTCGCGAATAGAACAGGAAGTACCCGGTTGCGGTGCTGAAGTCGTTCTTCTTCCAGCCCGGCGGCACCTTGAACACCCCGAGCTGTTCGCTGGCAACACCCACAAAGGCCGTGTTGCCGGTGTCGGTGGTGATCCTGCGCCAAGCCTCGCGCGTCACCGGCTGCATCTGCATCTTGGGTTCGCTCCACTCGGGCGTTCGAACCTTGTCGCGCATGATGTAGCGGCCGCCCTGGCGTTCGATCTTCACCAGCTCTTTCAGAACGCCGTTGCTCTTGACGGCATACACGCCGACCAGTTCCGCCTCGGGCCCGCCGCCCGGGCTGCAGCCGGACAGCAGCAGCAATGCGAACGTGCCGGCCGCAAGATAGCTCAGTGCCTTTTTCATGGCGGTGCTCCTCAGCGCTTGTCGTTCTCGCGCAGCTTCAGGCTGCCCTGGTAGCGCAGTGCGTGCGGGTAGTCTTCCTTGCCGCCGGCTTCCTGAACCATCATCTTCTGCTGGCTGGCCTCTGTCTTGGCGAGCAGGGTCGACGGCAGGTTAAGGACACCCTTGATCTGGTCGTACTGCGCCTGGGTGATGCGGCCGATCGAAAGAAGACGGAATGCATCTCTCTCGATGTTGAGCAGCAGCGGCTTGTTGTCGGCAAAGTTCTGCGCTTTGGCCAGCAGATCGCTCCACGACTGCGTGCTGTAGTTGCTCACGTAGTAGTCCTGCCCGGTGGGCCCGGCAAGCACGGCGGTGCAACCCGGAAGCTCGAGTTGCGTGGTGGTCGTGGCCATGACAAAGGTCTTGCGCTCCTGCATTGCATCGCCGTAGGCCAGCGTGACGGGAATGGTCCACGACGAAGCCGGATAGGCGTTCTGGTTGGGGAACGGCTCCTGGGCGATGGACACGAAGGTGCGGTCGCCCGCGCATTGCGCATCCACCGTGAGCAGCGGCACGCCGGTCTGGCGGATGAAGCTGTCGCCGATGTCGGCCACCTTCTTTCCGGCACTCGCCTTTTCAATCGAGTTCCACAGCCGCGACGGCGTGGCATTGCCGAACGCATAGTCTTTCAGGTACAGCTGCAGGCCCTTCTGCATCGCCTCTTCGCCAATGTAGTTCTGCACCATTTCCAGCACATGGCTGCCCTTGTTGTAGACAAAGATCGAAGGGCTGATGAAGCCGAAAGAGCCCGCATCGTTCAGGTTGCGCTGCACCGGCACCGCGGTGTCCTTCAGGTCGGCCACGATCACGCTGTGTTTGTCGAGCACGTAGTCCGAAAAGCTGTAGTAGTTCGGGTGAAACTTGATCGTGGTGCGGCGGTCGAACCAGCGTGCGAAAGATTCGTTCAGCCACACGTTGTCCCACCAGTCGAGCGTGACCAGGTCGCCGAACCACTGGTGCGCGATCTCGTGCGTCACCACGGTCACCGAATACAGCGTGGGCGTGTCGCCTGGCCTGGTGAGCACGCGGTCGGCAAACTCGAAGATCGAGCCCCAGTTTTCCATACCCCCAAAGCCGGTGTTCGGCTTGTTGTTGTAGCTGTCGTTGGCAGCCACGGTGTCGAACTTCTTGAACGGCAACGGAATGCCGGTGTAGTTGTAGTAGTAGTCCATGGCCACCTTGGTCCACTCCATTGCGAACGTGGCCCACGTGGAGCGGCCCGGCGGCGTGAACCAGCGCAACGGCATTTCGCTGCCGTCCAGCGGGCTCTTGAAGGTGTCCGAAAGAATGTCGAACTTGCCGCCGCCGAAGAAGGTCAGGTACATCGGCATCGACGGTGTCTTCTCGAACGACACCTGCTGGTAGCCGTCGGGCAGCTTGACGGCCGATTTTTGCGCAGCGTTCGACACCGTTTGCCAATCGCCCGGCACCTCCGCCGAAATCTCGAAGGTGTGGCGGAAGGCCGGTTCGTCCCAGCCCGGGAACCATTGGCGTGCGTAGTTGGTTTCGCCCTGCGTCACGATCGCGTCGCTGCTCACGCCCTCGGGCGTGGACAGGCCCACCTTGAAAATGCCGGTTGCCGCCGAGCAGAACGGGTTGCGGGCCATTTCGTCCGGCGGGCAATACTCCGCATCGGAGAATTGGATCTTCCCGTCCCATTCCATGTGCAGCAGGTATTTGCCCTTGGCAATCTGCCCGTCGTTGCGCCGCAGCTGAACAAAGTCGCCCAGCGTCTGCGGGGTGGGAACAAGCGGAATCACCTCGGCAGGGTTCGAGAGCTTGCGCAAGGTGGTGCGGCCATTGGCAAACTTGAGGTTGTGCGCGGCCACCACGATGGCATCAACGGGCTTGAGCACTTCGATCTCCACGTCGCCGCGGCCCACAAAGGTCTTCAGTGCCGCATCGGGCCGAAACCAGAGCTTGTAGTTGATGGGCCAGACGGTATCGGGCAGCTCCATCGGCTTGACGGACCGGTCGACCTGCGGCGCGGCTGCCACCGGTGCGAGCGCCGGTCCGTCGTCGGGCGCCTTGGGCGAGGCCGCACTTTCCGCCAGCGGTGCCGGCGCATTCAGCGCGGTGCCTCCGAAAGAAGATTCGCCGCCGCCCCCTCCGCCGCCGCAGGCCACCAGGGTGGCAAGGGTCACGGCGGTAATGGCAAGGTTGTTGACGGCTGGCTTGACTAGTTTCTTCATGATGATCGCCTCTTGGTAAAGACAGGCACCGCCCCGCATGTACCGGCGGATAGCCGGCGTGGCGCGAGCGCGCAAAGATGGAATGAACGGATGGAATGAACAGCACATCGAACAGGCAGGCAGCACCGCACCCTCCCGGCGAACGAAACGTTCGCAGGAAAACGCGGGCAGCATGCTGGTCTTGTCGAGCCGGCGCAGCACGAACGTGCCGCACCGAACCCCACCGCCTTCAGGCGGGTGGTCCGAGGATGCGGGGGGCGAGGGGTTCCATTCCCGTCGATTCGCGAGGGCTATGGAATGGCTGTGCCGGGCCGAGTTGAATGCCTGGAGAGTGGGCTTAGCGCACGCGCGCCAACTCATCATTGCCGGCATGGAACCGGGGTTGCGACGGCAAGTTCTTGTGGGCTGTTATGGATAGCTTCACGTGCGCGCTCCCTCCTTGGAAGTGCGAACATTTTTAGCTGATCGCGTGCGCCCACTCAACGGATCGCGGAACTTTTCCCTCTCAAAATGTTCGCGCGCCATACGACAAAGGGAGTCATTGAATGCGGGCGCGCAATGCACTACGAAGATGGTTCCTTCTTCTTGCTGCAAGCGCTTGGCTGCTCAAGAAAACAGGCGCACGCCTTGTGACCATGCAGCCACAGATTGCATGCATCTATTGCGGCGTTAAAGCCAGAGTGCGTCTTGCAATTGCTGCGCAGTCCAGCGCCTGGGCTGCCGGGGCCACTCTTCGAGCAAGGCAGACATCCTTGCATTGCGCGGCGCTTCCATGTCCTGGTCGTGCGCAAGCCGCACGACCTCTCCGCTGAGCGCATCGATCTCGGTACGCCGGCCGAGCGACAGGTCATCTGCCATGCTGGAGCGGGCCTTTGCGTCGATGCGCAGCATGCGCGCCGCGACGATGCGAAACAGCCAATCGGGCAGGCGCAGCACCGTCGAGAGCCGCCGCGCCGGCACCGCGGCCACTTGCGCGGGTGCAATGCCGGCGCTGCCGAGCACGCTCAGTGCCTCATCGATCAGCGCGGCAAAGCAGCAGCGGTAGCCGCGCTGCAGCAGCTCTTCCCGCAGGGGCAGGCCCGAAAGCGCATTGACCGGGTTGTTGAGATTGAGCAGCAGCTTGCCCCATTGCACGGGCAGCAGGTCGGCGTACAGGTCGAGGGGTATGCCGGCACGCTCGAACACCGGCACCCAGGGCCGCAGCGCCGCGTCGTCCTTCGCGGCCAGCCGCCCTGCCGTGCCCCGGTGAAAGGCGCCCGGCGCGGTTTCAGCCACGTTGTAAGGCACCATGCCGGGCAGCACGCCGAGCGTAGGGCCGGCCTTCGATGCCGCGGCGCAATTGGAAATGCCGTTCTGGAGCGAGACGACCGTGGTGCCCGCCGGCAATGCAAAGGCCAGCTCGGCGGCGGCCTCGGCCGTGGCGCCGCTTTTTACGCACAACAGAACCAGTGCCGGCGTTGCTCCGACAGGCACCTGGTCGCTCAGCCGCAGGCTGGCGGCAGGCAGGCGATGCGAACCGCCTTCGAGATCGCTGAGCGCAAGGCCGTTCGCAGCAAGGCTTTGCAGCACGCGCGGGCGGCCGACAAAAGTGACCGGAACACCCGCCGCGGCAAGGCTGCCGCCGATGAAGCAACCGATGGTGCCCGCTCCCATCACCAGCACTTCGCCGGGAGGGGAACCGAGCACCTCGGTGGTGGCCATCAGGTGCGTTCCGCCACCCAGGCTTGCACCGACTGGAGCGCTGCGGGCAGGCCCGCGGCATCGGTGCCGCCGGCCATGGCCATGTCGGCCTTGCCGCCGCCCTTGCCGCCCACTTGCTGCGCAACAAAGTTGACCAGCTCGCCGGCCTTGACCTTGCCCACGGTGTCGCTGGTGACGCCCGCGGCCACCTGCACCTTGGCACCGTCGGCCGCGGCCAGCACGATCACTGCGGTCTTGAGCTTGTCCTTGAGCTTGTCCATGGTGTCGCGCAGCGTCTTGGCGTCGGCGCCGTCGAGCTTGGCGGCCAGCACCTTGATGCCGTTGACGTCGATGGCCTGCGACACCAGTTCGTCGCCTTTGGACGACGCGAGCTTGCCCTTGAGCGAGCCCACTTCGCGCTCCAGCGCCCTCACCTGCTCCAGCACCTGCGTGAGCCGGCCCTGCAACTCTGCAGTGGGCGATTTGAGCGTGGCGGCGACGCTCTGCACGGTCGATTCGAGGTCTTGCAGGTAGCTGAGCGCATTGGCACCCGTGACCGCCTCGATACGGCGCACGCCGGCAGCCACGCCGCCCTCGCTCACGATCTTGAACATGCCGATGTCGCCCGTGCGGCCCACGTGGGTGCCGCCGCAAAGTTCGCGGCTGGTTCCGATGTCGAGCACGCGAACGCTCTCGCCGTACTTCTCGCCGAACAGCATCATGGCGCCGGTCTTCTGGGCCGACTCCATGTCCATCACGCGGGCGTGCGTCTCGGTGTTGGCAAGAATCTCGGCGTTCACGCGCTTTTCGATCTCGAGGATCTGGTCGTGCGTGACGGCCGCGTTGTGCGCAAAGTCGAAGCGCGTCTTGTCGGCATCCACCAGCGAGCCCTTCTGCTGCACGTGCGTGCCCAGCACTTCGCGCAGGGCCTTGTGCATCAGGTGCGTGACCGAGTGGTTGCGCATGGTGGCCGCGCGGCGCGCGGTGTCGACCGCTGCCTTGACCGTGTCGCCCACCTTCAGCGTGCCCTGCGTTTGCGTGCCATGGTGGCCGAACACGTCGGCCTTGATCTTCTGCGTGTCTTCAACGCCGAACTGCACGCCTTCGGCCACGAGCACGCCCTGGTCGCCCACCTGGCCGCCGCTCTCCGAATAGAACGGGGTGGTGTCGAGCACCACGATGCCGGGCTGGCCTTCCTTCAGCTCCTGCACGGCCGCGCCTTCGAAGTACAGCGCCACGACCTTGGCGCTTTCTTCGAGGTGTTCATAGCCGGTGAAGACATTGCCCGCGCCGCCGTATTCGACGTTGCGGTCCATCTTGAACTTGCCGGCTGCGCGGCCCGCGGCCTTCTGCTTTTCCATGGCGGCGGTGAAGCCCGCTTCGTCAACCGTCCACCCCCGCTCACGGCACACGTCGGCGGTCAGATCCAAGGGAAATCCAAACGTGTCATGCAACTTGAACGCAACCTCGCCGCTCAAGGTCTTTGTCTGTTGCGCCTTGTCCAGGGCCTCGATCGTTTCACGGTCCTTTTCCGTCGGCACTTGGTTCGCGTAGAGTGCCTTGGCCGGAGTCATGTTGATGTTGAGAATTTCCATGCCGTTGGCAAGCGTCTCGAAGAAGCGTTCTTCCTCGGCCTTCAGCGTTTCGGTGATGCGCTTTTCATCGGCCACAAGCTTGGGGTACGCATCGCCCATGAGCTTGACCAGGTCAGGCACCAGCTTGTGGAAGAACGGCTTCTTCTGGCCGAGCTTGTAGCCATGGCGAATGGCGCGGCGCACGATGCGGCGCTGCACGTAGCCGCGGCCTTCGTTCGACGGAATGACGCCGTCGGCCACCAGGAACGAGGTGGCGCGGATGTGGTCGGCAATCACGCGCAGGGAGTTGTTCGACAGGTCTTGCGTGCCGGTCTCGCGGCCAGCGGCCTTGATGAGGGCATCGAAGATGTCGATTTCGTAGTTGCTGTGCACGTGCTGCAGGATGGCCGCCAGGCGCTCCAGGCCCATGCCGGTGTCGACGCACGGTGCCGGCAGCTTCTTGACCGAGCCGTCGGGCTGCATGTCGAACTGCATGAACACGTTGTTCCAGATCTCGATGTAGCGGTCGCCGTCTTCGTCGGGGCTGCCGGGCGGGCCGCCGGGGATCTCGGGGCCGTGGTCGTAGAAGATCTCGGAGCACGGGCCGCAGGGGCCCGTGTCGGCCATCATCCAGAAGTTGTCGGACATGTAGCGCCCGCCCTTGTTGTCGCCGATGCGCACCACGCGCTCCGGCGGCAGGCCGATTTCCTTGGTCCAGATGTCGTAGGCCTCGTCGTCCTCGATATAGACCGTGGCCCAGAGTTTTTCGGCCGGCAGCTTGTACACCTCGGTCAGCAGCTCGAACGCCCACTTGAGCGATTCGCGCTTGAAGTAGTCGCCGAAGCTCCAGTTGCCCAGCATCTCGAAGAAGGTGTGGTGGCGCGCGGTGTAGCCCACGTTCTCCAGGTCGTTGTGCTTGCCGCCGGCGCGCAGGCAGGCCTGTACCGAGGCGGCGCGCACGTAGGGGCGCTTGTCTTCGCCCAGGAACACGTCCTTGAACTGAACCATGCCCGAGTTCGTGAACATCAGCGTCGGGTCGTTGCCCGGCACCAGCGAACTCGAGGCCACCACCGTGTGGCCCTTGGAGGCGAAGAAATCGAGAAAGGTCTTGCGGATGTCCGCGACCGTGAATGTGGGCTGGCTCATCTTTTGGATTTCGTCTTCTGTCGGGGACGGCCTGGCGATGGCGACCCTCTCGTCGAACCCACTGCGTCGAACCGACCTAACTGCTTGATTTACTTGAACAAACGATTATAGGTTTGGCTACCGCCCCGCGCCTTGCCCGCCAGCGGCCGTCAGCTTGGCGTGGGTAGCGCCGCTACCATGGCTGGCGCGGAACAGAACCAAATGCGTTCGGCTTCGTCCTAACTGCTGTTTTCATTCCGATGCGAATCAAGGAGCATGCATGGCAGGTCATGAGGCGCCACACTGGAAGATCGAGGATCTGGAGTTTTCGCGCATTGCGTGCGACGAAGTCCGCCGGGACGAGAATCTTTTCTACCTTGTCGCTTCCGCCTCCTTCATCGAGAGCGGCTCCGACCTGTATACCCAGAACCTGGTCGATTTTTTCCGCGGCGACGACGAGGTGACCGCCTGGCTCACGCAGCACTGGGAGGCCGAAGAGCTCCAGCACGGCAAGGCACTGCGCGCCTACGTGGCCCATGTGTGGCCCGATTTCGATTGGGAAAGCGCCTACCGCGGCTTTCTGGAGGAATACGCCACCTACTGCAAGGTCGAGCTGCTCGCCCCCACGCGCGGGCTCGAAATGACCGCACGCTGCGTGGTCGAAACCGGCACCGCCACCTACTACCGCGCCATGGCGCGCGCCACCTCCGAACCCGTGCTGCGCGACCTGGCCAACCGCATTGCGGCCGACGAGGTGAGCCACTACAAGCACTTCTACCGGTTCTTTCGCCGCTATCGCGACCAGGAACGCCTCAGCCGCTTCCGCGTGCTCGGCACCATCGGCCGGCGCACGCTGGAGCTGAAGAGCGAAGACGCCGACTGCGCCATTCGCCATGTGGTGCGCGCCCGCTCGCCCGAGCGCGCCGGCGACACGGCTTTTGTGCAGCGGCTGAGTGCGCGCATGAACAGCACCGTGCGCACCAACCTGAGCGCCGGCGCCACCCTCAAGATGCTGATGCGTCCGCTGGAACTGCCGGCGGGCGTGCAAACCATGATCCAGTACCCCATCAGGCAGTTCATGGAGCATGTTTTCCTGCGGTGATCGGGGCAGCCGCAGTGGCGCGCAAACGCCGAATTGGCGCACAACAGCCAGAAACTCAGATGTATACTTTAGAGGTACTTTGCTGGGTTCCGCGAAATGCCTGAATTTGCCCCAAGAAATGCCCGCCTCGAATGGGCGTCGCTGTTCGCTGCCGAATGGACGCGGCTGGCTGGGGGGCGTGCCGATCATGAATTCTTGATCGACCAGGGCCTCAGCCTGGTGCGGGTGGTGGGCGACCGGGAACCCGCCGACGTGGCACGGCAGCACTTCGAAAACACCCCCGAGCCCGAGCAGCTGGTGCGCGACCCCGAGACCAACTTCACCTCGCTGGCGGCCGAGGTCGGCATCATCAAGCCGGGCGAACGGCTCGACCAGATGCATATCGAATTCGCCCATGGCATTGCGGAACTGTGCGCTGCGGTGGGCGACGGCTACGGCGATTCGGCCTCCGCCAATGCGGGCCGGCACATCAGGGCGCTGTACGGCCCGGTTTGAAACCGCCCGGCGCCCGTTCTTTTCTTCAGCGCCCTTCTCAACCGATTTTCGGCAACCCAAAGCCGAACCCGAACACCGGGCCGCTCTTCTTGGCGGGCTTTGCCGGCCCGGCCTCTTCCTCGTCTCGAGGCCCCAAGTCGAGATCGTCGATCATCTTCTGCAGCTCCAGCAGGCCGGCGGCCATCGCGGCCTTGTAGGTCTTCATCGCCCTCGGCTGCTGGCGCAAGACGCTCCAGCCTTGCCCCTCTTCCTCGTCGCCAAGCTCGACCAGGCGCCAGCGGTAGGCGCCCTCTTCCACCTCGATGACGGTGACGGCAATGCTCCGAAGCGTCGACATGGCTGCATGGTCGGCCATCGGCGAGCCGCGCCGTGTCGGACGAGCGCGGTTTGTTTGTTGCGACGGCCCCCTCGGCCGCTTGTCAGGTCGGAGCGCTGGGCTCTGATTCGGGTGCGGCGTAGCAAGTACAAGCCGGAGCGTTCGGCTGATTGGGCGCGCCGCATCGGCTGCATTGCTTTCGGTGGGGTTCGGTTGCCGCAGCGCGCTCGATGCGGCGGTGGCGCCTGGCCGCCCGCCACGTGGTTGCGGGCCGCATCCGCTCGGTGCGCAACTGGGTGATCTCGGCAATACCTTCCGGCGTGATTGCAGTCACCACAGCGGTGCGGGCCATGTTGAACTTGCCCGACGGATCGATGGCAGGCGCAATATCCGCCTCTATCAGGCCCGTTGCCTTCAGAACCGACACATGCCTGATTTCTTCCGGGTCCACGATCTCCGTAGGTAACTCGACATGCTGCAGCCGCAGCAAGAAGAGCAGGTGCATTTTCTTGATCCCCTCAACGAATGCTTTTTGTTGAACCTGAGGGTGCCGGATTGTTTTGAGGCAATGTGACGGTGTCTAGATTAGTTGGGTAAAAAAGTCGGGTTTGGCGGGGCGGTATCTCGCCCGGGGGCAGGCGGCATTGCCGCCGACGGGAAAGAGCTTGATTCCCAAGTAAGATCCAAAGCTCAGGTCGACAACCCGTGGCGTCAGCGGGTTGCGAAATGCGGGTGTAGTTCAATGGTAGAACGGCAGCTTCCCAAGCTTCATACGAGGGTTCGATTCCCTTCACCCGCTCCAAGCGCCGCGCGAGCAAGCTGAAACTCCGCAGGAGCAGGAAGCGCTTCGTAAGCCGCATCTACGGCACGCTCGCGCAAAGCGATGCTGAGCAAGATCCCCCGGCCTGCCCCAACCTGCATCGCAATCGTCCCCGCCCGGCCCCGAGCCCGCGATCTGCCGCCCGCGTTGGAGAAGTCAGCGGACCCCGGCGCTTCTTCGGAACGTACGCGCTCCGTCATTCAGGAGACAGCCGCCCGGCCGCCTGCCAGGGAAGATCGAGGCACACCCACCGCCCCTCTTCGAAAGACGCCTCTCATGGAATTCGCCTACACGCCCAAGGTCCAGGACCTGCGCACGCGCCTGCTCGCCTTCATGGATGCACACATTTATCCGAACGAGAAGCGGCAGGCTGAAGAGGCGCATCAGTCGTATCTCAACGCGCAGAAGAACGGCGGTTTCTACACCGGCTTGCCGCTCTTGGAAGAGCTGAAAGAAAAGGCTCGCGCGGCGGGCCTGTGGAACCTGTTCCTGCCCGAAACGGCGCACGGCGCGGGCCTGACCAACCTCGAATACGCGCCGCTGTGCGAGATCATGGGCCGCCGCTACTGGAGCGCCGAGGCGTTCAACTGCAGCGCGCCTGACACGGGCAACACCGAGGTGATCGAGCGCTACGGTTCGGCCGCGCAGAAGGCGCGCTGGCTGCAGCCGCTGCTCGACGGGCAGATTCGCTCCGCCTTTGCAATGACCGAACCGGCAGTGGCCTCTTCGGACGCCACCAACATCGCATGCAGCATTCGGCGCGAAGGCAATGAGTACGTGATCAATGGGCGCAAGTGGTACATCACCGGCGCCATGAACGAACGGTGCAAGCTGTTCATCCTCATGGGCAAGACCGACCCCGACAACGCCAATCGCCACAAGCAGCAATCCATGATCATCGTGCCCGCCGACGCGCCCGGCATCACGGTGCTGCGCGACATGGCGCTGGTCAATCACTTCGATGCGCCCTTTGGCCACCCTGAGGTGCTGTTCGAGAACGTGCGCGTGCCGGTCGACAACATCCTGCTCGGCGAGGGCCGCGGGTTCGAAATTGCGCAGGGCCGCCTTGGCCCGGGGCGCATTCACCACTGCATGCGCATGATCGGCATGGCCGAGTCGGCCCTGGAGATGATGTGCGAACGCGTGGTGTCGCGCGTGGCCTTTGGCAAGCCGCTGGCCGAACAAGGCGTGTGGCGCGAACGCATTGCCAAGAGCCGCATGCTGATCGACCAGACCCGATGGATGGTGCTGCACGCCGCCTGGCGCATGGACACGGTGGGCAACAAGGTGGCGGCGCAGGAGATCGCGATGATCAAGGTGATTGCGCCGAACAACTGCATCCAGGTGATCGACGATGCGATGCAAGCATTCGGCGCCATGGGCTTGAGCCAGGACACGCTGCTGGTGAACTTCTGGGCCTACGCGCGCCACCTGCGCATGGCCGACGGGCCCGATGAAGTGCACCGCAACGCAATTGCCAAGCACGAGCTTGCACGCTACGCGCGCTGACAAAAAAAGGCTTCGCGGGAGGTCTTCTCCTCCTGCCGCCCTTAACCGGCAAGATCGAAACAACACCCCGCGTAGTAAGGCTTGTCGCCGCCCTCTACAAAGGGCACTTCGATCGGCTTGCCTTCGTTGCGCCACGCGTCGCGCCGCTTGTATCCGGCGCCTCTCAGTTCGGCCCACAACTCTTCGTCATGCTGGATGCGATAGGGGCACACCGCAAAGCCGATGCTGTTGAGTGTGTAGATGGTTCGCTCGGGGTGAACCGCGGTCGTGTTCAGCACGATGCGCTTGGGCTTTACCGCAAGCGACGCAATGATCTTGGAGATCTGTACGGGCAGGTACTGCAGGCTGCCCGACGCATACAGCACGTCGCAGCCGCTCGCATCTTCGTAGTTGGTGGTAAAGCTCAATTGCGCGGTTGCCTCGCGCCGCACGGCCAGCTCACGCCCGGTTTGCACCACGCCGGGAACATCGCAAACGGTCCAGCGCAGGTTGTCGGGATAAGGCATCACGCGTTTGAACGCGTAGTACTTGATGCCCACGTGCCCGCCCAGGTCGAACACGCGCGACATGCCCGCGTCGATGGATCTGGAGAGCCAGAAAAGGCCCGGGTAGTCATAGAAATAAATCTGGTGGCTGTAGATTTCCCAGGCTGCTTCGGCGTTGTCGTAGCCCACCGCCTTTGAAGGGGGTGCGCCTGCCTCGGCGGCGGCAAAGCTCTCGAACGAGCCCAGGAAAAGGTTCTCGTCCTGGTTGTCCAGAAACTTCTGCTCGTAGGCGCTGGGGGTCAGCGGCATCAGGCTTGAAAGCATGGGTCGGTCTCCTCTTTGTTGTTGTTGCAGGGCGGCTTTATTCCGCCGCCATCGTGGGCGCGTCGCCGCGCCGCTTGGCCACGCACATCAATGACAACGCACTGGTAGGCGCAGACGGCCGGCGGCCGGACAGCATATTGCCAAGCCGGTACTTCCATTGCGCCGGCCCCACGACGCCGTCGAGCGCCTCGGCGCCTATCTGATGGTTGTGCGGATAGACGTGAACGTCAAACCCCAGAGGTTCCAGCGTGGCCTTGAAGAACTCCTTGGTGACTCCGTCGCCCGGCTGGTGATGAACCTCCGTTGCCAGGCCCCATGATTGCTGGCTGCCCGTCTTGTGAAAGCCGTGCCGAATTGCACGGTACACCCAGAGGCGCGCATCCCACATGAGCTTGGCAATGCCCTTGTAGTCCCACGCGGTGAGTTGCGGATCGTGGTCGGTCACCAGGAGGCCGTGCGGCTTTACGAGCCGGGCACCTTCGCGCAGCACAGCGGCCATGTCGTCGCAGTGGTGCAGCGACGCATTGATGGCGACGATGTCGGCCACGTGCGAGCGAAATGGGGTGTAGGCCGCATCGGCGAGCACCGCCGTATAGCCCAGCTTTGCCGCCAGCTCCAGCGAACCGGGCGCTACATCCACGCCCACCAGGAGCCGGGGTTTTCCGCCTACGGTGGCAAAGATGTTTCCGGGGCCGCAGCCCAGGTCGATGACCACCTTGTCTGTCCAGTCGCCGGCAGCTGCGAGCCACCGGCTTCTGAAATGCGCATCGCGATGGCAAAAATCCAGGTATTCCTGGGCCCATTGCGGATTGCCAAAATAAGTGGCATTGGCGGTAATGGCAGCACTATTTCGGTGCAGTCCGGACTCATAGTAGACCCCGGATTGCTTCAATTTGGCATTTGGCAATAAGATGTCCCGGAACATTTGTAATCCTTCAAAAGTTGCGACAATCTTGAGACAAGTTATTGCGCGAGAATTACATGACTTCCGGGTTCGCAACCGAATTTTTTAATCTGGTTACAAAGTCGGATGATTAATAACAGGGTCTCTTTACCCTGTTTATCCATACATCCTTAGTTCTCGATATTCAGCCGTCGCGTTCACGCCACTGACAGGTGCAGATTCCGCTCCTGAACCGGTGATCGGGGCCAAACCTTCGCGCGCACAGCCCTGGTGCAACGCCGGGCTTCCCTACTCCCCCTCTTGATTGCGCACCGCCAAGCCAGGCAGGCGCTTTGTCATGGTTGCGTCCGAGGGAAACGGGGCGATTGTCTCCCCTGAAAGGGGACGCACCGCTCATGCGCCAGTACGGCGGAATTTTTACATTGGTTCCCCCGCGATCGAGTCGCGGTGCCTGTTTTCACGCAGACGCGGTAGGCGAGTCCACCCTCGACAGCGAGTTACCTACTCGTTTCCGGTGATTAGCTACCCCGTTTGGGCGATATCAGGTAGTACGTCTATGTAACAACTGATTCTGGAGTGTAACTTGACCAACATTTGCCCCCACCGTCTGCGGCAAACACCCTAGGATTGCCCTCGAAATATGACCAAACGTACTACCTCTTTTTACTTTTACTTAATGCATTTTTTCCGTATTCAATCTGCTGCCAAGTATTACCCATTCGAGCTATTCCATGAAACGTCATTCGATTTTTTCGGAGCAATTAGAAGCCCCCCTGTTTTCTCTGGGCGACCTGTTTGTTTCACTGCCGGGTTCGGCAACGGCAGACCGAATTGGTGGCTCGGCGGCATTCGCGCCGAAAAATATGCGGTATTGGAGCCAGTGGGCCGGAGCCGCCGATCAATTGCCGGACACCCCATTTGCCGCAGCCTGGCTCCTGCTGCAAGCGCGCTGGCTCGACGCACGGCAGCCGGTTCTGCACGAAGCCTTGGCGAGCGGCCCTCAGGCGGCCGCAACGCAACCCACGCTTGCGCTGCCCTTCGATCCCGCGCAACCGGCAAGCGCATGGCTGGCCGCCCTTGACCAGCAGCGACGGCACGTAACCGACGCCACACAAGCGCAACAAGAATCCGCGCCTGAGTCATCGCCGAGCTTTCTCTGGCTGCGCAGCGAACACACTGCAACCGCGGCCCAAGCCCCCCTCCGTTTCTGGCTCGACACCTCTGGCGAATCCCCTCGCCTTCACGCCGACGCCGCAGCAGGCCTTCTGGACGCCGCATCCCTCGATCGCTTGCTGGCGGCAATCGCCGATACTGCCGCCGACCTGCTCTGCCGCCCCGAAGCACCAATCGGTGACATCCGCACCCTGACCGTGGCCGACCGCGAGCAGCAACTGCTTGACTGGAACACGACGCCCGCGCCCCTGAACTGCGAGCTCAACGTGGTGGAAACGTTCAGCCGCCAGGCCGCTGCCACACCAGACGCCCCCGCCCTTGCCGAGGGCGAAACGCAGATGAGCTACGGCGAGCTCGAACGCAGCTCCGACCAACTCGCCCGGCGCCTTCAGCACCTGGGTGTGCACGCCGGCGGCGCCGTCGGGCTGCTGCTCGACCGTTCGGCTGCGGCCGTGGTTGCGCAACTTGGCGTTCTGAAGGCGGGTGCGGCCTACGTTCCGGTGCCAACGGACTTTCCGGCCGAGCGCGTGGCCTACATGCTCCGCGAAGCGAACGCGCAGCTGACAATCGCCGCGCCCGCGCACTGCCACCTCGTTCCCGAATCGATGGCCGTGCTGGTGCAGGACGGCACCGAAGGCGATGTGCCCGCCTCGTGGGAGGCCCCAGCCATCGACGGCGAATCGGTGGCTTACGTGATGTACACCTCCGGCTCGACGGGCACACCGAAGGGCATCGAGATCTGCCATCGTGCAATTCTTCGCCTCGTGGTCGATGCCGCCTATGTCGAGCTGGCTCCCGGCCGCGCCATGCTGCATGCCGCACCGCTCGGCTTCGATGCATCCACACTCGAAGTCTGGGGGCCGCTGCTCAACGGCGGCTGCTGCGTCATTCACGACGAGCGCGTGCCCACGGGTGCAGGCCTCGCCCGCACCATTGCACGCCACGACGTCCACACGGCCTGGCTCACGGCGGCGCTGTTCAACGCGGTAATCGACGACAACCCGGCGCACCTTTCCGGCCTGCGGCACCTGCTTACGGGTGGCGAAGCGCTTTCGGTGCCGCACGTGCGCCGCGCGCTGGCCGCGCTTCCGCAACTCGCGTTGAGCAATGGCTACGGGCCTACCGAATGCACGACCTTCGCAGCCACGTACCGCATTCCGGCCGCGTTGCCCGCCGATGTTCGTTCGGTACCGCTCGGCCGGCCGATCAAGGACACGGTGCTGCGCGTGCTGAGCCCGAGCATGGCCTTGATGCCTGCGGGCCTGGTCGGCGAGCTGTGCATCGGCGGACACGGGCTGGCGCGCGGCTACCTCGGACAACCTGCGCTGACCGAAGAACGCTTCGTGCCCGACCCCTTCGGCGCGCCGGGCGAGCGCCTGTACCGCACGGGCGACCTTGCACGCTGGCTGCCCGACGGCACCCTCGAGTTCATCGGGCGCCGCGATGGGCAGGTCAAGATCCACGGGCACCGCATCGAAACCGGCGAGGTAGAGGCGGCCATCCTCACCCATCCGGCCGTCAAGAGCTGCGCCGTCGTCGCGCGGCCCGATGCCGACGGGCAGCTGAGCCTTGTCGCCTACCTGGTCGCGCGTTCGCAAGAAAAGCTCTCGTGGGAGGCGTTGCGCGCACACCTCGCGGCCCGCCTGCCAACGGCCCTGCTGCCGTCCGCACAAGTCTGGCTCGAGCAGTTGCCTGTCACCGCCAATGGCAAGCTCGACCGCAAGGCCTTGCCTGAACCCGCCGGCGAGCGGCCCGACCTCTCCCAGCCTTTTGAAGAGGCGCGCAACGCCACCGAGCAGCGCGTGTGCGAAGCCTTTGCGCGCGCGCTGCGCATTGCGAAGGTGGGCCGCAACGACAACTTCTTCGACCTCGGCGGCGATTCGATGCGCGTGCTGCAGGTGCTGGCCGATCTGCAGCAAGGCAGCGCACAGCCGCTTTCCACCAACCTCTTCTTCCGGCATCCGACACCCGGCGCGATGGCCGCGCAGTTGCAACCGGCCGGCAATGCAGCGCTCGCTGCAACCGCCTGGCCGCGCACGCCGCAAGCACCGTCCAACGCGCCAGACCTGCAGGATGCCGTGGCGCTCGTCGCCACCGCGGGCCGCTTTCCGGGCGCTGCGGATGTCGAACAGTTCTGGGACAACCTGGTTGCCGGCCGCGACACCATCAGCTTCTTCGACGATGAAACGCTCGATGCCGGCGTTTCGGAAGCCTTGCGCTCCGACCCGGCCTATGTGCGCGCCCGCGGCGTGATCGAAGGCATAGAGAACTTCGATGCGGCCTTCTTCGGCATCGGCCCGAAGGAAGCTGCGCTCATGGACCCGCAGCAGCGCGTGTTCCTCGAGATCTGCTGGGAGTGCCTGGAGCGCGCCGGCTATGTGCCCGACGCGGCCCCCGGCCCCGTGGGCGTGTATGCCGGCATGTACAACGCCAGCTACTTCCAGCGCCACGTCAGCACGCGGCCCGACCTCATCGAAGCGGTGGGCGAATTCCAGGTGATGCTGGCCAACGAGAAGGACTACATCACCACGCGAGTGGCCAACCGGCTCAACCTCACGGGTCCGGCGGTGAGCGTGCACACAGCTTGCTCGACGTCGCTGGTGGCCGTGGCGCAGGCCTTTCATGCGCTGCGCACGGGCCAGTGCTACATGGCGCTGGCGGGCGGCGCGTCCGTTACCTGCCCCACGCGCAGCGGCTACCTCTACCAGGAAGGCTCGATGCTCTCGCCCGACGGCCGCACGCGCAGCTTCGATGCGCAGGCCCAGGGCACCGTGTTCAGCGACGGCGCCGCCGTGGTTCTGCTGAAGCGCCTGGCGGATGCGCAGGCAGACGGCGACACCATCTACGCGGTGCTGCGCAGCGCCGCGGTCAACAACGACGGCGGTGCCAAGGCGAGCTTTACCGCACCCAGCGTCGACGGCCAGGCCGCGGTGATCCGCGCCGCCTTGGCCGCAGCCAATGTAGAGGCGCGCAGCATTTCGTATGTGGAGGCGCACGGCACGGCCACGCCCATGGGCGACCCGATCGAGGTAGAGGCGCTGACCTGTGCCTATGGCGAGCACACCGATGCGCTGGGCTTCTGCGCGCTCGGCTCGCTCAAGAGCAACGTGGGCCACATGGTCACGGCCGCCGGCGCCGCCGGAATCATCAAGGCGGCGCTCTCGCTGCACCATGAAGTGATTCCGCCGACAGCGCACTTCACCGCGCCGAATCCCTCCATCGATTTTTCACGCACGCCCTTCTACGTCACGCCAAGCCTGCAGCCGTGGCCGCGTGCCGCCGAGCCGCGCCGCGCGGGCGTCAGCTCCTTCGGCGTGGGCGGCACCAACGCGCACGTCATCGTCGAAGAGGCGCCCCCGCGCCCCGCTTCGCCCGGCGCAATCGGTCCGCAAGTGCTGCCGCTCTCGGCCCGCTCGGAGTCCGCACTCGCGGTGGCTGCGGAACAGCTGGCTGCGCATCTCGATGCCACACCGGGGCTGCCGCTGGCCGATGTCGCCTACACGCTCGGCGTCGGCCGCAAGGCACACGCCTTCCGCCGCGCGGTGGTGGCCAGCGATGCGGCCGAAGCCGTTGCCGCGCTGCGCGGCAATGACGGCGCATGGCGCGTCAGCGGCCACATCGATGCGCGCGCGCCGCAACTGGTGCTGATGTTCCCCGGCCAGGGCGCGCAGTACGCCGGGATGGGCAAGAACCTGCATGCGAACGACCCCGTCTTCGCTGCTGCCTTCGATGCATGCGTGAAGGCCTTCGGCAGCGCGCTCGACTTCGATTTGCGCGAGCGCATGTTCGAAGGCCAGGCCGATGCGCTGTCGCCCACCGCCGTGACGCAGCCCGCCATGTTTGCGCTGGAGTACGCGCTGGCACGCAGGCTCCTCTCGCTGGGTGCACGGCCGCATGCGCTCATCGGCCACAGCGTGGGCGAGTTCGTGGCCGCGGTGCTGGCGGGCGTGATGCGGCTCGAAGACGCCGCACGGCTTGTTGCCCGCCGCGGCGCGCTCATGCAGGCCCAGCCCGCGGGGGCAATGCTGTCGGTGCGCCTGGGTGCCGAACAGCTCACGGCCCGGCTCGGCGCTTCGCTCTCGCTGGCCGCAGACAACGGCCCGACAGCTTGCGTGGCCGCCGGCCCCTTCGAGGCGATTGCGGCGCTGCAAGCCTCGCTGCAGGAAGAAGACATTCCGAGCCGTCCGCTGCAGACATCGCACGCATTCCACAGCGCAATGATGGATGCGGCCGTCGCACCCTTCGAAGCGCTGGTCAGTGAAGTGGCACTGCATCCGCCGGCGATTCCGATCTATTCGACGCTCACCGGCCGCCTGCTCGAAGACGCCGAAGCCACCAGCGCCAGCTATTGGGCCCGCCACCTGCGCGGCACCGTGCACTTTTCGCCCGCCGTGCGCAACGCCATGGAGCAGACGGTGCGGCCGCTCTTCGTCGAGGTCGGCCCCCGCAACGCATTGACCACGCTGGTGCGCCAGCACGGCGCCGCCGAAGCGATGCCGCTGCTGCATGGCGAGCCGGCCGACGAGGCCCGCACCCTGCGCCTGGCGCTGGCGCGCCTTTGGACATGCGGCGCCGACGTGGAGTTGTCGCGGCTTGCCGTGCGCACCGGTGCGCAGCGGGTTCGCCTGCCCACCTACCCGTTCGAGCGCAAGCGTTTCTGGGTCGACATCGCGGCCCCCGCGGCGAAGCCGGCCACCTTGCCGGAAGCCGCGCCGCCCGTGCCCGCCCTTTTCGTACCACCCCCCGTTTTGGAGACGACCGTGACAGTTGCTGCAGCGCCCCCGCTACCTGTTTCTTCCACATCTGCTTCGTCAGACGCCTCGCTGGACGCGCGGTTGCGGTCCTTGTTCGAGGACATCTCCGGGATCGACATGGCCCAGGCAGAGGGGCACGCCGCCTTCAGCGAGCTCGGGCTGGATTCGCTCACGCTGACCCAGGTTGCCACGCAGATCAAGAAACGCTTCAAGGTGAACCTGAGCTTTCGCCAGCTCATGGAGAACTACCGCAGCCTGGACGCGCTCTGCGCGTTCCTGCGGGAGAGCCTGCCGCCCGAGCCCGTTGCCGTGGCCGTGGCGGCACCCGTCGCAGCCGCTGCAGTTCCGGCGGCCGTTTCCGCGCCTGTGCAAACGGCGGCCATCGCATCGACGGCTGTGCACATGCAGCCTGCGTTCACCCCGCTCCAAGACGGCGGAATTGGCGCCACGCCGCTTGTACAACTTGTTACGCAGCAAATGGAACTGATGCGCCAACAGCTCGCGCTGCTCTCGGGCGCGGGGGCAGACCTGTCTGCCGGCACCGCGTCGCAGCCAATGCAACAGGTCCAGCCGGCACTGCAGGCAACCACCGTGCAGCCAGCTCGGTTGGCGCAGGCGCTGCCGGCGTCTGCAGCCCCAGTAGCCAATACGGAAGAGCCCGCCGCATCCAAGGAGCCGATGCGCTACGACGTGACGAAGGCTTTCGGCGCCATTGCGCGCATCCACACGCAGCGCACCGCCGAGCCGAGCGGCCGCCAGAAGGCGCGGCTCGCAACCTTCATGCGCCGCTATGTGGAGCGCACGCAAAAGAGCAAGCAGTTCACCGAAGCGAACCGCCCGCACATGGCCGACCCGCGTGTGGTCAACGGCTTCCGCCCGATCACGAAAGAGATCACCTACCAGATCGTCATCGAGCGCTCCAAGGGCTCCAAGCTCTGGGACCTGGACGGCAACGAATATGTCGATGCGCTGAACGGCTTCGGAATGAACATGTTCGGCTGGCAGCCCGACTTCGTGCAGGAAGCCGTGCGCCGCCAGCTCGACGAAGGCTACGAGATCGGTCCGCAGCACCCGCTGGCCGCCGACGTCACGGCGCTCATCTGCGAACTCACGGGCAGCGACCGCGCAGCGCTTTGCAATACCGGCTCGGAGGCCGTGATGGCGGCGCTGCGCATCGCGCGCACCGTTACCGGCCGCAGCACCGTGGTGGTGTTTACCGGTTCGTACCACGGCACATTCGACGAAGTGCTGGTTCGCGCCGGCAAGGGCGGCAAGGGCCTCTCGGCCGCGCCAGGCGTGATGAGCGGCATGTTCGGCGACATCCGCGTGCTGGACTACGGCACCCCCGAGGCGCTGGCCTTCATTCGCGAGAACGCCGAAGACCTTGCCGCCGTGCTGGCCGAGCCGGTGCAAAGCCGCCGGCCCGATTTCCAGCCGCGCGAGTTCCTGGAAGAAGTGCGTGCCATTACCGCGCAAAGCGGCAGCTGCCTGATCTTCGACGAGGTCATCACCGGCTTTCGCGTGGGGCTGGGCGGCGCGCAGGAACTGTTCAACGTGCGCGCCGACCTTGCCACCTACGGCAAGGTGATCGGCGGCGGCTTTCCCGTCGGGGTGATCGCCGGCAAGCGCGAGTTCATGGACGCACTCGACGGCGGCGCCTGGCAGTACGGCGACGACTCGATTCCCGGCGTGGGCGTGACGTACTTTGCCGGCACCTTCGTGCGGCACCCGCTCGCGCTGGCCGCGGCCAAGGCATCGCTCACCTATCTGAAAGAAGCTGGGCCCGCACTGCAGATCGGCCTCAGCACCAGCACCGGCACCATGGCCGAGGAGCTCACTGCCTGGTGCGCCGAGGTGGGCGCGCCCATCGCCATCAGGCACTTCGCTTCGCTCTGGCGCGTGAGCTGGCTCGAAGACCATCCGCTGCAAGACCTGCTGTTCGCAATGATGCGCAGCCGCGGCGTGCACATCCTGGACAACTTTCCGTGCTTCCTCACGAGCGCGCACAGCGCCGAGGACATCGAGACCATCCAGCGCGCCTTCAAGGAGTCGGTCGCCGAGATGCAGGAATCCGGATTCCTGCCCCGCCGCGCCACCGTCATCACCGGCTTCGACTACCGCAAGGCCCAGGAAGAAGACGGCTCCGTTCTCGCCCGGGACATCGACGGCCAGCCCTTCTGGTACGTGCCGGACACCACCTCTTCTCCCAGCCATCTGATCAATGGAAAGGCCACAGCATGAACGCCGTTCTTCGCCCCCCCGCCGCAGCGGGCCTTATCGAATGCGTCATTCCGACCACGGAATCGCAGCGCGAAGTCTGGCTCGGCGCAACGATGAGCACCGAAGCCTCGCTCTCGTACAACGAATCGGTGCTGCTGCGACTGCGCGGCTCGCTCGACCAGGATGCCATGGCGCGTGCCGTGGCCCGGCTCGTCGAGCGCCACCAGTCGCTGCGTTCCACCATCTCGCCCGACGGCACCTGCATGCTCGTCGGCCGGCCCCCCGAAGACCCGATGGTGCAGAAAGACCTGCGCGACCTCTCTGCGCAAGCACAGGCACAAGCGCTGAAGGCGGCCCATGACGCCGCCGTGTGCACGCCCTTCTCCCTGGAGCAAGGCCCGCTGTTCCGGGCCGTGCTGTACCGCCTCGGCGACGCCGAGCACGAACTCGTCATGTCGGCGCACCACGTGGTCTGCGACGGCTGGTCGTGGGTGGTCATTACCGAGCAGCTCGGCCATCTGTATGCCGAGCAAACAGGCAATGGCCTGCGCCTGAAGGCGGCGCCGAGCTATGCGAGCTTTGCCGCGGAAGAAGCCGCCGAGGCCGCGCACCCCGACATGCAAGTGCATGTGGACTTCTGGCTGGAGCGCTTTCCCGGCGGAACCCTGCCCGTGATCGAGCTTCCGCTCGACCACCTGCGCCCTGCTGCGCGCACCTTCAGCTCGCGGCGCGCAGAGCGCCTGCTCGACCGGCGCCTTGTGACCGCGCTGCGCTCCATGAGCGCAAAGACGGGCGCCAGCCTGTTCGCGGGCCTGCTCACCGGCCTGGTCGCCACGCTGCACCGCCTTACCGGGCAGGACGACATCGTGGTGGGCATTCCGGCATCGGGCCAGATTGCGCGCGACATGCCCGACCTGGTGGGCCACTGCGTCAACCTGCTGCCGCTGCGCCTTTCGGCGCACGGCCAGATGCGATTCGATGCATTGCTGGGCGAATGCAGCACCGCCGTGCTCGACGCCTTCGACCACCAGGCGCTCACCTACGGCGCACTGCTCGGCAAGCTGGCGCTGCAGCGCGACCCAAGCCGCCTGCCGCTGGTGAGCGTGGTGTTCAACGTAGACCCCGACGTTGCCAGCAGCACGCAGGCCTTCACGGGCCTGGACGTCACGCAGGACACCATTGCCCGCAAGTACGAGAACTTCGAACTCTTCCTGAACCTGCGTCCGCTCGACGGCGGCCTGCAGATCGAGGCGCAATACAACACGGACCTGTTCGACGAAGCCACCGTCCTGCGCTGGCTCGACATGTTCGAGTGCGTGCTCCGCTCGGCCGCGCGCAACCCGGGCGAGGCAGTCGGCCGTCTCGAAGTGCTCTCGCAAGAGGGTGCGCAAGAGCTCATGGCCTTGCAGCCGCCACCCACCGAGCTTGAAGGCGCGCCGCATGCGCTTGCACGTTTCCTGGAACGCGTGCCGCTGCAGCCCGACCGCCCCGCAGTGCGCGACGGCGCGCGCGTCTGCACCTATGCCGAACTCGATGCGCAGTCCAACCGGCTTGCGCGCGCGCTGCGCGAGCGCGGCGTTCGCCGCGGCCAGCACGTGGGCCTGTGCCTGGAGCGCAGCCTCGAGATGGTCATCTCGATGGTTGCCGTGCTGAAGGCAGGCGCCGCCTACGTGCCGCTCGACCCCGCATTTCCGCAAGCGCGGCTCGACCACTATGCCAAGGATGCAAGCCTCGCCCTGCTCCTGACCTCGTCCGACATTGCCGCCGCACCCCGCAGCTGGCACGCCGATGCAGGCGAACGCGTGTTCGAGATCGACCGCGACGGCACCTGGCAGCAGGGTTCCGGCGAGCCGCTGCCCGCGAGCGCTGACGACGCCGGCCCGGACGATCCCGCCTATGTGATCTACACCTCGGGCTCCACGGGCCTGCCCAAGGGCGTTTCGGCGCGGCACGTCTCGGTGGCCAACCTGCTGCAGTGGATGCTCCGCAAATCCGGCATGCATGCCGACGACCGGATTGCCGCAGTGACCACGCTGTCGTTCGACATGGCGGTTCCGGACCTGCTGCTGCCGCTGGCCGTGGGCGCAGAGATCGTGATGGTGCAGCGCGACCTCGCCATGGACGGCGTGCGCCTGAGCAAGCTGCTGCAGGAAGAGCGCATCAACTTCCTGCAGGCCACGCCCGGCATGTGGCAGCTGCTGCTGGACGCCCAATGGCCGGGTGCACCGGGCTTCAGGGGCTGGATTGGCGGCGAGCCGCTGCGGCCGAGCTTTGCGCTTGCGCTGTGCGAGCGCCTCTCGGAGCTCTGGAACGGCTACGGCCCGACGGAAACCACGGTGTATTCCACCGCCTGGCTGGTCGACCCGAAGGCGGTTGCATCGCGCGGCGTGTCGATCGGCCACCCCGTCGACAACACCGAGATCTGGATTCTCGATGCCGACATGCAGCCCTGCCCCATCGGCGTGCCGGGAGAAATCTGCATTGCGGGCGACGGCCTTTCGGAAGGCTACATCGACCGCCCCGAACTCACCGCAGAGCGCTTTGTCACCGCGCGCATCTTCGGCGCCGCCAAGCGCCTTTACCGCACCGGCGACCGGGGCCGCTGGCGCAACGACGGGCTGATCCAGCATCTGGGCCGGCTCGACTTTCAACTGAAGGTGCGCGGCTACCGCATCGAGCCGGGCGAAATCGAGGCGCGCTGCTGCGAGGTGGCCGGCGTTTCGCGCTGCGTGGTGGTGGCGCGCGAAGACAGCCCGGGCGACGTTCGCCTGGTGGCCTACCTCGCGCTCACGCCCGGCGTCGAATTTGACCAGGACGTGCTCATGGCACACCTGCGCGAGCACTTGCCGGCCTTCATGCTGCCGCAGCATGTGGTGGCGCTGAAGGCGCTGCCCACGCTGCCCAACGGCAAGGTCGACCGCGTGTCGCTGCCGCCGCCGCAACAGGTCTCGCGCGACGAGGCACGGCGCGGCGCCGCACCGCGCACCGATGGCGAACGCAAGGTGCTCGAAACCATGGAAAAGGTACTGAGCCTGCCCGGCCTGGACATGCGGGACGACTTCTTTGCCATGGGCGGCCATTCGCTGCTGGCTTCGCGCCTGACCACGCTGCTGAGCCGCGAGTTCAAGATCACGCTGCCGCTGCGCTCGCTGTTCGAGGCGCCCACGGCTGAAAAGCTGGCCGCCGTGGTCGAGGGCCTGCAAAGCGCAGGCTCCCTTGTGCAGGCGCCGCTGCCCTGCCGCATCAGCCGCAAGACGGCGCCCCTCACGCCGTCGCAAGAGCGCATCCGGTTCATGGAAGAGCTGCATCCCGGCCGCTCGGTCTACAACGCGCCGGCCGCCCAGCGCCTGACCGGCAGCTTCGATGCGCAGCGCTTCGAGGCCGCGTTCAGGGAAATCATTCGCCGCCAGCCGGCCCTGCGCACCCGCATGGCCACCGACCCGCACACCGGTCAGCCGGTGCAGGCGATGTCGGAGGCGGTGGATTTCGAGTTGCCCTTCATCGACCTGCGCAACCTGCCGGCCGACCAGCGCGAAGCCGAACTCGCCGAGCGCATGCAAGAGCTTGCCGACCGGCCCATCGACATTCATCGGGCGCCCATGATGCATGCGGCGGTGTTCCAGCTCGACGAGCATGAGCACGTATTCGTGTTCGTGCCGCACCACCTCATCTGGGACGGCTGGTCCTTCGACTTGCTCCAGCGCGAACTCTCCGCCATCTACGACGCAGCGGAACGCGGACGCCCGCACGGCCTGCCCGCACTCACGACCACCCACGGCGACTATGCCGAGTGGCAGGCGGGCTGGATGAACGAGCCGGGCTTCCAGGAGCAGCTCGATTTCTGGCTGAAGCGCTTTGCCGATGCGCCTATGCCGCGCCAGCCCAACACCGACATGCCGCGGCGCTCGGGCAAGAGCGGCCAGGGCGGCGCGCAGTGGATCCGTGTCGACCTGTCCACCACGCAGCAGCTGCGCAAGGCCGCCCGCGACATGGACGTGACGCTCAGCATGCTGACCTTCGGCATCTATGCGCTCACCATGAGCCGCGTCATCGGCTCGGAATCGATCGTCATCGCCAACCCGGTGCGCGGCCGCCAGCAGCCCGAGACCGAAGACGTGATGGGCTTCTTCAACAACGTGCTGCCGGTGTCGCTGCAGGTTGGCCTTGAGCAGCCGCTCTCGGAATTCATGCGCTACGTGAAGCGCGAGCTGCTGTCGATCATGAACTACCAGCAGGTGCCCTTCGAGCGCCTGATGGCGGAGCCCGCGCTCGGTGCCCGCATTCGGGCAGTCGGCCCCTACCAGGCGATGTTCTCCTTTCAGGACGCACGCGACCGTGCGCGGCGGCTGGGCAGCCTGCAGACCCGCCAGCTTCACCTGATGCAGCACGGCGCAACCGACGACATCGGCGTGTGGCTGATGGACAAGCCGCACGGCCTGGAAGGCGCGCTCATCTACAACGCAGACATCTACCTGCGCGAAACCGGTGCGCACCTGCGCGACCGCTACCTGGAGCTGCTGCAAAGGGCGGCGGACCATCCCGAAGCCACGCTGGCCGAACTCTCCAGGGAAGAAGGCTCGGCAAGCGCCGTGTACCTGCGCAAGCTTGCAGCGGCCGATCCGCACAAGGCTGCGGCACCGGCCAACGGCACAGCCGCGGCGCCGAAGGCGGACGACACCCTGTTGAACCCCGAGCACGCCCGGCTAGCGCAGATCTGGGCTTCGGTGATCGGGATCGACGTCAACGACATCCGCCCGACCGACAACTTCTTCGACCTTGGCGGCGATTCGCTGCTCGTGCTGCGGGCGCTCCAGCAGACCGAGCAGACGCTGGGCTACCGCGTGCAGTCGCGCCGCTACCTGTTCGAAAACCTCGGCCAGATCGCCGCGTCCGCCCGCGAAGCCCACGACACCGCCGACCTCACGGAACTCGCGCCGCTGGCCATGGGCAACCTCAAGGCCGGCGCGCGCAGCGAGGGCCTCTTGAGCCGCACCTTCGGCGGCTGGCTGCGCAAGGAGTGAACGACCATGGGACACGCGGCCTTCAACCTTTCTTCCGTCGACGCGCCGGTTTGCCGGTATCTCGACCTGGACGACTGCGCCGGTCCCGGGGCGGCACTGATCCTGTCGAAGGATGAACGCACGCGCGCCGGGCAGTTTCGCTTCGCTGTCGATCGGCAGCGCTTCGTGGCTGCGCATGCAGCACTGCGCTACGCATTGGCCGAGCAGACCGGCCAGCGCGCCGACGCGCTGCGCTTTACCCATAGCGCGTTCGGCAAGCCTTCGCTGCTGGGCTGGCCGCGGGTTCATTTCTCGCTGAGCCACAGCCAGGGGCTGGGCCTGATTGCCATCGGCGAGCGCGGCCCGCTGGGCGTGGACGTGGAACAGCTGCGCGCCGTGCCCGATGCACTGGCGCTTGCCGCAACGCATTTCACGCGGCTGGAGAACGAAGCACTGCGCGCCCTGCCCGCCCACGAGCGCGACCAGGCCTTTCTCACCTGCTGGACCCGCAAGGAGGCCTGCCTCAAGGCGATCGGCCTGGGACTGATCGTGCCGCCGGACCGCTTCGAAGTGGGCTTGGCGGCGGACTGCCGCAGCGTCGAGGTGCCCGTGGCCGGCCGGATCTTGTGGCTTGTGCTGCAGTCCGCGCCTTCGCGCATCGACAGCGTGGGATCGATCGCCGAGTGGCGGCAGACCCACACCCGCGTCAGCGCGCCGCGCGGCGCAACGGAGAGCTTTGCATGACGACTCCCTATCCATTCCTGTTCGGGCCCGCATCGCGTCAGATCTTCGGGCTGTTTCACGCTGCCGAAGACGCGCAGCCCGGAAACACCGCAGTGCTCATCTGTCCGCCTTTCGGGCAGGAAGGCATGCGCACGCACCGCTTCTTCAAGGTGCTGTCCGAGCGCCTGGCGCGTGCGGGCATTGCGACCTTGCGTTTCGACTTCTATGGCACCGGCGATTCACCGGGCGACGAGGACGACGGCGAGCTCGAGGGCTGGCGGCGCGACCTGTGCACGGCACATGAAGAACTGCGCCGGCGGGCACCGGCAAGCCGCATCGTGTGGGTGGGCGCGCGGCTCGGCGCCACCCTTGCCGTGCTGGCCGCACGCAACGGGCGCTGCGATCCGGCGCGCCTGGTGTTGTGGGAGCCGGTGATCGACGGACGCCGCTATGCGCGCCTGCTGCGTGAAGAGCATGTGGCGGCCATCGACACGACCTTCTGCATTCCAGACCTGGCCTGGCGCCGGAGCCTTTCGCGCGAGCCCGGCGCCATGCCCGAGGAAGCGCTGGGCACATCGCTTTCGCCAACGCTGCGCACGCAGCTGGCCGCGCTCACGCCCGAATCGCTCCCGCTCACGGCCCTGCACGAGACGCTGGTGCTCACAGGCCCCGACGACGAGCAGACGGCGCAGTGGGCGGCCGAGCAGCAGTCGCGCTACATGCCGGTGCGCCTTGCCTACTTTCAGCACCGGCTCGACTGGACCTCCGACCCTTACCCCAACAGCGCCATGGTTCCGGCCGATGCGCTCCACCGCCTGCAGGGTGCCCTTCATGAATGACATGACCCAAACCCCGGTCCGGTTCGGCCCCGGAAACGCGCTGGTCGGCACCGTCACCAACCCCGCACACCAGGTGCCGGCTACCGCCGCATGCCTGATGTTCAACATGGGCGCCAACCACCGCGTGGGGCCGCGCCGCATCAACGTCAAGCTGGCGCATGTGCTGGCCGAGCGGGGGGTGAGCAGCCTGCGCTTCGACCTTGGCGGCGTGGGCGACAGCGACGCGTCCGACTTCTCGAGCGACCTGCACACCCGCGCTCTGCACGACCTGCAGGCGGGCATGGACCTGCTCGAAAAGACGCAGGGCATCCGGCAGTTCGTGATCGTGGCCATGTGCTCGGGCGTGGAACACGCCATGTCGGTGGCCGAGGCAGACCCGCGCGTGGTGGCCGTTTCGCTCTTCGACGGATTCGCTTTTCCGGAACGGCGCTCCCGCTGGGAGCGCACGGTGCGGCGTGCCATTGCGGCGCCCGCGCACCCGGCGTTCGCGGGCAAGGCCAAGCGCTGGCTCCAGCGGCATTTTCTGCGCAGCCATTCGACAAAGGCGCTGCCAGGCTTCTTCACCGAGAGAAAGCCGGCAGAAGTGAACGCCGTGTGGTTCGGCGCGGCCATGAAGCGCCTGGTCGAACGCAAGGTGGCGGTGCAGCTGCTGTATTCGGGCTCGCTGCACGTTTCCGACCGCGACCGCGACCAGCTCGGCCCGTTCCGCCGCGAGCCGTTCGCGCAAGCCCTCCAGTACGAGTTCATGCGCGAGCTCGACCACACCTTCTGTACCGCAAAAGGGCAGCAGCTGTTTCTGCAGTCGGTCGGCGACTGGGTGGTCGCATGCGCCTTCGGTGCGGGCGCGGAGCGCCGTACCACCAGCCCCGCCCCGCTCGCCGCAGAGCTCCCCCTGCGCGGCGCCTACGTGCCGCAGTGACCCGGTTTCAGGACTTCCAGGATCCCCCACGAGCAAAGGACCATCCCATGGCACACCCCGACTCAGCCAGTTCCCCGCGCAGTGCAACCGTTGCGTGCGCGTCCGTCCAAGCCTCTGCCAGCGCGCGCATCCGACGCCGCATGGGCACGGTGGCCGCGCTCGTGCTGCCGCTGTGCCTGGGCGGCTGCGGGATTCCAGGCTTCAGCAACCCTGACAGCGGCGGCTGGAGCGCGTCTCGCGCAGAGGGCGAACCCAAGATCGTCCCGATCACGCCCGAGCTGATCCGCACACGCGCCGCCCAAGAGCCGCAAGGCGTTCCGGCCGACGTGCGGCAGCTCTTCGGGAAGGCCCCCGCCTACACCATCGCACCGGGCGACGTGATCGGCATCGTGGTGTACCGGCACCCGGAACTCATGCCCAACGCGGGCGCGGTCATCTCGCAGCAGTCGGACCCGACAGGCGTGAGCGTGGCCCCCGGCTTCATCGTCGACGGCGCGGGCGAGATCACGTTTCCGTACATCGGGCGCACAAAGATCGAGGGCATGACGGAGAGCGCCGCCTCCGACTTCATCACGCGGAAGATTTCTCCCTTCGTGAAAGACCCGCTGGTGAGCGTGCGGATCCAGTCGTTCCGCAGCCGCCGCGTGTACGTCGAAGGCGAGGTTCGCACCCCGGGCCTGCAGATCTTCACCGACGTGCCGATGACGCTTGCGGAGGCGATCAACCGCGCCGGCAGCGTTACCACCGCCGCCGACCGCTCGCGCGTGACCCTCACGCGCGGCGAACGCACCATGACCATCGACCTGCCGCTGCTGCAGCGCTACGGCTTCGATGCAAGCCGCATCCCGCTGCAGAACGGCGACATCGTGAACGTGGGCACCCGCGAGGACAGCCGCGTGTACGTGATGGGCGAGATCCGCAACCCGTCGGCCCTCCTGATGCGCAACGGCCGCCTGAGCCTGAACGAGGCCCTGGGCGACGCGGGAGGCCCCGACCTGCTGACCTCTTCGCCGGGCCAGATCTACGTGGTGCGCAACTCGCGCGGCGACGTGCCCGAGGTGTACCACCTGGACGCGAAGAACCCCGTGGCACTGGCCCTTGCCGATCGCTTCGAGCTGCGGCCGCGCGACGTGGTCTACATCGATCCCGTGCCGCTGGTGCGTTGGAACCGGGTCATCAGCCTGATTCTTCCCGCCGCGCAAGTCGTGAACCTCGGCGGCACGGCCAGCCGCCGCTGAACCCTCCCTCCCCGTCCAGGCAACCCAAAAAGGTGATCTCATGAACGCGCACTGGCAACCCGTGGTTACCGCCCCGTCCGACGCGGCACCGGCCTCCGAGCAGCCTCCTTCAAGGCTGCGGGAGCACATCGACCTGTTGATCGACAACCGATGGAAGATCGCGAAGATCACCGCCGTGGCGCTGCTGATCGGCGGGGCCTATGCGATGTTCGGCCCCCGCGTGTACGAGGCCAACGTGCTCATCCAGGTCGAAGACCCCGAGCGCTCCGGCGGCACGCTGGTGGGCGACTCCGCGAGCAGCGCGCTGAACGCCAAGACGCCCACGGCGGGCGAGGCCGAGATCCTGAAGTCGCGCCTCGTGCTCGGGCAGGCCATCGAGAACACCAAGCTCTACATCGAGGCCGAGCCGCTCTATGTGCCCATCGTGGGCCACTGGCTGGCGCGCCGCGCGAAGACGCTTTCGGAACCCGGCTTTGCCGGCCTGTCGGGCTACGTGAGCGGCACCGAGCAGATCGTGGTTGCGCAGATGGATGTGCCCACCGACCTGGAGGGCACGCGCTTCCAGCTGACCGCGGGCGAGAACGGCGCCTACACGCTGACCCACCCCAAGCTGGATACGCCGCTTGAAGGCACCGTGGGCACGCCGCTCGACGCCGAAACCCCGCTCGGCCCGGTGCACCTGCTGGTGGGCTCGGTCGTGGGACGGCCGGGCGCTGCCTTCTCGCTCGTGCGGCAATCGAAGCAGCTCACCCTGCTCGAGCTGCAGAAAGACCTGCGAGTGATCGAGAAAGGCAAGCAGTCGTCCGTGATGGACGTGAGCTGGCAAACCGACAACCGAACGCAGCTGGCCAACCTGCTCAATGAAGTCGCGCGGCTTTATGTGCGCGTGAACATCGACCAGAAGACCGCGCAGGCGCAGCGCGCGCTCAACTTCCTGGGCAGCGAGCTGCCCAAGCTCAAGCAGCAGCTCGAAGATTCCGAAGAGGCCTACAACCAGTACCGCAACCGCAACGGAACGATCAGCCTCGACGACGAGGCCCGCAACGCGCTGTCGCAGAACATCGACCTGCAGACAAAGCTCTTCGACGCAACCCAGAAGCGGCTCGAGCTCACCGAGCGCTTCACCGCCAGGGACCCGAGCGTGATGACCATCGACGCGCAGATCGCTTCCTTGAAGAAGGCGCTCGGCGGCGTGGACCAGCGCATCCGCCGCATGCCGATGATGCAGCAGGACTCGCTGCGCATGCAGAGGGACATCAAGGTCAACACCGACCTGTACGTTTCGCTGCTCAACAGCTCGCTGCAGATGCGGCTCGCGAAGGAAGGCCGCATCGGCAACGTGCGCGTGCTCGACCAGGCACTGACGCCTGAAAAGCAGATCAGGCCCAAGGCCTCGATCACCCTGGCGCTTGCGCTGCTGGCGGGCCTGTTCCTGGGTGCGGCGTCGACCTTCATGCGCAGGTCGTGGCGCAACACCATTGCCGGCCCGGCCGAGATCGAAACCCACACCGGCCTGGACGTGTACAGCACCGTCACGCTGAGCGACCGGCAGCGCCACCTCGACCGCGCCGTTCTGCAGGGCAAGCCGGGCGTGCACCTGCTGGCGGCAGCCCATCCGGACGACCCGTCTCTGGAAGGCCTCCGGCGGCTGCGCACCGCGCTCAAGTTTGCGATGCCGCGCGCGCTGAACAACCGCATCATGATTTCGAGCGCCACGCCCGGCGCGGGCAAGACCTTCGTGTCTTCCAACCTGGCGGCCGTGCTTGCCTCGAGCGGCCGGTGCGTGCTGCTGATCGACGCCGACTTGCGCCGCAGCAGCGTGGCGCCCCGCTTCGGGCTGAAGCGCACCGGCGGGCTCTCCGAGCTGATCCAGGGCGCGGTCGAGCTCGACGGTGCCATCCACAAGGGCGTGCTGCCGCATCTCGACGTCATGACGACCGGCGCCTTGCCGGCCGACCCGACGGGGCTTCTCACGAGCGACGCGTTCGCCCGCTTGCTCGAAAAGGTCTCGACGCGCTACGACGTGGTGATTGTCGACACGCCGCCCACGCTGCTCGCCTCCGAGACGGCCGAGATGGCGACCTGCATGGGCACCCTTCTCATGGTTGCGCGCGCCGGCGACAACGAGGTCGGCGACCTTACCGAAAGCATGAAGCAGCTGCGGCACGCCGGTGCGCGCTTCCAGGGCGTGGTGCTCAATGCGGTGGACCCGCGCCGCCGCTACTACGGCAGCCTTGCCTACCGCTATGGCGCCTACCGCCTGCGCGCACACGACTACCCGGCCGCACCGCCTGAACTGCCCCGCCCCGCAACGCCGGTGGCAGCCTCAGCCGCGGCGGAGGGAGCGACAGCGTGAACACATTGCCATCGAATGCTCCCGTCCACTGGGCGGGCAATTCGCGATTGCTGATGGCCACCAAACGTGGCGCAGACATCGCGATGGCGAGCTGCTTCTTCCTGTTTTTGGGGTGGGTATATGCGCTCGTCTGGCTTGGCGTGCTGCTGACCTCCGGCAGCCCTGCGATCTACAAGCAGCCGCGCTACGGCCGCGACGGGCGCGTGTTCAGCTTCTACAAGTTCCGCTCGATGGTGTCCGACGCCGACGCCGTGCTGGCGCGCCACCTGCGCGAGAACGAAGAAGCGCGCCAGCAATGGGCCAAGTACCAGAAGCTGGACAAGGACCCGCGCATCACGCCCTTCGGCGCGTTCCTGCGCAAGTACAGCCTGGACGAACTGCCGCAGTTCTGGAACGTGCTCAAGGGCGACATGAGCATGGTCGGCCCACGCCCTTGCATGTTTTCGCAGAAAGACCTGTACGGACCTTACTGGGGCCACTACTGCTCGGTGAGGCCCGGCATCACCGGCCTGTGGCAGGTGAGCGGGCGCAGCGAGGTGAGCTACCGGCGCCGGGCCGCCATGGACGCGGACTACGTCGCCACGCTGTCCCTGCGCCAGGACATCGCCATCTTGCTGAAGACCTTCCTGGTGGTCGCAGGCGCAAAGGGTTCCGGCTAGAGCCCGGGCGCGCCTTCCTTCCGCTATTTCAACCCTCAACCTTCAACCGAAAGAACATATGCGTATATACGTTGCTGGTCATCGCGGCATGGTGGGCCAGTCGCTCATGAAGCGGCTGCGCGGCCTCGGGCACGAGGTCGTCACGCGCGGCCGGGAGGAGCTGGACCTTCTCGACCAGGAGGCAGTCCGCCGGTTCTTCGCCTCGGAGCACATCGACCAGGTGTATCTCGCGGCGGCAAGGGTCGGCGGCATCCACGCCAACATGACTTACCCGGCGGAGTTCATCTACCAGAACCTCCTGATCGCCGCCAATGTCACGCACCAGGCGTTCCTTGCGAACGTCAGGCGTCTCCTGTTCCTCGGCTCGAGCTGCATCTACCCGCGGCTTGCCGAGCAGCCCATCCACGAAGATGCGCTGCTCAGCGGCAAGCTCGAGCCGACGAACGAACCCTATGCAATCGCCAAGATTGCAGGCATCAAGCTGTGTGAAAGCTAAGCTCGAGCCGACGAACGAACCCTATGCAATCGCCAAGATTGCAGGCATCAAGCTGTGTGAAAGCTACAACCGGCAGTACGGCGCCTCCCACGGCATCGACTACCGCAGCGTGATGCCCACCAACCTGTATGGGCCCGGCGACAACTACCACGCGCAGAACAGCCATGTGGTGCCGGCCCTCATCAGGCGCTTTCACCTTGCCAAGACCGAGAACGCCCCCGAAGTGGTGATCTGGGGCACCGGCTGCGCGCGGCGCGAGTTCCTCTACGTCGACGACATGGCCGACGGCTGCATTGCGGTCATGGACATGACGCGCGACAGCTACGAGCAGCACACCACGCCCATGTGCGCGCACATCAATCTCGGCACGGGCATAGACCTGTCGATCGGCGAGCTGGCGGCATTGATCGGCGACGTCGTCGGCTACCGCGGCCGGATCCGCTTCGACACCTCGCAGCCCGACGGCGCCCCCAGAAAGCTGCTCGACGTGTCGTGCGCGGCCGCCATCGGGTGGCACGCCACGGTGCCGCTCGAAGACGGCCTGCGCCGCACCTACGCGGCCTACCAGGAGGCGATCCGCCCGGTTCAAGAGATCGCCCACGCCTGAGCCGAACACTCCACACCGCCAACCTCACAAGGCCCTGTCATGAGAACACTCTGCTTCTGGTTCGGCATTGCGGCTGCGTTCGCATGCGCCCAGGTGGATCCGGCGTGGGGCTACGCGGCGGTGGGCGTGCTCGCGCTGGTGCAGCTGGCAATGCTCGGCGCCGCGGGAAAGAGCATCTTCCTGCTGATTCACTACACGGCCGTGCTCACCTACTTCTCGGTGGCGCCGGCCATGCAGATCGCGGCCGACGTCTCGTTCTGGGACACGGGCGTGATCGGCGGCGAGGCGCACAAGCAAGCCATCACGCTGCTGCTGCTCTACATGGCCGGTGTGGAGGCGGCGCGGTTCGGCATGCATGAGGCGATGCCGCCCGCTTTTGCGCGTGGGCGCGGAGTGCCCGAAACGCAGATTGCAGGCGTCGCGCACCCCGTGCTGCTGCTGTTGAGCGGCACGGTCGCGGCGTTCGCGTCGCTGTTCATCCGCCCCGACCTGAACTTCATTGCGCGTGGCTTGCCGGACGAGGGGGCGCAAAACCTGCCGGTCGATTTCATCGTCTATTCGACGCTGCCGAAGCTCATTGTGCTGATGTGCTTCGTGGCGCTGGCAATCCACGCCTACCGCCGCCGGACGATCTGGTCGTGGTGCGCGGCGGGGTTTGCGCTGGTGCTGGCCGGCATTGCGGCCTACCCGGTCAACACGCCGCGGCAGATCCTGCTGATCGGCCTGCTGCCGCTCTTCATCTACGCGCTCGGCGTGAAGCGCCGCTGGCTGCTGTCGATGCTGATCTTCGGCGCCATTGCGGGCCTCGGTCCGGTGCTCAACCTGGTGTCGCGCGGGAGCTTCTGGGGCGAGACGCTCACCACCTTTCCGTACAGCCAGGACTTCGACGCCATGTACATCGTGGCCGGGTTGCTGGAGCGTGCGCCGGAACCCGATCTCGGCCTGGGCCGCTACCTGCTCTCGGCCTTCTCCTTCATGCTGCCGCGCGATTTGAAGATGTTTCCGGAGTTCGATCCGCTCGGATGGCCGGCCGTGCTGGGCAACTTCTCGCAAAGCAATCTCTCGCTGCCGCCTTTCACCACGGCGTACTTCGACTTCGGCCTGGCGGGCCCGGTCCTGCTTGGCCTCGCGGTCTCGGCCCTGTTTCGCGTGCTCGACAAGGTGGCCCAGCCGCATGCGGCGCTTTCCAGCACCTACCTCTGCACGCTGGTGCTGCTGGCCGCATACGTGCCCTTCATGCGCGGGCCGATTCTCGGATGGGGCCCCTTCGCGGCCTCGGGGCTGATCGCGGCGGTTTTTGCCGGGCTGCTGAGTTCGCGCTTTCGCCAGCCGCGCACAAGGGCGGCTACGTACGCGCACGGCACGACGTGAGGTTTCACCATGTACAAATACCTCTTCTACGACACGATCAGCCTCAACACGGGAGCGGGCGGCGTGCTGAACGTGTCCGATCTTCTGCTGCGCCGGATGCGCATGTGCAAGGGCGACCACATCCAGCCGGTCAGCGAACAGCATCCGCGCATCTACGCCGCGGCGCAGCGCCTGAAGATCAGCCGCTTTCTGCTGGAGATACTGCTCTACAACTATCACCGGCTGCGGGCGCTCGCGTCCGGCGAGGCGGTGTTCTCGCTGTTCCCCAACTACTTCCTGCCCTTCACGCTTTTCGGGCGCCACCGCGATTCGATCGTGGTGGTCCATGACCTGCAGTACAAGGCCTACCCGCAGTATTTCAGCCGCACCAAGCGCATGTGGCTCGACTGGTGCCTGCGGCGCGTGGCGCGCAGCGCGGCCGACGTGGTGTTCATCAGCAGAAGCAGCCAGCAAGACTTCGAGCGCTACTTCGGCCGCTGCGAGCGCCCGACCGTCATCTTCAATCCGGTGGACGCCACGCGTTCCCCCGCGCCTCCGGGCCCGGTCAAGCCGGCGCGCTCGGCAGCCATCGGCGAGCGCTATCTCATTGCCTCTTACCACTACTACCCGCACAAGAACTTCGACGGCACGCTGAAGCTGTTCGAACGCATGAAGCGCGAGGGCCTGGTCGACTGGCTTGACGTGACCGGCAACGGTGCGGCCGACGTGAAAAGGATGGTGGCCCGCATGGACCCAGCCATCCGCAGCTGCGTGCGCCACCGGGGGCTGGTGTCGCGCAAGGAGCTGACGCAGCTGTATTGCGGCGCGGCGGCGTTCATCTCGCTGTCTGCCTTCGAGGGCTTCAACCTCTCGGCCGCCGAGGCGGCCACGCTGGGCGTGCCGCTTCTACTCTCGGACATTCCGGTGCACCGCGAGCTGTTCGGCGATTACGCCTTCTTCGTCGGCAACGAGTCTTGCGATCTTGCAGGGCTGTCGCGCTACCTGGCCGAGCACCGGTCCAAGCAGCCGGCGTGGCCGCTTGCCGAGGCCTGTGCACCGGGCACCGTGGCCAGGCGCTACCTCACGCTGAAACATGAAGCCGTTTCGCTCGCGGGGGCCATGCAATGACACGGCTTGCAGCCGCCCTTCGGGGGCTTCTCCCGGCATGGCTGCTGTGCGCGGCCTGCGGGGCATCGGCTGCAGGGGCTGCGCCCGAGGCGTCGGGCTTCGGCGTGATGGTGCATTACCTGCCCGACAAGCAATCGATTGCCGATGTGGCGCGCTTCGATGCCGACGCGCTTGCCGCGTCCCTCGCCCGCATGCGGGCCACCTATCTCATCCTGACGCTCGGCCAGAACAACGGCCAGTTCATTGCGCCCAATGCCGCGCTCGAGCTGCTGTGCCCCGGCAGCCTGGAGAACCGGCCGCCGCGCGACCTGCCGATGGAAATCGGCCGCGCCCTGCAACGCCGCGGCATTGCACTGGTGCTGTACCTGCCCTTCCGCGCGCCGCAGGACGACGCCTACCTGATGGATTGCCTGGGCGACGTTTCGGAGCAGAAGCCGCCGCCCGCGCGCTTCATTGCCGGATGGACCGCGGTGATCCGCGAATGGTCGGAGCACTACGGGCCGCTTGCCAAGGGCTGGTGGTTCGACGGCGTCTACAACACCCAGGGCATGTCGCCGGACGACTGGAACGGCCTGTGCGCCGCCGCGCGCACAGGCGCCCCCAAGCGGTGGCTCGCCTTCAATGCCGGCGAGGGCCCGCAGCGCTTCGGCGCGAAGAGCGCGCCTTGCCAGAACCTCATGGCCGGCGAACTCCTGCAGCCGCCGGCACCTTCGGCCGCCTTGGCGGCGCCGGGTGCGGGCCTGACCTTTCATGTGCTCACCCCGCTCGGTGCCTCTTGGGCCCAGACCACGCCGCCGCGCTTCACGGCCGCGCAGGTGCGCGACTGGATTGCCGACGCAAAAGCCCGGGGCGGGCTGTTCACGCTCGATCTCCCGCTGGATGCGGACTTCCGCTTTCTGCCCTCCCACGTCGCGCTTGTGCGCAGCGCCACCGCGCCGCGCCCCTGACCGCCCGATTGCCACGCACCCATTACCCACGCCACTCGTCCACAACCCATGACCAACGCTCTCGCATTCATCGTGGTGGAAGACCGCCAGAACAAGACCCTGCTGCTTTGCCGCGAGTCCGCGGCCCGGGCCGAAGAGCACCTCGTCGTGCTGGCCGGCACCGACGCCGGCCGCGACTACGAACGCCTGTGCAGCCACTATGTGCACCTGTCGAGCAACCCGGCGGAGTTCGAGAAGATCTGCTTCCGGCGCTACTTCCTGCTGGCCGAACATCTCAAGGCGCATCCGGAGTGCCGCGAGTTCGTGCTGATCGACAGCGACGTGCTGCTGTTCCGGGGCGTCGGCGCGCACATCCGCCGCGTGGCCGGCAAGGCGGATTTTTCAGGCTCTTACGTGCGCCCGCGCGATGGCTGGGACCCGTGCCAGATATCTCCGCACGTGAGCTACTGGACCGCAATGGGCCTGCAGCGCTTCATCGCCTTTGTGCTGAACACCTACGCCACGCCCGCGGGCCGCAGAAAGCTGCGCGCCATTGCAGCGCGTTTCGCGGCCAAGGGCGTGCGCGGCGGCGTGTCGGACATGACCCTGCTCCACCTCTGGGCCCAGGCAAGCGGCAATGCAGACCCGATCAACCGCGTGTTCGGCGGGCGGGTGATCGACCACAACATCAACGGTGGGCACAACCTGCTGGTGAACGAATTCCAGGAGCGTGGCGGCGCCAAGCGCATCGTGTATGTGGACGGGCAGCCCAGCCTGGTAACGCCGGCCGGCGAGTTGGTGAGCGTGATGGCGCTGCACTTCCAGGGCGGCGCAAAGACGGCCATGGCGCATGTGCTGCATGGCCGCGTGCGCACCGCCGCCGCACTCACGTTTGCGCTGCGGGCCGCACGCCGGGCCAAGAACTGGGCCTTCGGCCGCGGCCTGCTCGCGCAGCGGGCCATGGGCGCGGGCCGCTTTGCGGGCGCATCCGCCCCGAAATGAAACCCCGCACGCATCAGGCACACGCCATGAACCCCCTCGACCGCTCCTTCACCCTGCCCGGCCTTCGCGCCGTGCAGATCCGCGGGCTGGGTGCGCTGGCTTCGCGGCTCTATGCGTACCTGTCGGGCTTCCTGGCCGTGTTCCTGATGGCGGCGTATGTCTCGCCCGCGGAGTTCGGCGAATACTCGATCTACCAGTCGGTGCTGGAGGCGGCGCTGGTCGTTGGCACGCTGGGGAGCCCGCTCCTGTTCTCGCGCGAAGCGGCCAGCGTGCCGCCGGGCGTGCGCCGGGGCGACGTGCTGCGCACGCTGGCCATCGGCATTCCGCTGGCTGCGCTGCTGGCCGCCCTCATCCTGAAGATCCAGCACCTGCCCGTGGCCGGCCCGCCCTTTGCGCTGATCGTGGCCACGCTGGCGGTCTTCTCTTTCATCAGCCTGCGTCTTTCGTACAGCCGTGGACTGGGCTACGCCGGGCTGCTCAACCTGGAGACGGGTGTTCGCTCGACCATTCTGGTGCTGGGCATTGCAGCCCTTGCAGTGGTGGGCTTCGACCTGGACGCGTGGCACCTGCTGCTCATCAACCTGATGGCCTTCTTGCTCGTGGGTGCCGCCAGCATGCGCACAGGCTGGGCAGCGGGCCCGCCCGCCGGCCGGCCTGCGCTGCGCCTCCAGTCGCAGGGCGCAGCCACGGTGTATTCGCTGCTGATGTTCCTGCTTCGCAAGTCCGACCTGCTGGTGGTCGCCTTCTTCATGCCGCTCGGATACGTGGGTGCGTTCAAGGTCGCCTTCTTGCTGGCGGAGGCACCGTCGCAGTTCGTGCAGGCGTTTCTCTACACAAAGACGCGCGCCATGCTGGGCGCCGAGGCCGGCAAGCTCGATGCGTCGACGCTGCAGCTGGCAAAGCAATCGTTCCTTCTGGGCTGCGTGCTCTTTGCCTGCCTTGGCGCGCTGATCACGGCGGCCGCGCCTGTGCTGAAGGTCGGGCATGAGGCGCTGGAGATCTTTCTTTGCATTGCGCCGTATTTCCTGCTGCGCACCTACACGATCCACCACGAGATGCTGCTCGCGCTCAAGAGCCCGGTGCCCGCGCTGGGCGGCTGGGCGCTGCTCGAGGTGGTGCTGCGCCTCGTGTCCTACGGCGTGGTGGTCGCGGTTTTTCCGGGCAAGCCGCACTACGTTTTCTTCATCGCCTTCGTCTCCGACTTTCTTCTCTATGAAGTTCGGATGCGCGCGCTGTTCGGCTTCTATCCGATCGTGCGGCTGGTCCGCGGCTCCTTGGAAAGGGCATCGTGAAAATTCTTCTCTATTCGATGAACTTCACGCCCGAGCTGGTCGGCATCGGCAAATACTCGGGCGAGATGGCGCAGTGGCTGCATGCACAGGGCCATGACGTGCGCGTGATTGCATCGCCGCCCTTCTTTCCGCATTGGGCGCCGTTCGAAGGGTATTCGGCCTGGGCCTACCGCAAGACCGACTGGAACGGCATCACGGTGTGGCGCGCGCCCACCTGGGTGCCCGCACGGCCGCGGGCACTGGCGCGCATTGCGCACCTCTTCTCGTTCATGGCGTCGAGCATGCCCCTGCTCTTTGCGCAGATCCGCTGGAAGCCGGACCTGGTCTTTGTCGTGGAGCCGCCGCTCTTCTGCGCGCCTTCCGTGCTCTTCTTCTCGCGGATGCTCGGCATCAAGTCGTGGCTTCACATCCAGGACTATGAAGTGGACGCCGCCTTTGGCATGGGCCTGGTGCGCGGCGCGCGCGCGCGGCGCTTTGCGTTCGCGCTTGAGCGCTGGCTGCTCGGCCAGTTCAGCCGGGTGTCGACCATATCGGCCGCCATGCTCGACAAAGCCAGGGACAAGGGCATCGACGAGAGCCGGCTCGTGCTGCTGCCCAACTGGGTGGATGCGCGTGCGATCTTTCCGCAGCCCGCCACCGCATCGGGAACGGGTGAGCCCGCCAACGGATACCGCAGCATGCTCGGCATTCCGGCGGACGACGTGGTGGTGCTCTATGCGGGCAGCCTGGGTGCCAAGCAGGGCATCGAGCTGCTGGCCGATGCGGCGCAACGCCTGGTTGCGGCCGCGCACATCCACTTCGTCTTTTGCGGCAACGGCCCGAGCCGCGAGCCGCTGATGGCCGCCTGCGCAAGCCTGCCCCGAGTGCACTTCATGGACCTGCAACCCGCCGAAAGGCTCAACGAGTTGCTCGGCATGGCAGACATCCACGTGCTGCCGCAGCGCGCCGATGCCGCCGACCTGGTGATGCCTTCGAAGCTGGCCGGCATGCTCGCAAGCGGCAAGGCGGTGATTGTGACGGCCCATGCGGGCACCGAACTGAGCAACGTGGTCTCCGGCCGCGGCATGGTGGTTGCCCCCGGCGATGCCGATGCCCTGGCCGATGCCATTGCGCAGCTGGCGGTGTCGCGCCCCCGGCGCGAGGCCATGGGCGCTGCGGCGCGTTCGTTCGCCGAAACGGAGCTGGACCGCAACGCCATCCTGCAGCGCCTGGAGCGCGAGCTGCTGCGCTGCGTGGCCGAGCCGCTCGCGGTGCCCGCGCCCACCGGATCCAGCCCATGACTTTTTCAAGAACGTGAAACCTCGTCCAACCCTGAAAACTCATTAGGAATCTTCATGTCCGACACCGCGCCTCACTCTTCCGACTCCCCTGATTCCGCTCGGGCGTCCGAGCGCCGCACGGTTTATCCGTCCGGCGTCTGTCCTCCGGCCGAACCGCTTTGGCCGCATTTCCTGACCGGGCAGGAAGATGCCCCGGTTCGCGTGCTGCTCGTCGACGACGACGAGTTCATGCGCCGCGTGATCGCGCAGGAGTTGCTGTCGGACATGCGAATACAGCTGGAGGCCCAAGCCGGCAGCGTGCGCGACGGACGCCGCCTGCTGACGACTCACGAATTCGACGTGCTGATGGTCGACCTGCGGCTAGGCGACGGCTCGGGGTTCGAGCTCATTCGCGAGGCACGCAAGCTGCATCGCTATTGCGAAATCATCGTGATCTCGGCCATGGAAGACGACGCCCACGTGATGCACGCCTTCGAGCTTGGCGCCACGGGCTACCTGCTCAAGCATGCCTGGCTGCAGAGCTTTGCGCAGGCGGTGCTGCAGGTGGTGAACGGCGGCGCGGCCATTACGCCCAAGCTGGCGCGCAGGCTGCTGACGCGCATGAACCAGCACACCGCCGAGCCGCCCCCGATAGAAGCGCCGCAGCAGCGCGAGGTCACACTGACGACCCGCGAGCGCGAGGTGCTTCGCTGCGTGGCGCGCGGCTGCGTGTCGAAGGAGATCAGCATGAGGCTTGGTATCTCGGGGCAGACGGTCAACGCCCACATCAAGAACATCTACAAGAAGCTGCAGGTGCATTCGCGTGCGCAGGCGGTCAGCTTTGCCACCAACACGGGGCAGCTCTGAGCAAAGGACATGGCCATGAACACCCCCACCATCCACCCCGTCGTGCTTTGCGGAGGCAGCGGCACGCGCTTGTGGCCGCTCTCGCGCAAGACGCTTCCCAAGCAGTTTGCGCCGCTCATCGGCGAGAAGAGCCTGCTGCAGATGACGCTGGAGCGCCTGTGCAGCCTGAACAGCAACATCACCTGCATTGCATCGGAAGACCACCGCTTCCTGGTGCGCGAGGCTGTCGAGAAAGCCGGCGCGACCGGACGGCAGATCCTCGAGCCGATGGCGCGCAACACCGCGGCAGCCATGGCCGCGGCGGCACTGCTCGCCGGCAAGGACGACCTGCTTCTGTTCGCCCCCTCCGACCACCACATTCCCGACACGCCGCTTTTCGCCGAGACGATACGGCGCGGCGTCGACGCGGCGTTGGCCGGGCACATCGTGACCTTCGGTGTGATGCCCTCTTTCGCGAGCACCGCTTATGGCTACATCGAAGCCGGCGCAGTGTCGGCCGACGGCTGCAGCCGGGCCGTGGTGCGCTTCGTCGAAAAGCCGACCGCGGCGGTGGCCGAATCGCTGATCCTGCACGGCGGCTACAGCTGGAACGCGGGCATCTTCCTGGTGCAGGCGAGTACGTTGATCTCCGCCTTGAACGCGCATGCGCCCGACATCCTTCTGGCCTGCCAGCGCGCGACCGCCGGTATTTCCAGCGAAGGCAGCTTCGACCGCCTGGACCCGGAGGCCTTCCAGGCTTGCCGCAGCGACAGCATCGACTATGCGGTGCTCGAAAAGCAGCAGAACATTGCCGTGGTGAAGTTCGAAGGCGCCTGGAGCGATGTGGGAAGCTGGAACGCCGTGGCCACACTGCATCCGGAAGACGGCACCGGCAACCGCCTGAGCGGCCAGGCCAGGACGCTGCGTGCGCGCAATACCTTCATTCATGCGCCGCACCGGCCGGTGGTGGCCCTGGGCACGGAAGACCTGATCATCGTGGACACGCCCGACGCTGTGCTGGTGGCGAAGGCGGATTGCGCCGAGCAGGTCGGCGAGGTGGTGCGCATGCTCGCGCAGCAAGGCCAGGCCGAGGCGACCGAACACCGGCGCGTGGTGCGGCCCTGGGGCGCCTATGACAGGCTCGACTTCGGCGACCGCTTCCAGGTGAAGCGCCTCACGGTGAATCCGGGCGCCAAGCTGTCGCTGCAAATGCACCACCACCGCGCCGAGCATTGGATTGTGGTGCGCGGCACGGCCAGGGCCACATGCGACGGCCAGGTCAGCCTGGTGCGGGAGAACGAATCCATCTACCTGCCCTCGGGCGCGATCCACCGGCTCGAGAATCCGGGCAAGACCATGCTCGAAGTGATCGAGGTGCAGACCGGCAGCTACCTGGGCGAGGACGACATCGTGCGCTTCGACGACACCTACGGCCGCTGCGCCTCCATCAGAGCGCAGCCCGAAACCGCGGCGTCGATGCCGCCCGAGGCGATGGCTGCAAGCGGCGGCGTGAGCGCGGGCACACAGTTGGCGGCACACCCCTGACACGCGCGGCAACAGCGCCACCGGAGGACGGGGCTGTTGCCATCACGTAGCATCCGGCCCATGAGCTACACAGTGAACCTGATCGACTTCCCCGATGCACCGGCCGAAGTCATTTCCGCGGCGGAGTCGCGCTTTCGGCGCGAACTCGACAAGCTGCTGGGCGACGGCGTGACGCAGGCGCTGAAGGCCTTCGAAAACGCCAGCGAATCGAGTGCCGACGAGTTGACGAAAGACGAGATCGCGCTGGCCGCAAACTGGGCCAAGGCCTACGAAGCCGCCAAGACCGCGGGCTTTCGCGCGCTGGGCGAGGCCGACGAAGCGTATTTCGAAGTCCGGCCGGACTGACGGCCGAGGCAGCCACCCGTTTCAGGCAGGCCTTTCATGACGAAGCGCTGGCCTGCCTTGATCTTGATGGCCGCAGCCCTGCTCGCGGGCTGCACCGCGCCGCCCGCGAAACCTCCCGCCGCCTCGGCTCCGGCCGCCAGTGCGGTGCAATGGCAGTACGTGCGCTCGACCTCGTACGAGGCCGGGCAGCCCGGCCTGGGCGTCAGCCACCGGTACCAAAGCAACGTGGGCTGGGTCGACGTCTACGTGTACGGCATGAAGCGCAGCGACTGGGCCGCCGGCGTCGCCGATCCGGAATTCGACGAGCACTTCAAGGCCGCCGTGGAAGAGGTCCGGCTTGCGGGCGCGAGAGGCGTCTATGCCAAGGTGGAGGTCGGCCCGGTGCGCGATGAATTGATCGACGGACAGGCCTTCCGGCGCGTGAGCTTTCGCGTGCTGCACGCCCAGAGCCGGAAGACCTATGACTCGTTCACCTATCTCACGGGGCGCAATGGCCGGCTGCTGAAATACCGCATGTCCTTCATCACCCCGGCGCCGGCCAACGTGGAGGCCCTTGCCCGCGAATTCATCGAGCGCAACCTGCGCAGCGGACCCGACATGCCGAGGGCCTCGCACCCGCTTCTCAGCATTTGAGACAGCGCAAATATACTGTACGTTCATACAGTGTTTCCTCTAGAATTACTCGTCTCCCAGAGCAACATTCGAGGCGACACCATGACCACCGCCAGCCCGCCAGCGCCTTCTGCGCGGATCCTGTTTTTCTCGCCGCCAAGGCGCCCACTGCTTCGCCCGCATGCGGGCCGCATCTCGACCTGGCCGTTTCGCGTGGTCTCCGACAGGGAGCGCGGCGACGGCAAGGACATTCGCCTGCAAGCAGCGCGCATCATTCGCACGACGGCCGAACAGTGGTGGCCTGAGGCCGAGTGAGTTGCAACGCGGCGGCCGTGCAGGCCGCCGTCACTCAACGCGCATCGTCGCCCAGCATGTCCTGCGCATCGTCATCGAAGCCCGCAATGGGTTGCGCCTTTGCAAGCGCCAGCCACACGCCGAACGGAATGCGCTCGAACGCACGGTGCACAGCGGCGCGCGCCACCACCAGCCGTTCGCCTTCGAGCACCAGCACACCGCACTCCTGCGGAATTTCGTCGGCAGACGCAATCGGGCGGCCGCGCGCGTCGTTGCCCAGCACGTACCAGCACTCGCCACCCAAGTCGAGGTAGGCGGCACGCTTGTCGGGCTTGCGCAGGTCGCCCAGCAAGTCGGCGCGGCTCACCTTCACCTCGTGCACGATGGGGTGCGCATAGGCCTCGACGCTGGTATTGCGAATGGAAAACACATCGGGCTTTGCAATGCACCAGCGCGGCTTGCCGCCCTCTTCGAGCGGCGGCAGGCGCGCACGCAGGCCCAGGCCGCGCCAGGCGATGCGGCCGCCGCGCGTCATTTCGCGTGCCACGCGTTCGACCAATGCCTCATGCGGCGAGAGCGCCGCGCGGTTGATGGTGAGCGTGGTGGCAATGCGGGCAATGCCGGCGTCGGTGACGCGCAGGGTTTCGTGGCCGTGCGGCGTGCGAACGCGCTCGAGAAACCCGCCGGCCAGCAACTCGACCTCGATGGTGTCGCAGCAGGGCCAGCCGGCCGAACGGTAGATTTCGCGCAGCCGCCGCGCGTGCGCCTTTCCGAAAGGCACCTCGCCGGTTTTCTGCATGGGCGGCGGCGGATCGATCACCGGCGGCGGAAAGCCGGGGTCGGTGAACGGCGGCTCCACGGGCGGCGGGTCTCCTTCAGGCGGCGGACCGGGCTGCGGTGGCGGCGGCATGGGTATGGGCACATCGGGCGCAGGCGGCGGCGGACCGATCGGCAGGGCGACGACGGGATCAAGTGCAAGTGCGGACATGGAAGAAGCAGGTTAGCGAAAAGTGGCCGGTTGCGCGAGCCATGGAACGATCGGTTGCATCCGCGCCGTCAATGAAAATCGCGGCTGGTGTTGCTCTGCGCCAGCCGCCCCATCAGCGGCGTCAGGTCCTTGAAGCCGGTGGCAACCAGGTGCTGCACCTTGCCGCCGCTGTCGTCATCGCGTTGCCAGGTGCCCTGCACCGCCAGCAGGTGCGACTTGAGCAGCGGCTCGCGCCAGGCTTCGATGACATGGCTCCAGACGATGACATTGACATTGCCGGTTTCGTCCTCGAGCGTGACGAAGATGGTGCCGTTGGCCGTGCCCGGGCGCTGCCGCCCCTTGACGATGCCGCAGGCGCGCGCGGTCTGGCCGCTGGGCAGGCCACGCAGTTCTTCGGCGCTCATGAGCTTCATGCGCGCCAAGCGCGGGCGCAGCAGCGCGAGCGGATGGCGCCGCAGCGTGAGGCCGAGCGCGGCATAGTCGCCGACGATTTCCTCGCCCTCGGGTGCCGCGGGCAGCTGCAGGACCTGTTCATTGATCGGCACGCCCTTGAGCAAGGCCGGCGAGCGCCGCTGAGCGGTGGCGTCCCACACCTGCTGGCGCCGATGGCCCGAAAGCGACATCAGCGCATCGGCGGCGGCCAGCGCAGCCATGTCCTTGCCGTCGAGCTCGGCGCGCAGGGCGAGGTCTTCGGTACTGGTGAAGGGCGCTTGCGCGCGCGCTGCGAGCAGGCGCTTGGCGCCCTCCTTGCTGAGGCTCGACACCCGGTTCAGGCCGAGCCGCACGGCGGGCTGGTTCTCGTTGCCGAGGCGATCGGCATAGCGCGTATCGGTGCCCGGCGGCATGCGCGGTGCATCGGGGCTGCGGGCTTCGAGCGTGGTGTCGATGTCGCTGCACGCGACATCGACCGGCCGCACTTCCACGCCATGCCGGCGCGCGTCCTGCACGAGCTGCGAGGGGCTGTAGAAGCCCATGGGCTGCGAGTCGAGCAAGGCCGCCAGAAAGCAGGCCGGCTCGTAATTCTTGAGCCAGCTGCTCACGGTGACCAGCAGCGCAAAGCTCGCGGCATGGCTTTCGGGAAAGCCGTAGTCGCCAAACCCGAGGATCTGCTTGAAGATGGCCTCGGCGAAGGACTCTTTGTAGCCGTTGTCGACCATGCCTTTCACGAGCTTCTCGTGGAACTTTTCGAGGCCGCCCTTGCGCTTCCATGCGGCCATGGCGCGCCTCAATTGATCGGCCTCGTCGGCGGTGAACTTGGCCGCGATCATGGCGATCTGCATCACCTGCTCCTGGAAGATCGGCACGCCCAGCGTGCGCTCGAGTGCTTCTTTCAGCTCTTCCTTCTCGTAGTGGATCGCCAAGCCCTTGGCCAACCGCTCGCGCTGCTTGAGGTAGGGATGCACCATGCCGCCCTGTATGGGCCCGGGCCGCACGATGGCCACCTCGATCACCAGGTCTTCATAGCAGCGCGGCTTCAGGCGCGGCAGCATCGACATTTGCGCGCGGCTTTCGATCTGGAACACGCCGACGGTGTCGGCGTCGCAGATCATGTCGAACACCTTTGCGTCGTTGTTCGGAACGTGGTGCATCTCCACCATCGAGCCGCGCCAGCGGTTCATGTGGTCGAGCCCGCGGCGTATGGCGCTGAGCATGCCCAGCGCGAGCACGTCGACCTTGAGCATGCCCATGGCTTCGAGGTCGTCCTTCTCCCACTGGATGACGGAGCGGTCTTTCATCGATGCCTTTTCGACCGGCACCAGCCGCGTGAGCTTGGTGTGCGTGAGCACAAAGCCGCCCACGTGCTGGCTCAGGTGGCGCGGAAAGCCCTTGAGGCGCTGCGTCATCTCGATCCATTGCACCAGCTTGAGTTCGTCTTCTTCCACGCCCACGCGCGCAGCCGCCTTGAACAATTGCTCGCCCAGCACGGTGTCGTCGAACCAGTAGTGGTCTTTTGCGAATTCGTCGATCAGGCGCTCGTCGATGCCGATGGCCTTGCCCACATCGCGCAAGGCGCTGCGAGAGCGGTAGCAGATGACGACAGCGGCAATGGCTGCGCGCTCGCGGCCGTATTTTTCGTAGATGTACTGGATGACCTCTTCACGCCGCTGGTGCTCGAAGTCGACGTCGATGTCGGGCGGCTCGTTGCGATGCCGGCTCAGGAAGCGCTCGAACAGCAGGTGGCCTTTTTCAGGGTTGACCGCGGTAATGCCGAGGCAATAGCAGACGACCGAGTTGGCCGAGGAACCACGCCCCTGGCAAAGGATGTGCTTCGAGCGCGCAAAGCGCACGATGTCTTCCACCGTCAGAAAGAACATCTCGTACTTCAGCTCGACGATGAGCGCGAGTTCCTTTTCGACCTGCTCGCGCACCTTGCTCGGAATGCCCCCCGGAAAGCGGTCCGCCGCGCCTTCCCAGGTCTTGCGCACCAGCGTCTGCACGGGCGTCTCGTGGTTGCCCACGGTTTCGAGCGGGTACTTGTAGGTCTCGCGGATCACATTGGGATTGAACCGGCATCGCTCGGCCACCACCAGCGTGTTCGACAGCATTTCGGGCAGGTACAGCTCGGCCAGCCGCACCCGCTGCCGCAGATGCCGCTCGGCATTCGACTGCAGCGCAAAGCCGCATTCGGCCACGGTCTTGCCTTCGCGCACGGCGGTGAGCACGTCGTGCAGCGGCTTGGCCGAGCGCGCATGCATGTGCACGTCGCCGGCCGCCACGAGCGGAACGCCCACGTGCTCGCCCGCCTGCATCAGCGTGACAAACCACAGGTCGTCGTCGAGCTCGTTGAGCATTTCCAGCGCCAGCCACAGGTTTTCTCCATAGAGCGCCTTGGCGGCCAGCAGGTCTTCATGCAGCGAGGCGACGTCCATGGCACCGCCCGGCGCCCTGTGCGGCACAAAAAGAACCTGGCAGTGCTGCAGCGAAGCCACATCGCTCTCGTCCCAGCTCACGCGGTATTCGCCCTTGGGCAGCTCGGTGTTGCGCGCGGCGGTGATGAACTCGCACAGGTTGCCCCAGCCCTCGGTGTCGTTGGCGATGACCACGAGCCTGAAGCGCTCGAAGCGGAACTCGCTGCCGAACAGCAGCCGGAAATCGGGGTTGCGCGGAAGCGGCGGCTCGTCAGGATGGTCGCGCTCGTGTTCTTCCAATTTGGCCGGCAGATCGCGCAAGCAGACGTGCGCGCGCACGATGCCGGCCACCGAGCACTCGTCGGTAATGGCCAGCGCCGTGTAGCCGAGCTGGTAGGCGCGCTCGACCATCTCCTCGGGCGTCGAGGCGCCGCGCTGGAAGCTGAAGTTGGTCAGGCAGTGCAGCTCGGCATAGTCGGGCAGCGTGGGCGGCGGCTTCTTGCGCAAGGGCAACGGCAGCGCATGCACCTTGGCGGAGTTGCGTCCGCGCAGCTGCTTTTCGCTCAGGTCAGGCATAGAACCCCTGCAGGTACCACCGCACTTCGCCCTGGGAAAAGCGTGCGGAGAGCCGCTCGCGAAAGATCCACACCAGCCCGGCTTCGGGGCTTTCCGCCACGTAGTAGTCGCGCATGGCGGGCTGCCCGCCGTCTTCCTTGCCGCCCCACCAGCCGGCCTCGACGCGCTGCGGCCCGATCAGCTTGCTGAGGGGGCCGCGGTAGCACGGGCGCTCGCCGTCCATCTCGAGCAGCAACGGCTCGGGCAAGAGCCACGGGGGGTAGAGCGCATCGGGCTGCGAAGCCGCGGCCTTCGCCTTTGCTGTTTCCTTGGCTTCCTTGCGGGTGCCCGGCAGCGCATTGTCTTTCTGCAGCGCGGGCCGCCACGCCTGCTTGCGCTCGGGCCGGTGGTCGGCCTGGGCCACGGGCACCACCACTTGCTGAGGACCCAACCGCACGCTGAGCCGCTCGACCATTTCGTGCAGCTTGTCGCCCTTGCGGTTGTCTTCGGGCAGAAAGCTGGTGCTGGCACCGGCCCAGGGATCGGTTTCGAGCGTGCGGAGGCGCAGCCAGCTTGCGGGCGCCGCAAGCGTGGTGAGGGCAAGCTTTTCGGAGAGCAGGCGGCGCAGATGTGCCATGTCCTGCGTGGGCTCGGCCGTGCGCACGGTGACCTGCTGGTGCGGCGGCAGGTTCACGCCGTTGAAGCGCTTGAGGTCGAGCGTCCATTGCAGCTCGAGCGCGCGCGCACCGCGCTGGCGGGCGCGCAGCCAGAACTGCAGCGCCGTGAGCAGGCGGTTGGCCGACCACATCAGCTCGGGCGCGGTTTCGGCCAGTGCGGGCAGCTCCAGCTTCTGTTCGAACACGTCGGGCAGCGTAAGCCAGCTGTGGCTTTCGGGGCGCAGGCCCCATGCCACGTCGAGCGCCTCGCGCAACGCCGCGCCAAAGCGCCGCGTCAAGCCCCCGCGCGGCAAGGCTGCCACGTCGCCCCAGGTGCGGCAGCCCAGGCGTTCGAGCAGGTCGAGGTGCTCGCGCGCGGCGCTCAGCGTGTACAGCGGCAAGCCGGCAGGAATATCCTTGGGCCGGCTTTCGCCGCGTTCGAACATGCGCAGCCGGGCCAGTGCGATGAGGCTGGTCGCGCCCTGCGCGCCGCGCATCACGGCATCGGGCGCGGGATTCTCGTGGGCCAGCTGGCGCATCAGCGAAGAGCGCCCACCCCACAGGCGCTCGCAGGCCGAAACCTCGAGCATCAGCGCCTCGTCTTGCCAGGCGACGTGCGGCGTGTATTGCAGCGCCCACCATCCCAGCGCCTCGGGCGTGGGCAGGGGCTGCGCTTCGTCAGGCGAATCGGATTCAAGCGACCACCGCAATGCGATCCAGTGCACTGGGGCCTCCCTTCCATGCGTCGATGCGCACCACCGTCGCCGTGGCGGACGTTGCCGCTTCGCCGGCCGGCGCCGTGCCCTGCTGCTGCAGCCGCAGCTTGCGGCGCACCCGGGCAGCCGCCAGCAATGCGGCCATGCGCTCGTTGCGCGCGGGCAGCATCACCGGCGCGGCCAAGGGCGGCCCGCGGCGCTTGAGAATGCGCAGTTCGATCTGCGAGCTGTCGGCCTCGCAGCTTTCCACCTGAATCCGAAGCCGCGCCGGCGAAGCACCCTGCGCGGCCGATTCGGGCCGGCACACGAAGAGCAGCACGTCATGCTGGGCTGCAGCCAGTTGCAGCCGGCGCAACTCGCCCACCCGGGCCTGCGGCAGCCATGCGAGCACCGCGGACACATCCGCACAGCGCAGCGCCTGCTCGCAGGCCCACAGCCGCGAAGCCGGCGCGTCGCTCCGGACCCACATCAGCGCTTCCACCGGCAGACCCTGCGCCGCGAGCGACGGCCCGCAGGGTTCATAGGGCGCGCCGATCAGCACCACCGGCCCGCCACGCGCCTGGACTGCCTGAGCCAAGGCAGGCAGCAGCAGCCGCCAGACATGGGCTTCTGGCGCGGTTTGCAGCAACTCCGTCATCGCGCCCACCGGCCAGCCGCCACCCGGCAGCTCGGCGTCGAGCGCGGCGTGGCCGGTGGCAACGACCTGCGCGTCGGCCAGGCCAAGCTCGTCGGCATGCCAGACGCCACGGCCTGCGGCGGCGGAAAAGGAGTTGAGGAAAGGGAGGCCCATGATGCAATCGTTAACTGTATTTTTATACAGTATTCCATGGGCTGCAACCGGGAAGTGGCAAATAGCGATTTACCCAAAGCGCCTTGCCTCTTAAGATGGTCGAACAAACAATTTGTGACCATGCAATACAAAAAGATTCATTTGCTGGCTTCGGCCTTTGCTGCCCTCCTCCTTGCGGTACAGCCTGCTGCGCAGGCGCAAACCAAGCCGCTCCTGGTTGGCCAGACTTATGTGCAGACCGGCCCGCTGGCCACGTTGTCGACCGAGCCGCTGGTCGGCATCCGCGCGCTGTTCACCGCGGTGAATGCAGCAGGCGGCGTGAATGGCCGCCCCATTGAACTGCGCCAACTCGACGATGCGTACGACCCCGCCAAGGGCGCCGAGAACGTCAAGACTTTCGTGAAGGACGGCGCCGTGGGCATCCTGATGCCCATCGGCACCTCGTCGGCGGTCGGCGCACTGAAGGCTGCCAACGAGCTCAAGATTCCGGTCGTGGGCTCTTACACGGGCGCTGCGCCGGTGGTCAAACCGTCCGAATACGGTTTTCCGGTGCGCATCAGCTTCGACGAGGAATACAGCCGCATCGTGAACCACCTGTTCACCATCGGCCTGTCGCGCATCGCCTTTGCGCACAACGACAACCCGGGCGCGCGCTCGGCGATGGAGAGCACGCAAAAGTTCATTGCCGAACGCGGCGAAAAAATGGTCGGCAGCGTGGCCATCAAGAACGACGGCTCCGACGCCGCCGATCGCGCGGCGGAACTGGCCAAGCTCAAGCCCAAGGCCGTGGTGCTGTCGGCCACGAACGACGTGGCGGCCAAGTTCATCACCGCCTACCGCGCGGCGGGCGGCGAAACGGCTTTCTATTCGTTCTCTTTCCTGAACGGCCAGAAGCTGTTCCAGGACATCAAGAAGGACGCAGCTGGCGTGGTCATTTCGCAGGTCGTGCCCTACCCATGGAACAGCGCCATGCCGGTGATTGCCGAGTACCAGGCGGCCATGAAGAAGATCGGCGCGACGGAGTTCAGCTACGCGAGCCTCGAAGGCTATGTGGCGGCCAAGGTGATGGTCGAAGGCCTGAAGCGGGCGGGCACCAGCCCTACGCCCGATTCGCTGCAGAAGGGGCTCGAGTCGTTCAAGGCGCTGGACATCGGCGGAATTGCTGTGTCTTACCGACCGGGCGAGCACCGGGGGCTGACCTTTTCTGAGCTTTCGATGCTCAAGGCTGACGGGCGCTATTTGCGTTGAGTGCTTTCTGCGGGGCGGGGTAAGTTCTTTTTCAGGCGTGTGCACAGGCCACCGGGTACTCCCCTCCGCGAATGTCCCCCGTCGGCGGGTGCGCCGCCCTGAAGCAGCGTAACAACACCCCCAAGATAGCCCCAGCAAGCGCCGAGTAAAAAGCCCAGGCGCAAAATTTGATTCGTGACGCCACTCACGAACGCCCCACGCCTCCCCATCACGCGCGCCCAACTGCTCAGGCTAGGCGCCGCACTCTGCGCCGGTGCCGCGCTCCCCTCCTTTGCACAGCAACAAGGCAGGCCTGCGATGACCATGAACACCCGCCCCATTCCTTCCACCCAGGAAGCCCTGCCGGTTGTCGGCTGCGGCACTTGGATCGGCTTCGACCAGCGCCCGGGCACCGACGAATACAAGCGCCTGCCCGGCGTGCTCGACGCCCTCTTCGCAGCCGGCGGCAAGCTGATCGACAGTTCGCCGATGTACGGCCGCTCCGAGGAAACCACCGGCGACTTGCTGGCTGCATCGAAGCAGCGCGAGAACAAGGCTTTTCTTGCGACGAAGGTCTGGACATCGGGCCGCGAGGCCGGCATTGCGCAAATGGAGCAGTCATTCGCCCGGCTGCGCACCCAACGCATCGACCTGATGCAGGTGCACAACCTGGTCGACTGGAAAACCCATCTTTCCACGCTGCGCGGCTGGAAGGACAAAGGCCGCGTGCGCTACATCGGCATCACGCACTACACCGCCTCTGCCTACGACGAGGTCGAGGCCGTGCTGCGCGCCGAGAAGCTCGACTTTTTGCAGATCAACTATTCGATCGACGCGCGCGAAGCCGAACAGCGACTGCTGCCGCTCGCGGCCGAGCGGGGTGTGGCGGTCATCGTCAACATGCCATTTGGCGGCGGCGGCCTCCTGCGCCGGCTGCGGGACAAGCCGCTACCTGCGTGGGGCGGCGAAATCGGCTGCACAAGCTGGGCGCAGGTGCTGCTCAAGTTTGTGCTGAGCCACCCCGCCGTGACCTGCACCATTCCCGGCACCAGCCGCGCCGAGCACATGGCCGACAACGCCGCGGCCGGCGCGGGCTCGTTTCCGGATGCGGCGTTCTGGCGCAGCAACGCGCGCTCGATGGGGCTCTGAGCCGCAACTGCGGCGGCTATTCGAACTTGACGTTGTGCTGCCTCACCGTGGCGCCGAAGGCGTCGTATTGCGCGCGGAAGAACTCGGTGAACTTTGCGGGGCTCATGCCGTAGCCCTCGAAGCCCTGCTGCACCAGTTGTGCATGCACCTCCGGCCGCTTCAGCGTGTTCTGCAGCTCCTGCGACAGCTTGGCGGTAATGGCCTGCGGCAGCCCCGGCGGTCCGAAGAAACCGGCCCAGGGCGTGATGGTGAGCTTGCCCAGCCCCAATTCGCCGCCCGTGGGCACATCGGGCAGCAAGGCGCTGCGCTGCGGCAGCAGCGTGACCAGCGCGCGAATGCGCCCCTCTTTCACGAAGCCCGGGGCCAGCGTACCGGTGGTGAACCAGCGTGACCAGCGCGCGAATGCGCCCCTCTTTCACGAAGCCCGGGGCCAGCGTACCGGTGGTGAACATCATGTGGATCTGGCCGCCGAGCAGGTCGGTCATGGCCTGCATGTCGCCCTTGTAGCGCGCGTTCACCACCTTGCGTTCGCCCAGCAGTTGCAGCATGGCCAGTTCCGAAGCGCTGTTGCTCGATGCCGAGTTGTAGGCGCCAGGCTTGGCAGCGACCAGGGCCAGCAGTTCGGTCACGCTCTTTGCCGGCAGGCTCGAAGGCACCACCAGGAACATCGAGAACTGGCCGGCCGAGCTGATCGGCGTGAAGGCCTTGAACGGATCGTAGGGCGGCGTTGGCCGCAGCGTGGGCGCCGCAACCATCGCGGTGTTGGTGCCCATCAACAGCGTGTAGCCGTCGGGCTTGGCCGATGACGTGGCCTGCGCCGCGAGCACGCCGTCGGCACCGGGCCGGTTCTCCACGATCACTTGCTGGCCGAGCTGCTTCGACAGCCCCTCCGCGATGATGCGCGTGAGCGCGTCGGCGCCGCCGCCGGGTGCAAAGCCCACGATCAGGCGCACCGGCTTGTCCGGATAGGTCTCGGCGCTCCACGCTGCCGCACCGGGCAGCATTGCCAGCGTGCTCCCCGTGAGGGCCGCCAGCGTCAGGTTTCTGCGTCGCATTTCTTGCTCCTTGTTCAGAAGAGATGCCGCACGCCAAGCTCCCAGCCCGACGAGCGGCGGCCACCGGCCGGTGCCACGCCGCCGCTGACGAGATAGCGGGCCTGGCCGCTGTTCATGAGCCGCGCATAGGTGCCGTAGAGCGCGGTGCGTTTGGAGAGGTTGTGCACATAGCCGATGCCGAACTGGCGCGCGTCGTCGCGGTTGCGCGGCATGCCGTTGGCGTTGCGCAGGCTCTCGTCGCTGCGATCGTCCAGGTAGGCGTAGCTCACGCGGATGCGGCCCACTTCGAAGGCCGGAATGTGCGCGCCGATCTCGGTGGTGTTCTTGCGCACCGTGCCGGCAGCAAGCTTCACCGTGACCTTGTTGTAGAGCGCGAAGAACTTCGCAAACCCCGCATCCCACGTGCCGCCGATGTTGGCGTGCGTGTAGTTGCCGATGGTGGCGGTCGCGTCGTAGTGGGTGCGCGTCACGGCGGCGGCAATGTCGAATGCGCCCGAGGCGAATCCGAAGCGCGCACCGGCAAAGTTGCCGTCGTCGCGGTTGGGCGCGGTGGAATCGTTCTCGCCCGTGCCGATCATCGCCATGCCGTAGAACCCGCCGAGCCCCGCCGGCAGCCAATAGCTCACCGTGTTGCTGCCCGTGATGGCCGATGGGAGCGGCCCGGTGCCCGAACCCGCGAACGTGAGATTGCCCGCGCGCGCCACGCCATTGGCGTTGAAGGGATCGAAGTAGATGCTGTTGTAGTGCGTGGGAATGAAGTCGCGGCCCAGGCGCAGTTCACCCATCTTCTGGTGCGAGAGGCTCACGAAAGACATGCGGTCGAAGGTGATCGGCCCCGCCGTTCCCGCGCCGCTCGTCTGGTTGTTGCTGTTGCTCGCACGGCCGGTGCCGGTGTCCGGGTTCAGGCTACCTTCCAGCCAGAAACCCGCGCGCAGGCCACCGCCCAGGTCTTCGGTGCCGCGAAATCCGAGCCGGCTCGTTGAAAGCCCGCCGTTGGACAGCGCCTTGACCGAACCGCCGCCATCGCCGTTGGTGTACTGGACCCCAAGGTCCATCACGCCGAACACGGTCACGCTGGATTGCGCATGCGCCGCGCCGCTGGTCGCCAGCCCTAGCGCTGACCACATCAAGATCTTCTTCATGGTTTTCTTGTCTCCTGCTTCTTCTCTTGGTTGAAAAACTCGGAACGCGCGCAGGGCTGCGCCACCGGATGCGCACGGGGGTGCGCACCGGTTGGCGAAGGCCGGGTCGAAAGGTGTTGCTAGCCCGAGGGTTCGGGACGTTCGGTGCGCACGAGCACGGCGCCCTTGGACAGCGGGCTCACGTTGCGCCGGTACTGCTGCAGCCAGCCAGTGTCGAAGGCGGGCGGCGGCGCCTGCCAGTCGGCGCGGCGCGCCTGCAGCTCCGCATCGGTCAATGCAATGTCGAGGCGGCGGGCGTCCAGGTCGATGGTGATCACGTCGCCATCGCGCACCAGCCCCAGCGGGCCGCCGAGAGCGGCTTCGGGCGAGACCTCGGCCACCACGAGCCCCTTGCAGACCAGGCCCGAAAGGTGCCCGTCGGTCAGGATCGCGACCTGGTCGCCCAGGCCCGCGCCGTCGATGGCGAACACCACGCGCGAGGCGCCGCCGCCCATCGCCGGGCCACCGCAGGCACCGGCGCCGCGCATCACGACGACCTGGCCCGGCACGATCTCGCCTTTTTTCATTGCGGCAATGGCGGCGTCCGAAGTCCAGAAGCACACCGCCGGACCGGTGAAGCTGCGCACCTTTCGTTCGACGATGCCGGTCTTGATGAGGCCAGACTCGGGCGCAAGATTGCCGCGCAGCAGCACGATGGCGGGCAGCGGGGCGACCGGCCGAACGATGGGGCGAATCACCTCTGCGTCGGCAACTTCGGTACCCTGCAGGTTGTCGGCCACGGTGCCGCCCGTGACGGTGAGTGCGCTCGTGTCCAGCAACGGAGCAAGCTGCTTCATGAGCGCACGGCAACCGCCCGCCGCCTCGAAGGCTTCGATGCTGTGTTCGCCGATCGGCCGCACGCCGGCCAGCACCGGCGTCGTCGGGCCCAGGCTTTCGAAAAGTCCATACACGTCGACACCGCATTCGCCTTCGGTCGACACCGCCTGCAGGTGCTTGGCGGTATTGAGCGAGCCGCCGATGGCCAGCACCGCGCGCACCGCATTGGCAAAGGCGCCGGGCGTGAGAATGTCGCGCGGCTTCAGGTCGTCCCACACCATCTGCACGATGCGCGTGCCGGCCGCGCGCACGTCGGCCATCATCTTCGGGCTCAGCGCGGCCACGGGTGCGCTGCCCGGCAAGGCCAGGCCGAGCGCTTCGCAGACGATGTGCATCGAGTTGGCCGTGCCCAGGCCCGAGCACACACCCGGCCCGCGAATGGCCTCGCGGCTCATGCCCACGAGTTCTTCGACCGGAAGGTTGCCCGTGACCGCGTGCATCGCGCCGATGAACACTTCTTCGATGTCCATGTGCTTGCCGCGGTACTCGCCGCTGGGCTGGTAGCCGCAGGGCACGAGCAATGTGGGAATGTTGAGCCGCGCCGCCGCCATGAGCTGGCCCGGCACGGTCTTGTCGCACGAGGTGAGGCACACCATGCCGTCGAGCTGCGCGCCCTCCACGGCCACTTCGATGTCGTTGGTGACCAGGTCGCGCGCACCGAGCATGTAGGCACCGCGCGCGCCCGCGCCGGTGATGAAGTCGCTGGGCGCCGCGGTGCGGATCTCGAACGGCACGCCGCCGGCGGCGCGGATCGCGATCTTGATTTCTGCTGCCACCTTGTCGAGATGGCTGAAGCACGCGGCCAGTTCCGACGAACTGTTGACAATGGCGATCTTCGGCTTCTCGCAGTCTTCTTCCGGAATGCCGAGCGCGCGCCAGTGCGCATTGCGCACTGACCAAAGATAAGAGCCGCGCGGAAAGTTGCTGCGCAGGGGGCGGGTGGTCATGGGCGGTCTCCGGGTTTGTTCTTCTTGGTGATCTCGATCACGCCGCGGTCGGCGTCCACGCGCACCCAGTCCCCGGTCTCGATGCATTCGAGCGGGTCGCGCTCGAAGCCGGTCATCGAGGGCGAGTGCGTGACCACCGCGCCCAGCGCCATCTTGGTGGTCATCTCGTTGAACAGGAAGGCCGCGGGCGCGGAGTTCATGAGCCGCGTCATGTGGAACATGGCCGACCAGCCCGACGAGCCCTTGGCCCCCGGAAACACCAGCACCTTGCCCGCAAAGCTCTGGCCGCGCAGCTCGTGCCGCGTTTCGATGACGGTGCCGGTGCGCGGATCGATGCCGCCCCAGCCCGAGATGCGGTCGCGCGTGACGAGTGCCTCGCCTTCGGCCACGCCGCCGACCACCTTGCGGCCGCGGATGACGAGCGTGGATGTGTTGTCTGCGATCGCGCTCATGGTTTTGCTCCTTCCCCTTTCGGGGGAAGGTTGGGATGGGGGCAGCCAGAGCGCTCGATGGATGCGCCGCATGCCCCCACCCCTGCCCTCCCCCGGAGGGGGAGGGAGAAAGTCCGGAGAGCGAGCTTCATTGCATGCCTCCATTCCACCGCCCGGTGCACGCCGCATCGATGCATTCCGCCGTGCTGCCGAACCACGCCTGCACGCCAAGAATGGCGGGCAGGTAGTGCGCCTGCTTGGCCGAGTCGAGCGCCACGGTCTTCGTGCCCTTGGGCACGGCGCGGCTCATGGCGGAGCAGCTGTCGGACATGATGATGCCGCCCGCGTCCTCGATGATCTTGGTGTAGCCGTTGCGGTCGGCCAGCGACTTGATGGCGCGCGGGGTGAATATCCACAGCTCGCAATCCGGATGCACCTTGCGCCCTTCGATGAGCTGCGCGGCCTCCCAGATCTGCTCGATGGTGTAGTGTGGACAGCCGAGCATCACGTACTGCACCTCGGCTTCCTTGCCCGTCGCGTTGATCTTCTCGTAGGTCGCGCGGCGCTCGGCCTCGCCGTAGCGCAGCACCTCCACCGGCGCTCTTCCTGCGAGCGCCTGCTCCAGCGTGAGCGCCTCGGGCGTGACGCCCGCAATGTGGTACATCTCCACGCCGCCTGAAGACGATGCCGCCGCGCCGAAGTGCTTGAGCCGCGGCAGGTTGGGTACGCGGGCAATGCCGCGCCGGCTGTGCACCACCGGCACGCGCTCCTGCACGTGCTCGCCGATGTAGTAGCCGAGCAAGCCCCAGTCCTGCACCGACTCGACTTCGACATCGAGCTCGACCACATGCGTGGCGCGGCGGTTCTCATCGAGGTGATAGCCCCAGTAGGGAATGCGGCCGGTGAGCATGGCCGCGCCGGTGCTTTCGCGCCCTTCGGTATTGGTGCGCGCGCCGAGCACCGAGTTGCAATACACCACGGCCGACGATTCCATCCACGCGCAGTGTTCGCCGCGCGTGGGGATGTTGCCCACTTGGTAGGGCGTGCAGGTGTTCATGATCTGCGCGCCGAGGCCCGCCGCATGGCGCTCGCTCTTGTTGTAGAACTGAACGATCTCCTCGCTCACGCCCATGCGCTCGGGCTGGCCGGGATCGAAGCCCAGTTGCAGGTGGCTGGTGAACACCTTGAACTTCGGAATCTCGACGGTCTCCTGGCTGTCGAGGCTGAACTCGGAGAACACCGCATCCATGCCGCCGCCCTTGGCCAGCGCAAAGTCGCGCTGGAACGGCGTGGTCGAGGTGATGGTGGCGCAGACGTTGCGCGTCTCGACCAGCCGCTCGGCGCCCAGCGCCTCGCCGTAGCGCATCAAGAGGTCCATCGCCTTCTGCACGGCCGGTCCGTCCCGGCCGTCCATCATGGCTTTTTCTTCATCGCTCAGGTGCATGACCTGTGTCTCCGTTCTTGTGTTTGCAGTCGTGGGGTCGGCCCGCGCCGGGCCTGCTAACCCGGTGAAGGCGTGGGCGTGGGCACATGCCCGCCGATGTCGCGTGCAATGGTCAGCGCGATGTCATGCAGGCGCGGTGCCAGTTCGTTGCGCAGGCGCTCTTCGGTGAACACGAAGGCCGCGCCGCCGCCGTTGAGCGACATCACTTCACCGTCGGGCCCGATGAGGGGTACCGACACCGAATTGATCTCGCGGTGAAACTCGCCGAGCGAGAGGCAGTAACCCAGCCGACGCGCTTCGCCGATGGCGCGGGTCATGCCGGGTGCAATGCTGTCCCACTCTGGGCCGCGCAAGAGGCGCATCGAATCGATCAGCTGGTTGCGCTGCGCCTCCGGCAGCGCCGAGAGGTACGCCCGGCCCAGGGCCGAATTGGCCAGCGGCGCACGCGAGCCCACATCGAGCCTGGCCGAAAGCATCGACGAGCGCGGCCGGCAGGCCTCGATCAGCACCATCTCCATGCCGTCGCGTATGGCCAGGTAGACCGAGGCGCCCACCTCCTCTGCCATGGCCTGCATGCTGGGCCGCGCGGCGGCGCGCACGTCGAGGCTGCCCAGGAACACGCGCGACAGCGACACCACCCCGGGCCCAAGCATGAAGCGGTCGGCCACCTGCGCGGCCTTGAGCATGCCCATGGAG